>SXIK01000069.1 GCA_005772855.1 Planctomycetia bacterium | reverse complement strand
GCTGGACATCCTCGTCAACAACGCCGGCATCAACACGATGCAAAACAGGGTGACGATTGACGAATTTCCCGAGGCCGAATGGAACCGCGTCCTTTCGGTCGACCTGACCGGCCTCTACCACGTCAGCCGGGCCGGAGCGCGGCTCATGCGCCGCACAGGCGGCGGCAGAATCATCAACATCGCGTCCATCGCCGGCATGGTGCCACTTCGGCTCCAGTGCGCGTACGGCGCTGCGAAGGCCGGGGTGATCAACCTCACACAGGCCATGGCGCTCGAGCTGGGGCCCCACGGCATCCTCGTCAACGGAATCGCGCCCGGCTCCACCCTCACCGAAGCCACGCGAAAGCTTTTCTACGGCCCTGACGGCTCGTACCACGACAAGATGCAACGCTTGCTCGATCACGTGCCCCTCGGCCGGCCCGGAACGGTGGACGAGATCGCTGTCGCGGCCCTCTTCCTCGCCGACCCCGAAAACACCTACATGAATGGCCATGTCCTTGTCGTCGACGGTGGCTGGACTGCCGGGTACACCCGCGATTTTTAGAGAGACACGACACTGTCGGGCGGCCTTCCAGCCGACCTGAGCAGGACAGGATTCATGGCGCAGCCGCCAGGCAGCCCGTCGCGGGCGGCGCGCAAGTGATCCCGAAGCGCGTCGGTAACATTTCTGGAGCTTCGCATGATTTGCGGAACTTGAAGTGCCCCTCCGACAGCCTTCATTCACGAACGATGCTACGATCCTTGAGGCTCGCCTCTGAAATACGCCTTGAAGCAGCCCGAGGAGGACACTCATGAATCGCATTGCTCGCGGTGCGCTGGTCTCGCTTTCTGCGGTGGTGATCGCCATGATCCTGAAGGTCACGTTCTTCGCTGACCGCGTGGGAGTCGCGGTGTCGACGCCTGAAAAAATTGCCGCGCACGCATGGGTAGTCGATGAGGTGACCGACTTCACCGCCAGCCTCGAGCCCTGGCCGGTCAAGCCGGGCGAGGAGACTCATCTGGTAGTCTGGTACGCTCAGGATCCCTCGAGCTTCCGAATCGTGCCCCCGGGAGCAACACCAGAACCCTGGAGCCTGCTCAAGAGGGAGAAAGTCGCGGGGGATCTGGAGGAGGGTGAGCCTGAATTTCTACACAAGGCCAAATTGAAGCTGCCTGCCGGTGTGCTCTCGATCGAGCTCAAGGTGCGCGATTCGAGTGGGAAAGCGCACGAGCTCACCGGCTGGAAAGTCTCAACAGCGCCCTGAACAGCACCGTCACGGAGCGCTGGCCCCCGAGAGCCGGAACGAATCAACCCCGCACCGCTCCGCCCTGCCGTCCTCGACGAGGCGCTCAAGAGCGGCTCGCGTCGAACGGACGAAGAGCGGTCGGAGCTTGTCGAGCCCACCCGGATAAATCCTCAAGGCGAGGTTCCGGGTCTCCTGTGGCTCACTCGCGAGGAGCCCAAGAACTTCCTCGACTCTCGCTCGACGGTGCTCCAATGTGTCATCGACAAGCTTCCCTGGGTCACGACTCGGCGCACCGTGCGAGGGGTAGAGGTTCACGATCGACAGGGCTCGCACACGCTCGAGGGACGCGAAGTACTCCCGCAAATTGCCTCCGGGCGAACCCACGTACATGCTCACAAGCGTCGAGACGAGGTCCCCGGCAATCAAGGAGCTGTGACGCTCGTCGAGGAGCGCGATGTGCCCCTCGGCATGCCCCGGCGTAAAAAGCACCTTCAATCTCCAGCCTTCTTGACCATCGGGGGCCAACCCAAGGTCGATCTCGGCCCCGTCCGAAAGAGCTCGATCCAGCTTGCGCCCCAGGAGGTTTCCCGTGATCGCGTGGGCCCAGACGGGCGCCTTGTAGCGACTGACGGCTTCCTCCAGGGCGCCGACGTGGTCGGGGTGGTGGTGCGTGAGAACGATCGCAAGCAGTTCATCTCCTCGAGCCCGTCGTCGATCCACTGCGCTGAAAATCTGCTCTCGTTCACGCAGTTGCCTCGGAGCCGGATCGACAAGGACGAAACGTCCCCAGCCCACGAGAAAGACGTTGACAGGAATCTCGACGGGCAGTGGCGGTGATTCGACTGGCACGACCTCGTAGCCCGGAGCGAGGCGGATGGAGCGTGTGGAGAGCTCAAATTCAGGCGGCTCGGATCGGAGCCGGCGACAAGTCTCCTCCACTCCATGCGTCCCCAGGAGGTCGAGAATGTCCAGCACGGGCGGGACGATCTGCACTCGGCCCAGCCGCCAATCGTCCAGCGCCTCTTTCGGCAGACGCCAGACTCCCTGGGTCAACTCTGCATCGACGACCCTTGGCTCCTCAGATGTCTCGACCAGGAAAAAGGTCGTCTCGTACCTGGCGGTTGAGAAGTGCGGGGTGATCAAACGAACAGCCCATCGGAACCTCGAGGCGTCAGCAGTGACGCAGACTCCAACTTCCTCGCGAAGCTCCCTGGAGGCGCACGCAATCAGCGCAGGATCAGCCCCTTGAAGGCCCCCTCCGCCCGCGAGCGGAACCTGAGCATCTTCTGGCTCCACCACGCCACCGGGAAATGCCCATTGCCCCCCCCAGTGCCGCAACTTGGCCGAGCGCTTGACCAGGTAGACCTCGAGACCACGACCCGTGTCGCGGTGAAGAATGACGGCTGCGGACCTGCGGGGATTGTTCATGGGCAAAGAAGCACCGCAGCACGCTAATCGCACGCACGTGGCTCCTCAAGCAAGAAACTGGGCTCTCTCCCGATGGGGTTTACTCCTCGCGGGGAAGGTAGACTTCCCCCGCAGCGGCTATAATTTCCTCCATGTTTGGCCTCAAGAAGAAGCTGCGCCTTACCCAGCACGCCTCCTGCGCTGGCTGAGCCTCGAAACTGTCCCCGAAGAGCCTGGTCGAGGCTCTCAGCTTTCTGCCGCCCATGTCGCATCCGGACCTCATCGAAAGCCACGCCCGATTTTCGGACGCAGGCGTCTTTCGATTGCGGCCGGATCTCGCGATCGTCCAGACCGTCGACTTCTTTCCGCCGATCGTGGACGACCCACGCGACTTCGGACGCATCGCCGCCGCCAACTCCTTGAGCGACTGTTACGCAATGGGCGGGAAGCCGCTCACGGTCATGGCCATCGCCGGCTTTCCTTCGAAGAAGCGTCCCACGAGCGTGCTGGGAGAAATCTTCGCCGGCGGCGCCGAGAAGGTGATCGAGGCCGGCGCCGTCGTTGTCGGCGGGCACACGGTCGAGGACACGGAGATCAAGTACGGCCTCTCGGTGACCGGAACGATCCACCCCGATCGGCTGATGTCCAACGCTGGCGCACGCGCCGGGGAAGCGTTGGTGCTCACGAAGCCCATCGGGATGGGCACCGTTTCGACGGCGATCAAACGTCAGGCCATCGATCCGAAGGGCCTTCGCGACGCGATCGATATCATGTCCACTCTTAACCGGGACGCGAGCGAGGCCATGCTGGAACTCGAGGCTCGCGGGTCGACCGACATCACCGGCTTCGGCCTCCTGGGTCACGCGTACGAGATGGCCGAATCGTCCGGTGTGACACTGAGATTCGATCCGAGCCTTGTACCGCTTTTCCCGGGCGTGCTTGCGCTTGCGCGCAAGGGGATGCTCTCCGGGGGCGCGCGGCGTAACCGCGAGTACGCGGGCAACCAGGTGGCCGCTCTTGTGCCAATCGACCGATGGCTCGAGGATCTTCTGTTCGACTCCGAGACCTCGGGTGGATTGCTCGTCTCCCTGGCCCTGGAGAAGGCGCTGGAGCTAGTCCGGCGACTGCGCGCAAAGGGGCATCACCACACCAGCATCGTTGGGGAGACAAGGGCCCGGGGATCGAAGGCCATTGAGCTCACGCGCCTCGGAGCACTTGCGGAGGTCTCGGCTTGACAACCCCTACCACGCCCGGATGGAGGCCTTGAGACCCCTCTCATCATCACGGAGTTCCACATGCCGCTGAGAGTCCGCCTCGGAATCGTAGGCGCCGGGGGATTCGCAACTACGCACATGCAGTTTCTGTCGCAGATTCCCGACGTTGAGGTCGTCGCTCTCTGCCGGCGGGATGCTGTGGCTCTCGGGGAGATGCAAAGGCAGTGGAAGGTGCCGCACGCGTTCACGGACCACAGGGAGATGCTCCAGCTGGACGGTCTGGACGCCGTGGACATTATCACTCCCACGGACTCCCACCACCGCATCGCGATGGACGCCATCGCTGCTGGCAAGCACGTGCTGTGCGAAAAGCCCCTGGCCATGACCGCCGCGCAGTGCAAGGAGATGCTGGAGACGGCGGACAGGGCAAGAGTGGTGCATTGCACGAACTTCAACCAGCGCGGCCGCACGCCCGTGGGCCGCATGAAGCGGTACATCGACCAGGGATTCATTGGCAAGACTTATCACTGCACGATCACCTGGATGATGTCGCTTCAGTACGATGCTCGCCCGAACATACGCTCGTGGCGTTTCAGGCCCGAGTCCGGAGGCGGCATTGTGCATGAGGTTGTTCATGTGCTCGACATGGCCCGCTTCTTGTGCGGCGAGGTAAAGAGGGTCCATGCGGTGCTGCATACGTCCGAGAAGCACAGAAAGTTCCCGGACGTTCCGGACGGCATGGTGGTGGCAGTTCCAGATTCCGCCGGGTACTTCCTTGAATTCCAGAGCGGTGCGTACGGAGTGGTGCACACGAGCTTTCTTGCGCGTGGATGTGACCCGGACGGCAACACGACGGCGCGCGTTGAAGTGACAGGTGAGGCGGGTCGGATAATGAGCCATGGCCGCTTCGGCCTGCTGGGCTACAGCACTTCGTTCGGAGCGGGCCAGGGGCCACCACGGGAGCTGGACCCTGGCGAGCCGTACCCGCAGCCCTACGAGCAGTTCGTGAGGGCCATCCTGACAGGGGAACCGGTGAAGACGAGTTTTTACGACGGTTACAAGGCGGTGCAACTTGTGGAAGCGGCGTATGAGTCGGCTCGCGAAGGCAGGTGGGTCGAGATACCTCACGGTCCATGACGAACTGCCCGCGCGCGGCCAACACTGGCCTCGCTTGAGGCTTGTGCGGCAGCGTGAAGAGGCGAAGATGCCCGCATGAGCGAAGAGATGGATGCTCCCCGAGCAAGCAAGCCTCGCCGTCTGCGAACGAAGCTTCTCTTGGGGGTTGTTCTCATGCTGCTGCTGCTTTTCGGCGTCTTGGCCTTGCTACCAGGACTTCTCGGCAAGGGCACACTCGAACGGTTGGCTCGCGGCCGACTGGGCTCCCCGGTGACAGCGGAGAGAGCATCGTTCTCCTGGCTCGGTGTGCAACGCATCGAGGGCCTGCGCATCGGAACGCCGGAGGGGTTCCCAAAAGACGACGACCCGGTTCAGATCGCCACTGTGACGGTGAAACGCGGCCTCCTCGGCCTCCTTCGCGGGAAGGAGGGAGTCGAAATCGAAGTGGACTCTCCAACGATTTTCGTCCACCGAAACGTCGCGGGCCGCTTCAACTTTGAGCGTGTGCTTCGGAAAGACACCCCGGAGCCAGCGGGGAGTCCGGGGGGAACACCTGACGGCAAGCCGCGAGACGTGAAGCAACTGAAGCAGGCACGGAGCCCTCTCTCCAGCATCCCCGGCTTGCCCCTGAATCTGTCCGCCATTCTGCGAGGCGGCCGCGTCGTCTACCTTGACGACCTTCTGGGCGCGAAAGCAGAGGTGGAGTCCGTGGAAGCCTTGTTGGAGGGGGGACCCCACCACATTTCCTTGAGTCTCGAGGCTGACGTCGGAGCCGGAGGAAGCGTCAAGGGGGACGTGGTCGTGCAAGGCCTCGCGGGGGGGACCAAGGGAGCCACGGTCGACGGGAAGGCGACTTTCGCCAGCATCGACCTCCTCCCCTACCGTGGCCTCTTCGAAAAGCTCCTTGGGGTTCTGGCGCCCGAGACACCCGTGAGTGGAGATCTCAGGCTCCAACTCGGGACGGAGAGCCTTGAGCTCCGGGGCTCGCTCGACGCGGGCTTCCTTCGCATCGGGGAGGCCGCGATCGGGTTGCCACTGGAGGCGAAGGGAGCTGCCCGTGGAGCTCTGAAGTTCGGACTTGACCTCGCGCCGGCGCTCGCGAGCTTGCGAGGAGCCGTGCCAGCGCTCTCCACCGCCCGCCTCGTGGGCTCGCTCACTGGCTCCGTGGAACTCGGCGGAGTCTCGAGCCTCGCCGACCTCGGGGCATGGCCACCCGCCTGGCCCGCTCGCTTCCAGCTGCTGGCCACTCTCGACGGCAAGGACCTCGACATTGTTCTTCCCATCAAGAACCGGACTCATGGGCTCAAGGAGGACAACCTCCGCGTGAGCTTGCGCGCGGTTCCAGCGGAGAGCGACGCGACGAGCCTCTTGATCGAGCTGGAGGGTCGGAGCTTCAACGCTCGAATCGAGGGCGCAGCTCGACCCATCGAGGCAGGGTGTCCGTTTGAAGTCCACGCTGCTCTCGATACCAAACTCCTGGCCCTCATTCATCTCCTCGGCCTCACGCTGCCAGCCGGAACCGAGATGGCCCCCGAAGCACGCGCACGAATCACCGACCTGAGGGTCGAAGGCCGCGGCCACGGCGAGTCGTGGTCGAGAACCATTCACGGCTCAGGCCGCCTGGAGCTCACGGGGCCTGTCAAGGGAGGCGGATTTACTTGGACAGGGATGGCGACAACCCTGGTCGCGGAGGGCGGTGTTTTTACAGCTCGGGATTTGTTGGCAACCGTGAACGGGGGGAGCGCGATAGCCCCGGAGATTGTACTCGACCTGAGGGAGGGTGATCCCATGTACCACGGCCGCGTGAAGGTCGAAGGCGCTGTAGCCAGCCACGAGCTCGCACCGCTTCTCGCCTACGCCGCTCCGTTCCTTGCGCTGGAAGATCAGCAGGGAGCCCTCGAGGGCGCGATCACGGCCACGCTTGAGATCTCCGGACGCGGGCTTGACACGGCGAGCCTCGAGCGCTCTCTGGCAGGTGAGGGCGTGCTGCGCATCCGTGAAGGCAAGATCCACGGCTCGCGATTCCTGGCAGAGGCGTCTCGCCTGATCGGATCAGATCTTGGCGACGTGCTCTTCACCGAGATTGGGTCAGATTTCACGATGGCAGCAGGCAAGGTCGAGGTGAAGAAGCTCTTCCTTCTCGGCCGCGAGGGCGGCAAGCTTCGCAATCTCGGTCTGGCGGGGCACGTTTGGCTCGACCGCAGAATGGACCTTGGGGTCGACTTGGGCTCCCTCGCGGAGACGATCGGCGACAGGAAGATCCTGCGAGTCCTGAAGGAGTCGCGGAAGATTCTTGGCGACAAGGTCTTTCCGCTCCGGCTGCGCGGAACTCTGCTCGAGCCCCGGCTAGAGCTCCAGACCTCGCTTGAGTCCCTGCCAGGTCTCGACAAGATTATCCAGGAGATCTTGAAACCCGGCGCGGGAGACTCGGGGAAAAAAGAGGAGTCCGATCTGGAAGATTTGCTCGACCTGTTCAAAAAGCGGAAGCGACAAAAGAAGTGAAAGGGTCTTTCCAGGCTGACGGGTAACTCACGCAAGCTCCGCTGTCCACACGCGCAAGAGCTCTCGAGCTCCGGAGTTCAGGAGTTCAGGGTCTTGCATCCGAGCGGCTCACTTGATTGGATACCGGTTCATCGGGTGGATCATTCAACCTCAGGAGGAGTCGCTCATTTCTGGGCGGGAGGTCACCTTGGCGTTTTTTACGAGATTGCTCGCCGATTTCGATTCGGAAGCATTGGTCGAAGGGAACATTGCCCACTTGACGGGCTGCGTCAAAGTCCTCGAGGGCACACCACGCCACACCCGGGCCAGGGTGGACGAGGGTAGCGCCTCTTACGTCTGCTCGGCCGCATGGAAAGACGAGGCGCTTTTCGTCGGCTGCTCCTGCCTCAAACGCACGGACTTCGATCCTTGCCGCCACATCTGTGCTGCGCTCCTGGACGCGGACAACGGTGGAATGCTCACGGATCTCCCCCCTCGCGGGGACATCGAGGTCATCGTCGACGACGAGGCAGCCTCGAGCCCCGGGCACGAGGGGATGGCCGACTCGGCGCCGGCCAATCACACCGCGAAGCCAGGTACGGCGCTCGAGCGGCCCGCCCGGCCCCCGAAGTGGCTGTCAACGCTGAGTCGGATCGAAGGCGAGATCCGGTCGGATCGTGCCCGGGGAACTTACTGTAAGCCGATCGCCGGGGAGATCGTCTACGAGCTCCGCCTGGGTGAGAGGTCGTATGAAAAAGAACTTCAAGTCAACACCCTCGTGCGGCGGGGAGACATGAAGGGGGCCGGGGCGCTTCCCCGGCCGATCAGCGTCCAGCGCTCGCAGCTTGCGGGCCTCCAGGATCCCCGGGACCGGCAAATCTTGACCACCCTCAACGGATCGGGAAACGAAAGTTACGGCTGGAGCTACAGGTACCAAAATCCCGCAAGAGACCGCTTCGAACTGGACGCGCTTATTCAGGGGCAGGTACTCCCGTGGCTTTGCGCGACGGGTCGCTGCTTCCTCCGAACATCTTCCGCGTCGACGTCTGGACCTCTCGCGTTTGACAACGGCCCGCCCTGGGACCTGCGCATCCAGGTGCGAAGGGAGAATCGGAGCCTCGTCCTGGAGGCGTGCCTGGTACGTGGTGGCGATTCGCTGCCACGCACCGAAATCCTCGCGCTCCTGGCCTCCGGCTACGTGATCACGAAGGACAAAATCGCCCCCATAGACCTGCACAATGCCCTCGCGTGGACACAATATTACGGCCCAAAGGAACTCCTTCGCGTGCCGGAAGAAGACGAGGCGCAGCTCCTCGAATTCCTGTGGCGCTCCACAAATGTCCCTCCAGTCGACTGGCCCGAGGACCTTGCCTTCGAGCGGGTGGAAGTGCGGCCCCAGCCGTGCCTGAGATTGCGACCGGGGCCGGATGAGGGAGCTCCAAGGGCGAGGCTCGCGGCTGAGATCGGCTTTCGTTACGGAGACCTGAGCGTACGCGTCCGTGATCTGATTCCCCACATTCCCGACCTGGAGCGACGCCGTGTGTTCCCGCGGGAGAAAGCGGCCGAGGCAGCAGCTCTCACACCACTGCGGGACCTCGGTTTTCGCGATCCCCCTCGCTCCGTGATTCGAAGCCTGCCGCCCGAAGACGTCCATGACCTCGAGATTCCCCCTGGCCGCGTGCCCGGGGCGGTACGAGCGCTCTTGAAGAGCGGATGGCACGTCGAAGCGGAAGGGAAGCTTTATCGGCAACCCAGCGCCTTCAAGATGAGCGTGAGCTCAGGCGTTGACTGGTTCGACGTCAACGGCGAGGTCGATTTCAACGGGCAAGTCGTCCAGCTTCCCGCCCTGCTCAAGGCCCTGAAGCGCGGGGAAAACACGGTCGTGCTCGGCGACGGCACTCTTGGCATTCTCCCCGAGGAGTGGCTCAAGAAGTACGGGCTCGTTCTCGAGACCGGCAAGACGGAAGGCGACTCGGTCCGTTTCGGCCGCTCTCAGGTGGGTCTCCTCGATGCGCTCCTCGCCGCGCAGCCGGAAATCTCCGTCGACGAAACTTTCAAGCTGGCCCGGAGAAAGCTCCGCGAGTTCGACGGCATCAAGCCGCTCCCCGCCCCCGGGGGCTTCCGTGGCGAGCTGCGGCCGTATCAACAGGAGGGACTCGGCTGGCTCGAGTTCCTCCAGCGCTTCGGCTTTGGCGGCTGCCTCGCCGACGACATGGGTCTCGGGAAGACCATCCAGGTCCTCGCGATGCTGGAGTCACGACGCATGCAAGCTCGTCCGAAGGGCCAAAAGCGCGCGCCGGCACTGGTCATCGTCCCACGGTCCCTCGTCTTCAACTGGAAGAGTGAGGCGAAGCGCTTCACCCCGGATCTCCGAGTGCTCGATCATTCGGGCATCGACCGCGTCAAGGCGCTCGACCACCTCTCCGACTACGACCTGGTCCTCACGACTTACGGCACGCTGCGGCGCGACGTGCCATACCTGAGGGACTTTCTCTTCGACTTCGTGATCCTCGACGAAGCGCAGACTGTCAAGAATTCAGAGAGCGAGTCGTCCAAGGCCGTCCGGCTCCTGAGCGGAAGGCATCGCCTCGCCTTGAGCGGCACCCCCATCGAGAACCACCTGGGCGAGCTCTGGAGCCTCTTCGAATTCCTGAACCCCGGCATGCTGGGCGGCTCAGCCGTGTTCAAGCTCTTCGCAGGTTCGAACGGACGGAGCCTGCAGCCGGAGGTATTGCCCATCCTTCAGTCTGCGCTGCGCCCGTTCATTCTGCGGCGGAAGAAGGAGCAAGTCGCGAAGGACCTCCCCGAGAAGCTCGAGCAAACTCTTTTTTGCGAGCTCGAAGCCGACGAAAAGCGCCGCTACGACGAGTTGCGCGACCACTATCGAGCCAGGGTGCTCGGGCTCGTCGACGAGGAAGGCCTCAAGAAGGTCCAGTTCCACGTCCTCGAAGCCCTCCTGCGGTTGCGTCAGGCAGCGTGCCACCCGGGTCTGGTCGACAAGGCGCTCCGCAAGGAGTCGAGCGCAAAGCTCGACGTGCTCCTCGGACAGCTCAGGGAAGCGTGGGAGGAGGGGCACAAGACCCTCGTCTTCTCTCAATTCACGCAGTTCCTGGGAATCCTGAGGATGCACCTCGACCGTGAAGGCATCCCCCATGAGTATCTGGACGGCAAGACGAAGGACCGGCAGGCCAGAGTCGATCGCTTCCAGAATGATCCCGACTGCAAGCTCTTCCTCATCAGCCTCAAGGCAGGAGGCCTCGGCCTCAATTTGACCGCCGCTGAGTATGTCTTCCTCCTCGATCCGTGGTGGAACCCCGCCGTGGAGGCGCAGGCTATTGATCGGGCGCACCGCATCGGTCAGACACGACGAGTCTTCGCGTACCGGATCGTGGCCCGAGGCACCGTCGAGGAAAAAGTGCTCGAGCTTCAAAAGTCGAAGCGAGAGCTTGCCGACGCGATCATCAACGAGGAAAACAACGTGCTCAGGGGCCTCACTCGGGAGGATCTGGAGCAGCTTCTTTCTTGAGGTTGCACGACGGGCAGCACGGACGCGGCCCCTGCTATTGCGCTTTCCACGGAGGCTCCCGGGCAGGGGACGCGTCCGTTGTCGCTTGGATGCTCGTGACGTTTGACCTGGTTGACCTGGACATGCGTTGTCCAGGAGAGATCCAAAAGGAGCCTTGCCATGAGTCGCGCCAATAGAAGACGTTTGGAGTTCGCCACCGGTTTCTTGTTTCTCTCGTTGCTGCTCCTGATGGGGGGCTGCAACCTCTACGCGCCTTATTCGGCGCACTACGCACGGCTGGCACCACGCAGGCTCGTCGTTCTCTGCCCGCCCGGCCGCCAAAATTTGGCCTGCGTACGCGAGATACTCGATTTCAAGCGATCGCAAGGCTTTGAACCCGAGATCCTGGTGATCGACAAGGCCCAGGACTTGCCCGATCTCCCTCTCCGCCTGAAGTCGATTAGCGAAGCCAACCCCGGGCCGATCTATGCGCTCATTCTCGCGACTGCCGAGGAGATTCCGATGGGCTACTGGATGATCGAAGGCCTGGATGAGGCCATCTGCTCCGACCTCCCGTACTTTCTTGGGCAGGTTGTCTCCCAGGACAAAGCGATTCCCGACGAGTTGTGGCAGCTGGCCGTGGACGATGACTTCCCATGGCTCATTGGGAGAATTCCCTTCTCCGATGAAGAGACGCTCGAAATAGTATTTCGCTCGACGATGCACTACTGCTCACGCCCACGGAGCTCAAAGCCCTCCGCGCTCCTCGGCGCTGGGCGCTTCGCGTTTTGGGGGGACTCTTCGTTTGTGATGAGCCGTGCGCGCAACGCTCTGCGCGGCCGCGGCTGGCACACAACCTTCATCGGGCAAGATCCGCCCTGCGAGGAGAGATTCCAGAGGGAAGACATCATGGTGACGAACAGCTTCGGCAAGAGATTCCCAGTCGAGATTTCCTTCCCGCGCCGCTGGCAGAACGAGTCGCCGGATCTCGTCTACTTGATCTCGCATGGAAGCTTTTGGGGAATGGATCCTTATATCGATGTGAACCAACTCGCTGCCTTCGATCAGCACTTTGGCGAGACGGTACGCCCCGAACACCCTGCAATTCTGGTCACCACTGGATGCGGTGCTGGCAACCCAAACAGCTTGATCCTCAAGGAACTGTTCCGACGTGGCTGGATCTGCGGATTCCTGGGCTCCACGGAGAACAACGGCCCGTGGCCACTCGCACCCGCCATCAGCGCCGAGATCAACCTGGCCCGTTTTCTGGGCAATGGCTCGAGCGTCAGCGCCGCAGTCCAGGGATTGAAGGAGTGCTTCTGGGACCACAGCCGTTGGTCTCCAACGTACTGGTTCCTGCCATTCGCCCGCCGGATCGCCCGAACCAACATTCTGTCCTACGTGTACTACGGTGATCCAACCCTGCGGCTACGTACTTGAGAACCCTTGCCTATCAACCTATTGCCCCCCAGCCCTCCTGGGCCGGTCGACACTCTGGCCGCGACCTGCAGGAGAAAGGCTGGGTGCTAGAAGAGAAGAATGACCCCGGTGATGGCCACGGCCGAACCGACCAGTGAGCGAGGGCTTATCGGACACCCGAGAAAAATACGCGCGAGAGGAATCACAAAGATGGGGCTCAGAGTCGTGAGCGTGCTGGCGACCGCGACCGGCGCATGCTTTGAGGCCACGAGACTCAGATAGATACCGAGGTAAGTCCCACAGGCGGCCGCCGCGGCAAGTCGCAACGCAACACGGGAAGTAATTATACTTCGCGTCCACTCACCGAGCCGTCCGAAAAGCGCCGCCAGGAGCAACCCCGCACTCGCCGCGATCGCAAGCCGAAGGAAAGATGCCTCGAGCGGGTGGACAGCCTGCATTCCAAGCTTCGCGAGCACCACGCCGCCGGCCTGGCAAAGGGAACCGAATGCTCCGTAAACGATGGCCAGCGAGTTCGAGCCCGGGAAGTGCCCCGCTCCGTCCGCCATCAGTGTTGGGTCCCGGACAACCCAGATCACACCCGAAAGCGTACAGAGCATCCCCACCATGGCCCAGGGGGAGAGCTTCTCGTCGAGAAATAGCCATCCCAACGCTCCCGCAAGAGGGGGCGCCAGGGTCGAAAGCACCAGGGATCGGCGCGCGCCGAGGATTTGCAGGCTGCGAAAGAAGCACGTATCGCCCAACACGATCCCGATCAGCCCGCTCAGGGCCAGCCAGCCCACCGCCCTGCGGTCAGCGCTCAGGAATGGAGCCTGCTGCCCCATGGCCACCACGGTAATAGTTCCCAGGAGAAGGAGCGAGGCGACGAGGTTCTTGAAGAGATTGAGCGCACCGGCTGGCACGGGCGCCCGACTGAAGACGAGGCTCGAAATGGCCCACAGGAGGGAGGCGCAAATGCCGGCGATTTCTCCCGCGTGCTCGCTCACTTCTTACACACTCCGGTAGCGGGAAGATGGGACGGGTGCGTCTGTCGGCTGGGCGATGGCGAGGGGAAGAGGAGCGGGGCGGAAGCGTTGACCACGCGCCCATCCATCTCACTCGACCAAGCCCAGGTCAAGATGCTTGGGGATCCGAAAAGGGGCAGCGGCGAACGACGCCCATCCTGCCCGTTGCTGGCCGAAGCGTGCCCACGCGTGGGTCAACTCCCGCAGTGGCAGGCAATACAGAGCCGTTTCGGGGACCCTACAAGCCGCCGGGTGGGGTCCGTGGGGTCGCGTATCACGATCTCGGAATCCTGAGCAATGGCGTGCCACGGATCACGCCCCTGCAGCCACTCGGCGCGGTCGAAACGGAGGACGTTGTAAGCAAAACCGTCCTCGTCCTCGACAATTTGCCAGCACTCATTCGCAATGGGAAGTGCCTCAAGCCCTTCCCCCTCTCGAGGAAGGACGCGGCAGCGCACGAGCAAGGACTCTCGCCTCGGCGACTCGCGGAAGAATAACCTCGACCCTCGCGGGTCCACCACCGAGGCCGCAAGTCCCGGTGCCATGGGAGCCTGCATCTCTTGCCACTCCCCCTGGCGAAGGGGTGGTGGTGCCACGAAAACCTCCGACTTCCAGTCCCGAGCCGTGGGGCCTGAAAATCCCGCGAAGTGCCTCAGCAGGCAGATGATGTCCTCACGTCGCCTGCTCACCGGCCACTCGACCCCGATTCGGCAGGACTCCTGGAAGAGGTCCGAGCAAAAGATCGAGTAGCTCAAGCAAGCCCGGAGCTCCCCTGGGTTTGGCTTGATCGGCGGCTCGGCGACGAGTGCTCGAAGAATCGCGAGGACCTCGGCCTCATCCACTGCCGATGGGTTCACCATCAGGCCAAAAGGCTCATCAGCACGAGCTCTCAAGATCTCGCCGTCACTGCTTCGATCGCTGAACTGCCGATGGAACCAGCGATTGCTCCGCGAAAACGGGTCCGAGTCGTAGACGCACAAGGGCGGCCAGCCCGGCGCCGGGAGCGATCCCACATACCCACGCGGAATCACCGGCGGAAGCTCGTAGCAGCCTGTCAGGCCCACGACGCAAGAAAAGCCCATCAGAATCAAACGCGGAAGGTGGAAGAAACGGAGAGAATTCTCCATAGTACAAACGCGCCAACCAGGGGAAGGAGAAGCATTGGGAGAATCCGAATCACAAGACCGATGCGGGATCGAGCACTGGCCTCCAGCTGATCGCCCAGCTCGAGAAAAACCTTCTCGAGAGCGCCGGCCTTTTCGGCCACTGTAATTCGTGCAATCCAGCCGGAACGCGTAGCAAAGAAGCGGTCCGATGCAAGCGCCTGCGCAAGCGTCTTCCCTTCCATGAGCCGCATCTCAAGAGATCGAAACGCGCCCGAAAGAAAGCTCCAGCGCGCCGTCCTGGCCACGAGCTCAAAGGACTTGCCCAGAGGCAGGCCCGCTCCGGCGAGAAGGCCGAGGAGCCCGAATGCCTTGCCAACGCTGCCATCGGCGATGAGCGGGCCGAACCAGGGTACGGCGAGAACCATCGTTTCAAACGACGCACGAGTGGCTTCGCTGCGCTCAAGCAGCCGCAGGGTCAGCCAGCAGAGGATCGCGATCCCTGCCACTGCACCAAAGAAGCAGAGCTGGATGGCTAGATAGGCGAAGACGCCTTCTGAAACGAGCAAGTAGAGCGGAAGGAGCACCACGGCCAGGACGATTATCGCAATCGGATAAGCAACTCTGGAGGCGAGCTGCACGGCCATTTCACGGTCACGGTCGAGTCTTTCCACTATCTTCGAGAGCAGCCGATCGAGGGTTCCTGACTGCTCCCCGGCCTCTGCCAGGGCGGCATGCTCCCGAGGAATCCCGGGAGATCCTGCCATGGCCTCCCCGAGCGTCCAGCCAGTGCGCACACGCTGCGCGAGGCGACGCGCCACGGCAGATCTCTTGCCTTGCTGCTCGTCGGCGACACCGTCCAGGGCCTCGAGCAACGCAATGCCCGATTTGAGCAAATGGGCCAGATCCTGGAGGAAGTCTCGATACCAGCGAGCCATCACCACGGCTGGTTCCGGGAACAGTCCGGCCCCCGGATCATTCGGCAGCCTTCTTCGCGGCGACTCGTTCGCCAAACCAGTTGAACTCCGGCTGAGTGAGGACCTCGACGTCGCCATTGACCAGCGTCTGGCACGCCAGACGCACCTCTTGCTCGTGGCCAAACTTGAACCAGCTCACCGCGATCCGGAATTTCTCCTTGATGCCCCGAGGGCTCAAGCCATCCATGCCCTTCAAGACATGCACACGGCACTCCCCACACTGACCCAAGCCGTGACAGTTGAAGTACTTTTTCATGCCAGGATAGAGCTGGATCCCATTCTTCATGGCAACCTGGCGCAGGTTGGCGCCCATCTCACACTCGATGACCTTCTTTTCCCTGCTGAAGCTGATCTTGGGCATATTGATTCCTGGACTAAGCCATGCCTGTATTAATTGGAAAGGCCTGATTGTAGAGATCTCAACACGGGGACTCAAGCCGCCAGTGCGAACCACCTTCCCGGTCGCCCGGGAATTCTCCCCGTGGCACTGATCGCTCGGGCCCAATCACCGGGCAGGCCCATTACTTTGCGCCAGGCCTGTTTTCCGCCTTCAGTACTGCGCTCCATTCTCCCGATAATCGGAAAGTCCCATGTTGGCCCCCACGCGCACCCCCATTCCCGAGCACGAGCTTCTACTCTCCGTGGTGATCCCCGTATTCAACGAGCTCGGGACCATCGAGCAGGTCATCGACCGGGTTCACGCCTCACCAATCCGCAAGGAGATTATCGTGGTCGACGATGGCTCCTCCGACGGCACACGTCAGAAACTCCTGGAACTGGAACAAGCAGGCGGGCGAATCGACAAGCTAGTCCTTCATGAGAAGAACCAAGGCAAGGGCGCTGCCCTCCGATCTGGTTTTGCGCAGGCGTCCGGAAACGTCGTGATCGTTCAAGACGCTGACCTGGAATATGACCCCACGGAATACCCGAGGCTGCTCAAGCCGATCCTCGACGGCAAGGCCGATGTCGTCTATGGCTCGCGCTTCCTCACCGGGATGGCTCACAGAGTGCTTTTTTTCTGGCACTCGGTTGCAAACCGCTTTCTCACGCTCGTGTCGAACATGATTACCAACCTGAACCTCACGGACATGGAGACCTGTTACAAGGTCTTTCGCGTCGAGGTGGTCAGAATGCTCGAAATCCAGGAAAACCGCTTCGGATTCGAGCCCGAGATTACCGCGAAGGTCGCAAGGCTGCGATACAGGATCTACGAGGTCGGGATCTCGTACGATGGCCGGAGCTATTCCGAGGGCAAGAAGATCGGCTGGCGCGATGCTGTCTGGGCGCTGGTCTGCCTCGTCCGCTACGGTGTCTTTTTCAGCCCACCCACGAAGATCACTGAAGCCTGTGCCGAGGTTGAAAAGCACCCCCCCCGGCGCCTGAAAGCCCACTGATCAAGACCACGGAAGCTGCGCCCGACCATGGAACCAGGCTGTCCATGCGGTGCGGGGGAGGTCTTCCTCCCCACGCGAGGAGAACAAGATTTGCTCTTATTCCGAATCGGCGCAGGAGGCGCCCGGCGCTTATCGAGCGCCGAGGAGGGGGAGGACGCCGCCAGGCGGCCGGTGCGGGGGAGGTCTTCCTCCCCCGCGAGGAGAAGAATTCGCCGGGGTCCCCGAGTCGGGTTGAGAGACGGAAGACTCGGGGGCCCCCGCCTCTGCGCCACCATCGTCCCCCGCCAGGTCGAGCGTGAAGATTCCGGCCACAAAATCGAGAAGCTCCCCGGGTCGCACGCCAAGCTGCAATCCACCGAAAAATGCGCCGACGGTCACCTCCGCATCGAGCGCATCCAGCCAATCCACGTCCTTCACGGGACTGAGCAGGAACAGATGGTATTTCCATTCAGTATCCGGGGGACTCGAGAGGAACCGTGCTTTGGTGTGCGAGGTTTTCAGCAGACTCCACCAGCTCCACTCGACAAACGGCTCGCCCTCCAGACGTGGACTCCAGAAGTTGGCGAAGAAGAGGCCGAAGCTAGATTCCTGCCACTTGCCATGGCGCCGCCGCCAACCAAAAAACTGCTCGTCCTTCTGAAAGCCGACCTCCGCGGTGACGAAGGGCGTTGCCCGGGCCCGCAACTCCATGCCACCTCCCGCTGAAGCGCCGATCGAAATGATGTCGGAGAAGTCCTTGCCGCGATGGGCGAGGTAGCTGCAACCAGTAACTCCTGGCAAGAGGAGCAAGATCGCCAAGAGAGCGTGACGAGACGCGCAATTGTTCATAAGGACGGACCTTCTTGGGCGCCCGGACGTGGCTTGTGGGCGCAGGATCTGGTGTTGACGCACTCACTGTTGAGCCGAAGCCGCTCGACGGGCTTCCCGCCGACGAGGTGTGCCTGCACGATCTCGGTCACGTCACCAAGTTGGACGAATCCATACCAGACGCCCTCCGGGTAGACGACCACCGTGGGGCCGTGCTCACACTGGTCCAGACATCCGGCCGAATTGGCGCGGACGGAAACCTTCAAACCCCTGCGGGCAACCTCCTCCTTGAACCGCTCCCTGAGCGCCGCAGCCCCGTCTTGATTGCAGCAACCTCGAGGGTGACCAGGAGCACGCGTGTTGGTACAGATGAACACATGGTAATGAAAGGCGGCCATGACGTGACGAGGGCGGAATTGTAAGCGAGGCGCACCCCTGGAGCAATCGCCCCGGGGTCATCGCTTTCTCCGAAGGATTTGGGTACAGGAGCCTGTTGCAAGGCTCTCGAGGCCAGAATACGGGACCGAATTCACCTTTACACTCCTCACGACGCTTTCTATCTTGGAGCCAGGTCCCCCGAGACGGCGACACTCAACTTCGTTCGAAAGGAGTCTCTCTTGCAATTTCATCCTGGAGTGGTGTGGTTGGGCCTCACGGCAGCAGCCATCCTTGGCTGCGACTCGACCAGGACGGAGCAGAGGCTCACGCCTGCGGTCGGCAGCGGGTCCAACCCCACGAAGTCCCGAAAGGTCCACGAGCCCGTCCCGGAAGGCACCGTGCTGAAGCTTGCGTTCGTCACCAACACCACAACCGAGTTCTGGAAGATCGCGGAGAAGGGGCTCGAGAAGGCCCGCAAGGAGCTGGGCATTCAAATCGACCTCAAGCTCCCCGCCTCGGGCAAAGTCGAGGAGCAGAAGAAGATCATCGAGGACCTTGTGAGCCAGGGCTACCACGGCATTGCGATCAGTGTGATCTCACCCAACGACATGGTGCGGGATCTCAACAAGGCCGCCGAGAAACTCAATGTCATCACCCACGACTCGGATGCCGAGGGCTCGAACCGCCTCGCTTACATCGGCACAAACAACACCGCAGCCGGGCGCGTACTCGGAGAAGAGCTGAAACGCATGCTCCCTCGGGGGGGGAAGATCGCCGTATTCGCCGGCACGTTCGCCGCCGCAAATTCTCGCGAGCGCCTCAATGGAGTCCAGGAGGCACTTCAGGGCTCCTCCATCGAGATCATCACGACGAAGGAAGACAACAAGGACGAGAGCAAGGCGCGCACCAACGCCGAGGACGTGATCAACGCCAATCCGGATATCGTCTGCCTCGTCGGCCTGTGGGGGTACAACGGGCCGCAAATCGCAAGCGCCGTGAAAGCCGCGGGTAAGATCGGAAAAATCAAGATCGCGTCGTTCGACGAATACGACGAAACCTTGAAGGGAATTGAGGATGGCGTGATTGAGTGCACCGTCGTCCAGAAGCCTTTTGAGTTCGGCTACCGTGCGGCCATCCTGCTCCACGCGCTTGCCACGAAGGGCGCTGCCGCCCTTCCGAAGAGCGAGTTTGATGACACCGGCGTCGACGTCATCTCGAAGGCCAATGTTGCAGCGTTCCGGCAGAAGCTGGCCGAGTTGAGAGGGTGAGCGACCCCGCCGTCAACGAGGCGCCACTCCTGGCGATGCGAAGCGTCTCCAAGCGCTTCCCCGGCGTTGTCGCTCTGGAGGGCGTCGGCCTCGAGCTGAATCGCGGCGAGGTACTCGCCCTCGTCGGCGAAAACGGAGCCGGAAAGTCAACTCTCATGAAGATCCTCGGCGGGGTGCACTTGCCTGACGACGGGGAGATCATTTTCGACGGAAATCGGGTAACGATCAACGACGTGGCCCGGGCCAAGGCGCTCGGCATCGGACTCATACACCAAGAACTGATGCTCGCCCCCAACCTCGATATCGCCGGCAACATCTTTCTCGGCGCCGAGCACTCCTCCTGGGGGTTCCTTGCAAGGCTCAACCACACTGGCATGGCAAGGGCGGCAGAAGGGCTTCTGCGACGCGTCGGCCTTGACCTTGCTCCCTCGACGCCGCTCAAGCAACTCACAACCGGCCAGATGCAACTGGTCGAGATCGCTCGGGCGCTCGCCATGAACGCAAGGGTTATCATCATGGACGAGCCGACGTCGTCGCTCACACTCTCGGAGTGCGAGAAACTTTTCAAGATCGTGGGGGAGTTAAAGGCGTCGGGAATCTCGGTAATCTACATCTCCCACCGGCTGGACGAAATTCTCCGGATCTGCGATCGCATCACGGTGCTGCGCGACGGTCGCCGTGTCGGTGATCTGAGCGCCCGGGGTACGACCCGCGACCAGATCGTCAACACAATGGTGGGGCGCGAGCTGTCCGATTGGTTTCCGACGCGAGAGAAAAATCCCGGGGAAGTGCTCCTGGAAGTCGATTCACTCGTGGTCCCGGGCTCGCGAGGCGGCGTTTCGTTTCAGGCTCGCCGCGGTGAGATCCTTGGTTTCGCTGGACTCGTCGGCTCTGGGCGCACCGAGCTGATGCAAGTGATCTTTGGCGTTGACCAGGCGCTCGGTGGATGCATCCGCCTCGAAGGCAGGCCCTTCTCTCCCCACTCGCCAGCGGACGCCATCCGCAAAGGCATTTACCTCGCCCCGGAAGACCGGAAGCTACACGGCCTCGTGCTTTCCATGGGGCTGGACAGGAACATCTCGCTCCCGGACATTGCCAACTACAGGCCCCGCTGGTGGCTCCAGCGGGGTCAGGAAAGACGCGTGGCAAGGGAACAAGTCACAAGGCTCGGCATCAAGACCCCGGGCATACACCAGCGCGTGGCCAACCTCTCGGGCGGCAATCAGCAAAAGGCCGTGCTCGGGAAGTGGTTGGCGATGAGCCCGACGATATTGATCCTTGACGAGCCGACCCGCGGGATTGACGTGGGCGCCAAGGCCGAAATCTACCGCCAGATTGCCCAGCTCGCCGACCAGGGCTTGACTATCCTGATGGTGAGCTCCGAGATGGAGGAAATCATGGGCATGAGCGACCGCGTCATTGTGCTCGGCGAGCGCCGGATCACCGGCGTGCTTGAGCGGCGCGAGCTCTCGGAGGCGAAAATCTTGAGCCTGATGACCGGGAGGGAGAAAGTGGCGTGAGGAAGGAGCTTGGAATGTTCGCGGCGCTCGCAGTGCTGTGCGGAATTCTGGCTGCCTCCAACCCAGCCTTCCATGGCAGTGCAAACGTGGTCAACACGACCCGGCAGATAGCGATGCTGGGAATCTACGCGATCGGGATCAGCTTCGTGATCGTCACCGGGGGCATCGAGCTCTCGGTGGGCGC
>SXIK01000068.1 GCA_005772855.1 Planctomycetia bacterium | reverse complement strand
GGCGGCGGTGGTGGCGGTGGTGGCGGCGGCTGGAGAGGCCGTCGCTAAACACGAGTTATCGTGCGCCCGCCGCCGGGGCCCTCAGGGGCTCTGACGGTGGGCGTTTTTTCATTAAATTGTGTGTTCTCGATTCATTCAAGAGGCTGAATAGTTGCAAACGGCCAGTTGCTCCAGAAAGTGCCTTCTCTCCTCCCGCCAGACCAAAGCTGATGTTCTTCGTGCCACGAAGGAGTTTGCCAAGGAAAGCCGAGCCCGAAGTTGGTGGCATCTGGTAAGCACTGCTTTTGTCCTTGCTCTGGCAATGGCAGCAGCGATCATGGCCCCGCACTGGGGCCTCCAGCTTGCGGCAAGTTACCTCGTGGGTTTGACGACGGTTCGCTTTTTCATCCTCTTCCATGATCAGCAGCACGGTACGATCTTTCGCGGTTCCCCAACTGCAACCGCCATCTTCACCTTCTTCGGACTCGCAACGCTGAACCCTCCCAGCGCGTGGAAGCGTTCGCACGACCACCACCACGTGCATAACGCAAAGAATTTTGAACAAAGCATCGGCACCTTTCCGGTGATGACTACTGAGCGGTTCAGGCTTGCCTCTCGATGGGAACGCGCCCTCTACGGCATATCACGTCATCCCTTGACGCTCCTTGCCGGCTACGTGACCGTGTTCCTCTATAGCATGACGATCAAGCCCCTTTTCACGAAGCCCAAGCGTCACTGGGATTGCGGCGTGGCTCTACTCTTGCATATTGTAGCTGTGGTCGCGCTGGCGATTTTTGCGCCCGGTGCACTCGTCTTCGCATTCCTTTTGCCCTTGATTATTGCCTCAGCACTGGGATCTTATCTTTTTTATTCCCAGCACAACTACCCTGGTGTGAAGCTGAATACGCCCCCCAAGTGGGATCATGTCTCTGCTGCGATTTGTTCGTCAAGCTACACGAAGATGGGCCCCGTCCTCGGCTGGTTTACAGGCAACATCGGTTACCACCATGTGCACCACTTGAACGCCAGAATCCCCTTCTATCGGCTTCCGGAGGCCATGTCCAAGATTTCGCACTTGGGCTCCCTCAGGCCCATTTACCTCAGTGTGCGGGACATTCGTCGGTGTCTAAGTCTCAAACTCTGGGACGAGAAGCGGAAGCGTATGGTTACCTACGCGGCAGCCGCACGTTATAGCCACTGATTCGCGCTCTCAAACAAGCCGCCCGCCGAAGAGCTCGACAGACTTCTTGACGACCGGACTCCTGGAAATTCCCTCCCCATTGGCCGGATGGGACTTGGGCAGAGTTTCTGTCCCTGGGCCCTCCGAGATTCGCCCCTGACGAGGCTCCTGTCCCCCAGTTGGGCCAAGAGGCCCTGGACGATCCAGGGGTGGCGTCGCGGTGATGACCTTGCCCTCGTGCCGGATCAGAGCCTTCCAGGGGTAACCCGCCACCTCGCGAACTAGCCCGAGGAACGATTCCTGCCGATTCGCGGCTTTCATCTGACGAAAGCAGAACTCATTTCTGATCTCAACAGTGAAGGTGTCGGGCTCAGAGGAAGCGCCCGGCGTGATATCGCGAAAGAAAGGCGCCAGATCGGGGTGTCGGGCCTCTAACTCGATCCGGATCTGATCCCAGACGCTCAGGAGCTGGTTCAGCCCTGGCGACGGGCGATGCTCGGTCATCGGCTTCCCCGGCCGGGCCATGGGTTTCTCCTCGGTGGCGGAGGGGTGAGGAGCGGCTCGTGAAGGGATGGTTCCGGGCGGAGGCAGAGCCACCCCCGAGGAATCCTCGAGCCTGGTTGGAATGGGCCGACTTCCAGGGGGGGCGGCTGTTGGGGCCGTCACAGCAGGAAGCGGCGTTGGCTTGAGCGCCAAAGGACGAGCTCCTCCACTACGTTTTTCGATTTCTCCGAGCCAGCGGATCACCTCCTCGAGCGCCGCTGGATTCTCGAGACGGGAGAGTTTGAGCAACGCGACCTCCACGGACAGCTCGGCGTACGGTGAGTGCTTCAGGCGTCCCGAGGCATCGATAAGAATCTGAAGAAATGCCAGCAGCTGATCGATCCGGACAGAAGGAGCACCGTTTTTTGCCGCATTCACCTCCTCGTGAAGTTGAGTCCGGAGGTGATCCATTATCTGATCGAGAAGGATCGCAGGGTCGGCCCCAAGCTCGAATGAGCGTCGCGTACAGCTGAACACCTCGCCCGATCGGCCAGCGAGGGCGGCGTCCGAGAGCTGTCGGACGTGATTCTCGGGCACACGGCCCGTCATGCGATCGAGATCCTCGACCTTGAGCACGCCTTCCGCAAACGTCATGAGCTGGTCGAGGAGGGTTTGTGAGTCGCGAAGTCCTCCACGTCCATAACGGGCCACGCGTTCGAGGAGGTTTGGCTCTGACTCGCGACCCTCTGAAGAGAGAATCTGCGCAAGGCGTCGCGTGATGGCCTCGTCGGTGATCGGGTGGAAATCGAAGCGTTGGCACCTGGACAGGACCGTGTCAGGGATTCTCTGGGCCTCGGTAGTAGCGAATACGAACTTCACGTGCGCGGGAGGCTCCTCCAGCGTCTTCAGGAGCGCGTTGAAGGCCTCCCGGGTTAGCATGTGGACTTCGTCGATGATGTAAATCTTGAAGAGGCCTCTTGTGGCGGGTCGGTTAACGCTCTCGATAATCGAGCGGATCTCCTCGATGCCGCGGTGAGAGGCACCATCGAGCTCGACTACGTCGATGTCCTGCCCGGTGTGGATCGCTTCGCAGGTGCTGCAGGTGTCGCACGGTTGTGCCCAGCCGGAAGGGTCCTGGGTCCGGTCAGCAGCTCGGGGGCAGTTGAGGGCCTTGGCGAAAATCCGTGCCATCGAGGTTTTTCCCACGCCGCGGGGCCCCGTAAAGAGGAACGCATGTGCCAGGCGATTCTGAAGGATTGCGCCCTTGAGCGTCGCGGCAACAGACTCCTGGCCCACAACTTCCTCGAAGCGGCGTGGTCGATAACGTCGTGCGAGGACCTGGTACTTCATGGCTGTGAGCCCCCAACTGCCTTGGAAAAAGAAAAGGCAGAGCACATGAAGTTGCGTCTGGTGGGCTGCTTCCGTTAAGACCTGACCCGGTGCCAGAGCTCTTCATTGCCCTGCCCGCTTTCAAATTGTGAAGGCCGGGATTGTATCAGCCCTGGGTGGCGTCTGCCATGGGGTAGGAGCCGGGTTGAGGAAACGCACCCAGAAGGCAGGTGCTCTTCCTGTACCCCCCCCAGAAGGAAGCAATCGCCAGCGTCGACTCAGGCGCAGGGCGGGTATGCCTGGCAAGGGAGGTTGTCCGGGGTTGGATCCAGCCCGCAGTCCCGAATGCCTGGGGGTGGAACGGGCCTTCCCCCCAAAAAAAGGAACGTGAGCAAGTAAACAGCGTCGGTAATATTGAGCGCGCCGGTATCGTCTGCGTCCATGACATCGAGGCAACTGGTCGATAGGCCGTCGAGAAAGAGATAGTTCAGGATCTTGATAGCGTCCGCGATGTTGACGATACCGTCGATGTTGGAGTCGCCTCGTCGGACGAGTTGCCCGGAGCAACGCAGCTGCGGACAGATTTTTGTCCGGGAGCAGCACTCACCGGTCTTTGAGTTGTGAATGCTCACCTCGAGGCACTGGCTACCCACCACTGCCGGAGAGGGTACGTCGAACGTGACGAGAAGGTCTCCCGAGACTCCCCCGGGTGGGACGGGCGCGAACAGAAGCTCATCGGGCGTGATCACTATCCCTGGCGTCTCGGGCCAGAGAAAAAGCCGGTCGACCGGGTAGGCCGCGCTATTGCCAATCTCCAACACGACGAAGAACCGCCCAGGTTGGGCTGGATCGCACTCGATCGAACTGGCTCGAACCTTGACGCAAGTTTCATCCTGCCCCTGCGCTTCCAACCCGGACCCCATCGGGGTCAGGAGCGCAGCGAGGAGCAACCACGGAACTGGTGTAGATTTCATGCTTGAGTCCTGCCCATCAATCGCAAGGTGCATAGCTATCGCAGCCGAGGGCGTCCTCGGTGATGTCCAGGCCGCACGAAGCTGGCCACGGTGCCAGAGGGGGGTGTCCCCCAAGGAACAGGAAGCTCAAGATCCCAACCGCGTCGGCAATCTCGATACTCCCCCGGTCGTCCGCATCGGCCGCGTCCATGCATCGCAGCTCCCCCTTGCCCATGAACAGTGCATCGAGGATCGACAGGGAGTCGCTGACATTTACCAGCCCGTCCGTGTTGGCATCGCCGCGCAAAAAGCTTGCCGAAGCGAGGAGGGGAATTCCGCCCCCGCACTCATCCGGGATCCCGTTGTTGTCCACATCGAGGCTGTTGGAGACCGCGATATCGACATCGTCAGGGATGCCATTTTGATTGCAGTCCTCCGGGCTGATCGAACGCACCGCGGTGGCCGCGAGCGACTCCACTTCTCCCGCGGAGTCTCGGGTGACCATGAAGATCTCCCCGAAGCCGAGCGGAGAAGAAATCTGGAAACTAACCTCGACCGCAACCTGGCTGACAGCTCCCCCAGGAAGCTGGAGGCCGCGGGGCACAAGGACGGGTTGGCCTGGCGGCAGGCCATTCAGGCTGATGGCTTTTGACGACGAGAGCCCAGGCAGCTCCGTCCTCAGCTCGTAGGAGAGTGAGACAGCAGTCGTGCCTTCGTTTCGGACCTCGAAGACCACCAGGGCCGAGCGTCCCTTCGGCACTCCCACCGGATCCTTCGGGTCGGCCACAATCTTGATCGGGTCGTTCAACTTGGGCGACTTGGCCTTGCCCGTGCAGCTGAAGCTCTCGCCACTCTGTGTGTTGGTCACGGTCGCCTTGAAGCAGGCGACAGCGCCCGGCGGGAACTGTCCAAAATTACTCGAGATGGTGATGGGAATCGTAACGCACTGGCCGCGTGGGATTGGAGCTGTGACCCCGGAGGATGGCGTGAAATTCGCGGCGTTCAAGTACTGAATGGGGCAAGATGGGTCTGTGAACCCGTCGAGGGAATACTTGAAAGCAGTGGGCTGTGCGTTGCAGTAGTTGCAGATCGTCAGCTTGATCGTTCCTCGCAGCAGATCCCCCTCGCGGCAGAGCTTGATCGCCGGGGTGAGCTCGCAGAGGTCTTCGACGCTGCAAGGGTTGCAGTCGGGAAGCTGAAGGCACAATTTGGAGAAGCAGCAGCGGGCTGTCTTTGCCTCGTGGATCGAGACCTCGAAGCAAATCGTACTTCCTGGCGCTGCACCGGCAATGGAAACCGTGAGCGAGCCCGAGGTCCCGCCCGTCGGAATCGGTGGAAAAATGAAGGAGCTTGGGGTCATCGTCACCGCGCCCTGTGGATAGAGGAACAGACGGTCGATCGGATAAGGCGCCAGGTTCTTCACCGCGAAGGTGAAGATGTACTGACCAGGATTCAGTGGGTCGCATTCGACCTTGTTCTCCACGAACTTGAGACAGCACTCTGGCAGTGAGACGCAGTGCTTCACCACACAACAGCGCTGGTGCTTTTCATCAAACATCCAGATCTCAAAGCAGGCCGGTTTGTCGGGATCTGCACCGCTGATCGTCGTGTTCAGCGTTGTCGTGCCTCCATTTGGAAGGGGCGTTCCGAGGTTGAAGGTGTCGGGAGTCATGGTGAAATCGGGGAGGAAGTCTCCGTTCATGTCGCAAGGCAAGAGGCGGAAGGTCTTGACCGGAACGCCGGAGAGGTTCGTGACCGCGAAGGAGTACTGGTAAGCGCCGGATGTCTTCTGGCTGCATTCAATTCGCTGGTCCTTGACCTCGAGGCACTTACATTCCTCCACCGTCACCTTGAAACAGCACGGGAGGCTGCGGCGCTTGGAGCAAGGCTCCTGCACGTAGCAGATGACACTCGTCGTGCCTACCGGGAAGATGCTCCCGGAAGGGGGAGAGCAAATGACTTGGCTGCCTTGCGCGCAGCCACTGACAGTCGGGTTGAAGTTGACGACCGCGCCCTGCGGGTTGTCGCACTTCACGACGATGTCCTTGCAGGAGATCTGGCAGCGGGGGCCAAAGACCCGGTCGATGAGGACGAGGACACCGAGCGCGGTTTCCATGGAGGGGGAGCCCTCGAAGCCGCTGAGATAAGTTCCCAGGCTCCAGCGGCCGCGTGTGGTCGGTCCGCTAGCCGTGTCCTGGGTCCGGACCAGATAGGGGAAGTAGCCCTCGCGTGGGTTGCCCGGGATAGGGACGTTGCCCTGGCCGACGCCGGCGATGAACGTCTCCCCGCTCTCCCAGTCGAAGTCGACGCCCCCGTGAGTCAAGATCACTTTTTGCCCGGCAGGTAGGCCCAAGGCCTTCGCAGTGACGCGCAGGGCCCGTGCTGCCGTCCACATCACGTAGAAATTGCCACGGTTTCCGTAACCGAGGAGCTGACTGTTGACCGTGTTGTTCCAGTACTGCCCGATGTGATCGAGGGCCGCCTTCCGCTTGGCCGCGATACTGTTGAGCGGCAAGGGTTCGTTGTCGATGATGTCTTGCACCGGCAAGGTGACCGACTCGGTCTCCACGAGGGCAAGCCCCGAGAGGCCGCCAGCGGTGGTCGCAATTCCCTCAGTGGGCCCAGCCAGTGGCGCCGCGTTTTGATAGCCAAAGGGCTGGGGCCCTGGAGCGTTCGTTTGGTGGAATACGAGCGCGTGCTCGGCCTCCTGCTTGATCCAGTCCGGGACCGTAACGCCCGAGCCGCCACCCGAGAGGTTGCAGGGCGGTAGGATGAACTGAATTCCCTCGAGGGCAAGGTAATACCAGCTGTTGATGGACATGTCGCTCGCAGCCACGTTTGCGGAATAGTGCCATCCACCACGGGGACCGGTAGCCGAGACGGAGTTCTGTGCGGTACCGATCCAGTCGATGACGTCCTCTAGTATGGTCTGGAACGTGCTGCCGGCGAAGGGGCCAGTCTGAACGACATAACCAGGCTCGAGGCTGGCGATGATTGCGGCCGCGGCAATCGGGGGTGGATACCAGGCCGTGAGACTTGGAGGTGGGCAGAGGTTGATGCTGCGGTTGTTTGAGTTCAGATCGGAGACGCCGTTAGCCACTGCGCCCCGGGGCACGTCGGCGTTCGCGGCGACTGTGCCGAAGGCGGAGGCTCCTGCCATGATGGACTCCAGCCCGCTTTCCACAAATTCGGCGTAGATGTCATCGCCCTGGGGATTTGACCGGACGTGCCCCTGGTTCTGGAAGGCCCAGAGGGCAAAGCCCGTGCTGGCGCAGGTTCTCTGCGCATCGTTGGCCGTCGACGGCCATTGCGAGGTGCCGTTCTGCATGAGGTAGAGGGCGCGGAGGCCATCTTCGATCGCGATGTCGACATCGATCTCCAGATTGTCCAGAGGGGCGGTCGAGGAGGGATCTGTGGGGGCAATCATTACGATCTCAACGGACTTCGACAGTGTGACGGGTCCTGGAAACGTCACCGAGAGTGTTGCCGTGATGCACTCCTTGGTGCTGCCGCCAAGCAGTGTGAACTGTACCTCCTCGTAGATGTAGCGGTCGCTGGTGATCAGGCCATTCAAGGGAGGGCTTACGGGCGTGACGAGCACGTTCGGGTTCGCCGAAAACGTGAAGGCGTATGGGTTGCCCAGCGCCGTGCCGTTGCCTCCGTTGGCGTTGCCCCAGACGATTACGGGCACGCCCGGGCGCACCTTGCGCTTCTCCGACGGGTCGCAGTGCGGGGAGTTCGGGAATCCTGGCATGATCCCAACCCGGGGATTGGGCGGAGGCGCCGCTCGAGCCGTGGAAGGCGCGAAGGCTGTCGTCAAGAGCGCCACCAAGAGAAGCCGCGAAGAGGAACCGACCCAGTTCAACATGGTCCTGACCTCGAAAGTGCTAGTTTTCGACCCCGATTGCTTGGGCCCAGGACGCCAGAAAAGAGAAGATCAGCAGTCCGGCTCCCGGTCCAATTCACGCGCCAATATTGACCGATTTTATACCTTTACCCAGAGAACAGGAGTCTGACACAACCGACAGTGGATTGTCAATTGCCTATTTTCTGGCAATTTCTTCTGCTGGCACGCGTGAGTCCCATGCTGCGCGTACATGCTGGGTGTCTGATTCCTGCGGCTGGATAGTTGCGATGCAGCTCGACCGCGTGAAGTGGTGGCGAATGCCGCCGTCGCCTCCGACAACGAAGCTCTCGTGTTTCTCAGCATCGAGGGCGTGCGCCTCTCCCAGAAGGGTACTGCCGATGGGATCCATGAGCAGGGATTCAGCCCCCTGAAGGATCTCATGGAAAACTTTGTCAAGGCGGGAGGGAAAATCTGGGTCTGCTCGCCGTGCTTCAAGAAGCGCAGCCTGTCCGAGGAAGCGCTGGTCCCCGGTGCAACGATTGTGGGCGGCGCAAAGCTCGTCGAATTTCTTGGCGACGGATCTCCGTCAGTTTCGTACTGAGAGTCGAGCACGATGGAGCCAGAGGTGGGCATTTACCTGCTCGAGCTCTGTACCCCGCGCGCTGGCGAGATCAGCGCTCTTGGCAGCCTGCCGGAGGACCGGCGGGTCGGTGTCGGGGTCGTCAACCCGAAGCGTCCGGAAGTCGAGAGTGTCGAGTTCATCCTCGAGCGCTGCCGGAAGGCCGAGTCCGTCTTCGGACGCGAGCGCCTGCTCTTCCACCCGGACTGCGGCTTTGCGACCTTCGCAGACAACCCGGTGGCCACGGCGAGCACGGCGGAGGCGAAGCTTGCAGCCATTGGAGAGGCTGTGCGGCGATTGTAACTGAGAGGGTGAGTCATCGTCGGCTCGCTCTGCACAGTCTCGTCCGCAGGAAGAGAGGGCTGCGCCGGGGGACTCGCCTCCCACGCCCGGATGGGGGCTCAAAGCCTGAGGGCTCATTCCATGGGTGCGTTCGCCAGGCCCTGAGATGGCCCCTGGCTATTGTCGCTTTCTACCAGGTCCGAGTCGATCGAGGCAGGCATGAATTGGGATCACCAAGAAAAAGCCTAGCCCGAACCAGGCCCAGCGCTTTGCCCCAGTGGCGCCGTAAAGGGCAATCATTACAGATCCAAGCGCGAGCGCGCCCCAGATCCGTCGCGCATGGCGCCAATTCGTGCTCTTCCTGCGTTTCAGGATTCGCTCGGGGTCGAGGTCGTTCGAGCCTTGAATATTGGCATTTTCACTCACCGTCTCTGCTCCTGTGGGGAAAACCGCGAGAACTCGACCACGCAAACAAGAACCCATAAAAGGTAAATAGCATGGCGAAGAAGCCGGCTAGTTACAAGTGGCTTCGCAAGCAAACAGGTCACCCCTTCCGGGTGATCAGGGGGGTAAGCTCAACGCCTCCAGGGCGTTCAGGGTTATCAACGCATACGAGGTCTCGAGGAGCGCGTCCCCGGGAGGGGCAATTCGGGGCGTTGTCGCAGAACCGGAACCGGTCGACCAGGATCCATCGCTTGACTGCAGGCGGGTGAGCCGATCGGTGATGGCTTCACGCCACTGGATGCGGGAGCCGTCCGCGAGCTCGAGGACCGGATCTCCCAGGGCGCCGAGCACGCGCGTGGCAACGAAGTACTTGAAGGTGTTGGAAGCGTCCTCGGGAAGGAGCTTCGCGTCCCCAAAGGGCTCGACGACTCTACCCTTCGACGCGTCCAGGGGCCAGGAGGCGCGGATCGCATCCCGTGCCGCGACAACAGCGGCGTTCCTGGCGCTCAGGCTCGAGAACACTCGCAAGGGGACAACGTCCTCGGCTTCTCGCAGCCGGGCCGTGCGTGTTCCGGGGGAAAGCACGCCTTGACGCGAGGCAGCCCCCTCTCGAAGCCTTCGGAGAAACTCGACCGCGTGCGCCTCGGGTCCACGGAGTCCGGTCACGTCGGGCAGCGGCGGCTCGGGCTTCTGGCTCGCGAATCGCTCGAGCTCTTTCTTTCGCTCTGCGGCCAGGAATTGCTCGAGCTCGCGAAGGAAGCTCTTGACCTGATCCGATTCGACCCGCGCATCCACGGCTGCCAGAGCATGTCGAGCCGCCTCGGACTCAAGAAGGCCCCGAGGACCCGCATGCTCGTAAAGGCCTCCATCGGCACGGCGATGGGCAAAGAGTGCGGCCGAGGCTCTCAGAAGCTCTGCCTCCCCCACCGGGGTCCGCGAGCTGGCCAATGCCCAGAGAGCCAGGGCCGTGGGCAAGACGGGGCCAGCCTCGGGACCGGCCGCGAAGCTTCCGTCGGGAAGCTGACGCGCCTGGATCCAGCTTCTGCCCCGGGCCAGCGCCGAGTCGACGGATGAAACTTTCGATTCGGTGGGCTTCATGCCGCGGGTGTCCCTGGAGATCCTGAGTGCCAGGAGCGCGTAGGACGTCACAAGGACAGGCTCCGACTCCCACCACCGGGGGTCCTTGTTTTGCCACAGGCCCTGGGGCTCCTGGAGAGAGAGAAGCTTTTCGGTCAACTCGCGCACCCAGTCCGTCCGGGGACCACGGGGCGTTGGCACGATGGGGCTCTCAAACGCCCCGAGCGTCCTTGCGAGGACAAGGTAGTAGTAATAGAGCCCCTGCGTTCCCGGGAAAAAACCCAGCGGGCCATACCGCTTCGTGAGATCCGGGTTGCGATCGAGAGTGTAGTAGCGCTCGATTGCGTCCCTGGCTTTTTGGAGCCGCGGCTCGTTGGGTCGGAGCGGCTCAAAAACTAGTGGCAGGACGTCCTCGTAGGCGAAGGCATGGGCGCGCGCCCCAACCCTGGAGCCTTCACGCCCACGGCCACTTGCCACGCCTTTTCCGGAACTCCGGAGAGTCCGGGAGAGAAACTTCGTCGCCGCCTGCTGAGCGGATGACAGGCCCACACGTTGGTCTTCAAGGGTTCTGGCCACCGCCAGAGCGTCCAGCGAGGTCAGAGGCGCGGCCCTGGCATCGACCATGGATTCGGGAGAGCTTCTCCTCGCAAGGAAGGCCTCAACCTCCACAAGCGCGTTCCTCGCCCCGGGCGTCTCTTGCCGACCCAGGCAAGCGCGCAGGGCCTGGGAGGCCACTCCCGACGAGTAGACCGACAACCCGCACGCGGGATCGTAAATCCCCCCTGCTGGCTGGCGATGACGCAGGAGCGTCTCGAGAGCCGCCGAAATGGCTTGATCCATGCAGACCTCGCTCGGGGCAGCTTCTGCCAGAGCCCACAGGGCCATGGCCGTCAGAGGCAGTGGGCACGGGCTTTCCTGCGAGCCCGGCAGGAACGTCCCATCCTTGCCCTGACGGGCAAGCAGCCAGGAGGAGCCGCGCTGGATCGCTGCATCAATGGCGGCCCTCTCATTGGGGTCCAGATGGTAGGGCCTGGAATCACCGGGGTTCATGCCCGCAAAGGCCCCGCCTGAAAGGACCGGGTCTGCGGCAAGCACCGTGGCGAAGACCCATGCGTGGATCACTCAAGACTCCTGGTTTTTGAGCTCACTCGGTGAAAGCCCCTCTCCCGACACGTGAACCGGGGTATAAGCCATGGAATTTTCCAAGTCAACCTTGTACTTTTTTCTCCACGCGCATGTCCATCCGATACGTGATCTTGTTGCCTTTCGTCATCATGTCGGTCTTGCTCGGGGCTCAGGTGAGTCCCGAGTCACCCACTGCCCGGGAGATGTTGCGCGAAGCACGAGAAGCGTTGGCCGTCAAAATCGCCGGGGCAGTCGCGAGGTCGGCTCGCCCCTCTTCTGATGCTGCGGACATCGAGCTCGTCTTTGCGATCTCTGCCATGGCCGGCACGAGCCCGGGCCCGGGGAAGGATCCGCACGCTGCTGCCCTTGATCAGGCCCGAAGCTGGCTGCGCCTCCAGCAAGGATCGAACGGCGCATTCCTGCCCCCTCCCCTTGACCGCGAGGCAGCCTACTACTCGCTTGCCATCTTTGCCTCCTCGACCCGCCCCGGGGATCTGGAAGCCATGAAGCGATCCCAGGAATTTCTGCGGGGGTCTCGAAGCGGAGCGGATCACTCATGGGGGCCTCCATCACCGAGGCCTCCATCATCACCGAGGCCTCCATCATCACCGAGGCCTCCATCATCACCGAGGCCTCCATCATCATCGAGGCCTCCATCATCATCGAGGCCTCCAGTGAAAGGCGGCGTTGCGAACGCACTCAACTTTCTCAGGAGCACCTCCCATCGAGGAGCGTCCGAGCGACGCGATCCAGCCGAGTTGGAGACCCCGGAGAGCCAACTCCTTGCCCGCCACGCTGGAATTGCCCTGGATGCGCGAGTCGTCCGGCAGTACCTGCTCAAGAGTTTCCACGGTAACGGCGCGAATCTCACGCGGGTTCTGGGGCTTCCGAACCGGGGGGGCGTTCTTCAAGACATTCACCTCGCGGCCCGCGTGCTTGCGGCTACCAGGAGCCCACGGATTGTCGATGAGCTCGGTCGGACGCACCTCTGGCCCCGGGAGTTGCTGGAAGGGATTGCCCATTTACGGTCCAGCCAGCGTGGATTCTTCGTCGCGTCCACAGGAGGAGAGCCCTCGCTTGCGGCCACCGCTGCCGCGGCTCTCGCGCTCGATGGGCTCGGGCCCTGGCTTGTCACGCTCTCGCCGGAGTCGCTTCAGGCAGCCTCGATGCGAGAAGCTGAAAGCCCTCTGGAGCTCTCCTCCGACTGCGAGGGGTGTCACGAGCGATTGCATCCCGACCTTGTCTACCAGTGGCGCAAGAGCCGGCACTCGAGCGCGGATGTTGGCTGCGCCAGCTGCCATGGCAAGAATCACTCGCAAATCTTTCGCGAGAACGGCGCGGTCTCTCCGGGCGTTTGTGGCGCTTGCCATGCCAGAGAAACCGAGCAATTTGCCCGGTCGAGGCACGCAAGGGCCGAAACGAGCCTCCTGGAATCTGCTCTCTTCGCAGCGACTCCCGCGCACGCCCGGGGAAGTTGCCGGGCATGCCACGCCATCGGCAAGGCCCAGGCGGACGGGACGCACGGTAGCTGCGGCTTCTGCCACTCCGCGCACTCCGCGAGCGCCGCCGAGGCGCGGGAGCCCGAGGCTTGTACCGGCTGCCACACGGGCGATGATTACCCGCAAGCTCTCGCCTACCAGTTTTCGAAGCATGGGGCGATCTACCTTCGCACTCGGGACCCGAGGCTCGCCCCCACATGCGGAACTTGCCACCATCCCTCCGGAAACCATGAGACGAGCTTTGGAATCACGGTGGGAGGATCAGGATCGGGGGGGCATGTCTGGGACGAGGAGCCTGCGATCCCAATGGAGCGCGTCACCCCCGAGAGATTTGCCGAGCGGAGAGCAGAAATGGTTCGGATCTGCGTCTCGTGTCATTCCAGCCGTTTTGTCGAGGATTCTTTCGTGGAGGCGGACGGCCTGAAGCGCGAGGGCAACCGCACGATTGGGGAGGCCGCGCAGGAGTTGCGGAGCCTGTTTGCCGATGGTCTGCTCGGCGCCCGGAACGTTGGCACTCTCACCCTGGGTGGCCGTCAGGTGCGAGTCGATCCACGCATGCCCGGCAGCCTGGTGCTGAACCGCTTCTACGATATGTGGCGCTACCACTACGCCTGGACATGGAAGGGCGCGTATCATTCTTCTCCCAGTGTCACCAACCTCGAGAGCCGGCCGGGGCTGGAGACGGACCTGGAATGGATTCGAGCGGAGGCCAGCCGGCTTCGCGAGGAAAGGAAATCGAATGCGCGGATCGATACCCCAAAGAAGTGACGCCTCCCGGCGCTCCTGGTTGGTTGTCGCGTGCCTCACCGCCTCTGCCTTGCATCCCTCGGCGGCCGAGGAAGTCCCCCGGCCGTTGCCTTCCAGGGCGCCCGGGGATTCGGAGGCACCGTCGAGCAAGGACTCATCAATTCCCATCCGCTTTCAGGGGCTGCTTCCGGGCAATGTGAACCTTGCGCTCGAGGGCAAGTTCCGTGTCGAGTTTCGAATCTACTCGTCACCCCAGGGAGGCCAGCCTCTGTGGCGTGAGGAGCACGAGGTCCAGGCATTGAAGGGCCAGATATCCATCCAGCTCGGTACGAAGACACCCATCCCGATGTCGATTCACGAGTCGACCTACAAGTGGCTGGGTGCCTCCGTGAACTCTCAGCGTGAGGTCTTCCCCCGTTACCCCATCGTCAACGTGGTGTACGCTTCACCGCGTGAAGCGCTCCTCTTGCACGAGAAGTGGCGGGTGGAGGAGCGTGAGAGCCAGAGGATCCCTGATGACCTTTCCGAATCTCGAAGACTTGCCCCTGCCGAGCGGAGCGAGGTCGCAAGCACCTGGAAGGAGGCCCTCGAGAGCGCACGAGTGAAGAACCGAAACCTCCCGGACTACCAGCAGTGGTACGAGGCGCTCGAGCGCCTTCCCCCCGAGAAGTCGGCGGAGTGGACGGGACATTACGAGTGGGTGCTCCCCTGGGTCTATGACACGGCGAGCCACGGCCGCTACAACAGCCTCTTTCGAGGCAGATTTCAGGGATGTGATTACTCCGATTTGTCGCCGGAGAAGAAGTACGTCTACCGCGTCGTCGATCGTCGAGGAGCAGAGACGCTGAAGGAAAGGGGCGAAGCGAAGAAATGAGATACTTTTTCTGCCGGGACCTTCGTTGCGGAATGTCTTGCCATCCCCGGCGCAAGTCCCACGGCGTCCGATGGATCGCCCTCCTTGGGCTCACCTCCGCCCTCGTATCCTGCGCGGTGCGGAATACGGCTTCGCCTCAACACTCTTCGCAGAGCATGCCGACACCCACCGCTTCCTCGGCGGAGGCGGAGCTCAGGGCGCTCCTCAGGGGCATGGGAGTGCAGCTCATTGCCGAGGAGAAGCGTCTTGAAATCTCGGGTTGGGTGAACATGCAGAAGGGACTCATCGAGGTCTTCGCTTGCGCTCCCGAAGGGAAAACGCACGAGTCGCTCCTCGTTCTCGATTGCATCCCGAGCGGAATTCACGCGGGCCTCCTGGCGCTGGGCCTCGGCCACGGAACCCCGGTGGAGACGGGCACTGAAGCGGATTACAAGCCCCCCACCGGAGACCCCGTTCTCGTCGAGGTTGTCTGGAAGACGCAACAGGGTGACGATCGGCGCGTCCGGGCCGAGGACATGATCTGGAACCAGGGCAAGAAAGCCCCCATGGCCCACATCTCGTGGCTCTTCACGGGGTCCTTTTCGCAATCGGTCACGGGCAACCCGGAGGATGCCTCCTATGCGGCTGATTTCGTCAAGAGCATCATTACGACCCACCACGATCCCAGCAGTGTGCTCGAAAACCCCCTACCCGACGGGCGGGACGACACACTTTACTATGCTCGCGAGGATCTGACCCCGCCGGTGGGGACTCCCGTCCGGCTGATCTTGACGCGAGGGTGATGGCCCGGGGGAAGTCGCTCGATCGGGCGCCGCGTGGATCCCGTTCACGCTCTGGAGGCCGTACAATGGGAAGTTACCTGCCCGAGTTGGAGCTCACCTGTTGCCCCGAAATCACCCCACACTTCTCTTGCTTCTCCTGGGAGCCGTTGGCTTTCTTGTAATCCCTGAAAGCGGTTGCAAGAGCTCCGTGCGCCAACTGAAGGGCGTGAGCCTTGCCGGTGAGAAGACCGAACCACTCCTGGCGATCTCACTGGAACCCACCCCAGGCCGGACGGAGGTGGGGCCGCGGAGCGTGGTGAGGGTGGGCTTCAGCGAGGCCGTGGATCCAGCTTCGCTCGGAAGCGAACCGCTCAGCGTCACCGACCTTTTCACAGCCCGCCCCCTTACCGGCACGACTGTTCTTGACCTGGACCAGCGCACGCTTGTCTTCCGGGCCACCGCCGGGTTTCCCGGGATCAGCATGTTTTCGGTGGACGCTTCCCCGGCGCTTCGCAGCGCGAAGGGCGGCGCCTTCACTGCAAATCCGGAGCCCAACACCCCGCGATTCCCCGCCTTTTACTCCACATTTCTCGAGCCGCCTGTCCTCCGTGGAGTCTTGAGCTTCGTTGACGCCTCCACCTCCTCGGTCAGCCTGGGCTGGGGAGCGGCCAGTGACAATTCCTCTCCTGACGGCTCCGGGATCACCTACAAGATTCATGTGGCCCGGTCCTCCGAGGCGATCGACTATTCGAGGCCGCCTGAACGTGAAACGGCCGAGGGAGCTCTGAGCGACACCGTGATGCGCCTCGATGCGGGCACCGCATATCGATTTGCGATTCAGGCCAGTGACTCGCTGGGCAACCTGAGCCTTCCCTCCAATGAAGTCATTGCCTCGACCCGGTCGACCACCGACGGAGAGCCGCCCGAATTTGCCGGAATTGAGCGTCTCGAAGTGAACCTCGCCTCCCCAACGACCCTCAAGGCCGTCTGGAGCCCCGGCCGCGATCGTCCCGATCCCCTCGCTCCTCTCCTGTACAACGTTTACCTGGCAACCGAGTCGGGGAAACAAGATTTCAGTGTTCCGGCGATCATCTCGGCTCCAGGTGCGACCGAAGTGATCATCAAGGGTCTCCTCCCTGACACTGAATACTTTGTCATCGTTCGGGCGATGGACGCCGAGGGCAACGAGGAGATGAACACAGTGGAGGCGCCAACGCCTCGCCGTACTCCAGTCAGCTTCTCGGAGAACGTCCTGCGCATGATGACGCTGCCTGCGGGCTACGACCCGAGCCTCTGCTGGCCCGTCTGCACCAACTTCCGCCAGCCCGGCGGGTGCGCCAGGGGAGGTTGCCACTCAGGCACGTTCCCTGCGGGCGGACTCGGCCTGCTCACTTACGAGGACTACAGGGACTCTTCAACGATCGTTCCCGGCAATCCGGGTGGGTCGGAGTTCATCTTCCGCCTCCGCACCACCGGAGGCCGCCGCATGCCTCAAAACGGCAGATGCAACCTCCTCGATGACTGTATTCAGGTCGTCGAGCGTTGGATCCTCCAGGGAGCGCTCGAGAACTGAGGCTCGTGTCCAGGCCACAGTCATACTCCCCGCGATGAGCACCCATCGCCGTGGAGCGATTTTCCATCAATGTCCCGTGCCGGTGTCCGACGACGGGATCAGACTCATGAGCGCCATGAGTCCTCGGTTCACGGAGGCGGTCCTGTAGACCATTCGTTCGAGCTTCAGTGTGTGAAAGAGGGTCTCGATCGTGATGATTCCGGGCAGGAGCGCCTTCCTGCGATGCGGAGGGAGCTCGTCCCAGACGGGCCCATGTACCTCCTGCTGAATGATTTTGCCCAGGTCGGATCCATCAAAAGTGTCCTTGCCGAGAATGTCCACGATCGCCCGCACCGTACCTCCTGTCCCAATTAACTCCCGGTAACGGGGTGTGTTTCCGAGGAGGTGCTGGCGCAAGGTGTTCTCGACGATCGTCCGGCCTTCGCGGATGTAGGTGAAGAGGTCTCGGGTGTGGCGGAGGTGGCAATGAAGCCGAATCGCCCCGACTGGCAGGCTAGTTTTCTTGGTGGAGTAGGGGCTGAGGTACTCGACGAGCTCCAGGCTTCCACCGCCCAAGTCGAAGAGTGCAGTCGGGTACCGGTCCACGGAGTTCCTGAAGCCTGTCTCGAGGAGGAAAGCCTCGATGCCTCCCTCGATGACGTGGATCTTGAGCCCCAACTCCTCCCGAAGCACTCGCTGAAAGACCTCGGCGTTCTGCGCTTCCCTGAGAGCTGACGTTCCCACCGCCGTGATGGCTTCAAACGACAGCTCTGGATAGGTCTCCCGAAGCTTCTTCAGCGTGGCGACGCATCGGGCGATCGTGCCAGGGCTTACACGGGCGTGTGTGAAGACGTCGTAGCCCAGATCCCAGGCAATCTTTTGCTCGTGCTCGACCTGTCCCGCACTCTGGCCGGTTGTTCCGACCAGGTAGAACTTTATCGACGTGGATCCAAACTCAAGGAAGGCGTTGCGAGGGCTATAATGTGCACTCTCTGCCTTCGGAATCCCCCCCTCGATGGGAAAAGAACCATGGGTCTTCATCAGTAAATCTCTTCTGTGACCGAATCCTAATGTGTCGAAGTTTATTCTGTCTCGTAATTGTAGGCCACGCCTGTGATGGTTTGTTAAAGAGCACATGAAATCCAGGATCCCCCAAATCAGTCAAGTCCAGCCCGCTCCTGGGGTAAGAGCGGCTCTTCTGTGGGCTCTCCTCCTCGGGGGATGTAGCCACGACACCGAGGTCGCTCCGGACAAGATCGAGATCGCCTCGGGCAATGATCAGATGGGAGATCCACTCGAGCTGCTGCCCGAACCCCTCACGGTGCGGGTGATGGGTCCTCGGACCGTGGATTTTCTTGGACGGAGGGGGTACCGTCGGCCTGTTCCGGGGGCTGTGGTGACCTTTCAGGTCGAGGCGAGTTCAGGGAGAATCGCCGGAGAGAAAACCGCGGACGGCGCGCCGAGCAGGCCGGGCGGCGACCTCCCCGAAGACTATTCCGCCGAGGATAAAGGCGGACTTCCGGCCTGGCCGTCCCTGCGCGAGCAAGGCGAGCCGGGGGGTGAGGCAACCCCCGGGGCTTTCCTCAGGAAGACGGTTTTCACGAACGCCGATGGCATCGCTAGGGTCTGGGTCCAGCTCGGAGCGAGAAACGGCGACTACAGAATCGAGGCAAGCCTCGTCAAGAGAGGCGAGAAGGTGCGTTTTCGCGCCGTCGCGGGCGTCAAGAGGGAAGTACCGGAGACCGAAAGCGTCGTCGGCGCGAAGGTGTCGGTCGGGCTCAAGCTTTCCCGGCTCCCGGCGGACAATCCGCAAGAGACCTCGAAGCCCGTGCGGGATCGACGAGTCTACTACCAGATCGCCGGGGGCCCTCCAGGGGGCCTCGAGACCGCCGAATTGAAGGAGAAGGACAAACAGAGCCGCACGGACGAGGAAGGTCAGAGCAAGGTCGAGGTGACGCTGGGGGACGCTCCAGGTGTCTATTTCGTGCTCGCGGAGATCGAGCCGAGGCCCGATGAGGAACCCGTCCGCGGCATCTTCCTGACCGTGGTAGCGATGGACTGGGTCCTCGTGGGACTGAAGCTGGCGGCAGGGGTCATGATCTTTGTGGTCGGCGTGAGGCTTCTCGGTAATGGCTTCCTTCTCGCCACGAGCCGATTTCTTCACTTGCCAACCGAGTCCTGGGCCCACAACCGATTCCGGGGCTATCTGGGCGGGCTCGCGGCAGGCGCCGTATTTGAGTCGAGCTCCCTTGTGATCTCGCACGTCACCAACCTTGCGAATGGTGGGCTGCTGACTGCGGCTGGCGGATTGAGCCTGGTTCTTGGCGCCAGCGCCGGAGGAACAATGCTCCCGCAAATCTTGAGCTTCGAGATCGGGGCGCTCGCGGCGCCCTTCCTCGCCGCCGGGATGATCCTACTTCTCCTGCCGCGTCGTTCCGATTTCGCGCCCTGGGGCTGGATCCTTCTGGGAGCCGGGCTCACACTGACGGGATGGAGCCTGCTTCAGGACTCGACCGAGCTTGCAGGCTACTCCAGGCGCGTCAAGTCGGAGTTTTTCTTCGGCGACGTCGACTATGCGCTCCCCTTTACTCATTACACGGCTCGATTTCTGGCCTACTTTGCGATCGGATCGCTGGCTGCGTTTGTGCTCCGCACCTCGAACTTGATTGTCGTACTTGCAATTCTTCTGGCGTCGAGCGCCATCCTGCGGCCAGCCTCGGCCGTTCCGCTCATTATTGGCGCCAATCTCGGCTCGGCCGCGATGGTTTTCCTCCTTTCCCTCCGCAAACGCCGTGAGGCCAAGCGCCTCGGCCTCGCGAACCTTGTCGTGCACGTGCTCGGATCCTCCGCTGTGGTGGCACTGTCGCTGATCCCTTGCGAGCGGACCTCGGTCTTCATCTGGCTCGTGGAGCGAATTCTGCCGGGCCGGCTCCTCACGACCGCCTCGGGAGATGCGGTCGGATACCTTGCCACTGCTCATACGGCCTACAATTTCCTGGCTGGGATTGGTTTCCTGTTTCTGCCGCGTGCGCTCCTTTCGATCGTCGACAGGCTTCTCTCGCCGATTCCAGCGACCCAGGACGTGAAGCCCTTCAGTCTGGACCGCAATCTGGTGGCGGTGCCGACGCTCGCCCTCCGGCAAGTGAGCGAGGAGGTGATCTACTTGACCGAGGTTTGCCGCAAGTCAGTGGCGGAGGGCTTTGACTCTTTCCGCTACGCCGACCTGGATCTTTCAGACCAGGTGGCGCGAAGAGGCGAGGTGATCGACGAGATGCACCGCGAAGTATCGCAGTACCTGGTGGAGGTCGCGGAAAACCAGCTCTCGAGGCCGGATTCGAGCCGACTGGAGATCTTGCAGACGGCGACGTCGAGCCTCGTGAGGATTGGTGAGCTTGGGGAGAGGCTCCGGGATCTCACCGCCCGCAAGCTTGAGGAACATATCCCGCCCGAGCCCGAGGTTGACCGCGATCTCAACGAGGTCTATGACCTTGTCATGGCGCAGTTCACCAACATCCTGACCTTGCTGCGGCAACCTGACATGAAGACCGAGGAAAGCGCAGTCAAGATGGTCGAGCGCCTCGCCAAGTTCAGCTCTCGAATAGAAAGTCAGACACGACAACGTCTCGGGGCAATGGAGGCGCCCTCCAAGCCACTGGAACTCTGCCTCCAGAGCCTCCTTTACCACGAAACGTTCAACATACTATTCCAGGTGGCGGGCCACCTGGCTCACATTGCACAGTGCATGCGAATTCTCTCACCCGATCGGATTTGAGAGCCTCTCGCAAGACTCTGTGGTGTGGGTGTGAGTGCGGCTGCGGAGATCACTCCGACAGCGCCTTCTGGAGGGCCTCAAGGTCTCGCGAAGGCAGCTTGCACACGCCGCGATTGCAGACAAACGCCACGGGTTTGCCTTCGAGCGGGCCCTTGCCTCCAGCCAGCGGGATGATTTTCGAGAGTCGCTCCGCCTCATCCGCGGATTCGACGCGCACGAGCACTCGAGCCGGCAGAAACCGACGCTGCGCTTCTTCCAACATTCGCTGGACCAGAGGGTCGGCTGACGTTCCGCAGATCACGATTTCCTTCGCTCCGACGAGTGAGAAGATCGCCCCGCACAGGAGCAACGGTCGGCTGGCGGTACTCTCGTTCTCTTGTGAAAAGAGGCCGGCAGCGGTGCGGGCCATGCGATCGGCAACCTTGCGAAACTTTTCATCCCCGGTCAGCTCCTCGAGGCGTTGCACGACAAGGAAGGCGACTGAGTTCCCCGAGGGCACCGCCCCGTCATAAAATTCCTTCGTTGGGGTAAAGAGGGCCTCGTTCTTCGGGCCGCTCGAGAAGAAGGCGCCATCCTTGGGGTCCCAGAAGTTATTGAGCATCGTACTGCC
>SXIK01000067.1 GCA_005772855.1 Planctomycetia bacterium | reverse complement strand
TCGACGCTCTGAAGGTGGTCTCCGAGGGTGTCAACCGCTGCTCGGGCCCCGGCACGGGCCTTCTTCTCGTGACGCACTACCAGCGAATCTTGAACTACATCAAGCCAGACTTCGTCCACGTCTTCATGAACGGAAATATCGTACGTTCGGGTGGCTTCGAGCTGGCTCTCGAGCTCGAACGAACAGGCTACGGCGACGGGGTCAACCCCGTGTTGACAGCCGCTTCGGCAAGTTGAGGAAAGTAGGAAAACCATGCAACCCATCAAGATGAGCCCTGGCGCCCCGGCGACAGCCGAGCCTCAAGGCAAGACAAGACCCGACCTGCAAATCGGCGACGACTACGCGACCCGCTACGGCTTTCATGACGCCGAAGCTTACTTTCACAAGGGCAAGAAGGGCATCGACCACGAGGTCGTCGAGATGATGTCGCGAATGAAGAAGGAGCCGGACTGGATGCGGGCATTCCGCCACGAGTCCCTGGATATCTTCTTTTCCAAGCCCATGCCCCGATGGGGAGACACCGAGCTCCTCAATTTGATCGACTTCAACGACATCTATTACTACGTGAGGCCGATGGCGGAGCAGGGCAAGTCCTGGGACGACGTCCCGGAGAACATCAAGAACACCTTCGAACGCCTCGGAATCCCGGAGGCGGAGCGAAAATTCCTGGCCGGAGTCTCTGCCCAGTACGAGTCCGAGGTGGTCTACCACTCGATGCGGGAGGACCTCACGAAGAAGGGCATTGTCTTCATGGACATGGACACCGCCCTGCGCGAACGGCCGGACATTGTCCAGAAGTACTTCGCGACGGTGATCCCGGCTGCCGACAACAAGTTCTCGGCCTTGAACAGCGCGGTCTGGTCCGGCGGATCGTTCATTTACGTGCCGCCCGGACTCGATGTCGGCATTCCGCTCCAGGCCTACTTCCGCATCAACACGGAAAACATGGGGCAATTCGAACGAACGCTCATCATCGCCGACAAGGGCTCCCGGGTACACTACATCGAGGGCTGTACAGCCCCGGTCTACACCACGAAGTCACTGCACTCCGCCGTGGTCGAGCTGATCGCCTTGGAAGGCGCCTACATCCGCTATACAACGATCCAGAACTGGGCCAACAACATCATGAATCTGGTGACCAAGAGAGCCGTTGCGCACAAGAATGCGACGGTGGAGTGGGTCGATGGCAACATCGGCTCCAAGCTCACCATGAAATTTCCCTGCGTCTACCTCATGGGCGAAGGAGCAAAGGGCGAGATCCTCTCCATTGCGTTCGCCGGGAAAGAGCAGCACCAGGATGCCGGAGCGAAGGTGATCCACGTCGCGCCCAACACCAGCTCCCGTATCACCTCTAAGTCGATCTCGAAGGGGGGTGGCCGAGCCTCCTACCGAGGCATGGTAAAGGTCTATCCGAAGGCCACTGGCTGCAAGGTGTCGGTTGAATGCGACGCGCTACTCATTGACAAGGACTCGCGCTCGGACACCTACCCCACCATGGAGATTGCCGAAGACAACGTACAGATAGAGCACGAGGCGCGTGTCAGCAAGGTCTCGGAGGAGCAGGTGTTTTACCTCATGAGCCGGGGGCTCAGCGAGGATGAGGCCCGGCTCTTGATCGTGAACGGGTTCATCGAGCCCTTCACAAAGGAACTGCCCATGGAGTACGCAGTGGAGCTGAATCGCCTGATCGAGCTCGAGATGGAGGGATCCGTCGGGTGATCACTCAATCCGTTCAAAGCGAACCATCTACATGGGTCGATTCCCTGATTGGGCGCTTCGGCGAGCCGCCCAACTTTGCCGACGTGCGGCGCCGTGCGATGCAGGCTTATATCGAAGGCCCTTCCCCCGCCCGCGTCCTTCATTTGTGGCGCTACACCGATCCGGCCCTCTTTGTCCCAAGCAACGCGTCCCTCGAGACTTCGGCCCATGCCGTTCCCGCCGCATCGAGCGAACTACCGCCAACGTTGAAGGTCCTCTTCGACCGAGGCGAAGTGAGCGCCGCTATCCACATCAGTGGCCCCGGCAAGGCTCGCATCCACCTTTCGAGCGAGTTGCAAACGAAGGGCGTTCGCGTGCTCAATCTGCACGAAGCCTACAAGCAAGCTCCTGAGCTCATTTCCGGCCACTTCACAAAGCTCGTTGGGGGCTCCGTTGGTAAGGAAGGCGTCGGCAAGTTCGAGGCCTTGAACCTGGCGCTCTGGAGCGCCGGCCTGGTGATTCACGTGCCACGCAATGTGCAGGTCTCGAAGCCGATCCACGTCTGGCACTCGGCGCCCAACGCGCAGAGAGAAACTTTCTTCGCGACCAGACTCCTTGTGGTTGCGGAGGAGCGCTCCGAGGCCACCATCGTGGATGAGTGCGAGGGAGGATCGGACAAGCTCAAGCTCAACGCGGTCGTCGAGGTTTTCGCGGGCCAGTCGTCCCGGGTACGCTACGTCAGCGTGCAGCGCCTCCACAAGGAGACCGTCTACCACGTGACGGAGAGGGCGAGTGCCGCACAGGACGCGCAACTGCTCACCGCGATGGCGTCCCTCGGAAGCAGCGTGACCAAATCGGACTTCGGCTCTCACCTTCGAGGCCCCGGTTCGAATGTTGAGCTCTACGGGTTTCTCTTCGCCGAAAACCGGCAACACTTTGACCATCACACGGTCCATGCCCACGAGTCGGCTCGAAGCTATTCAAATTTGGACTTCAAGGTAGTTCTGAAGGATCGCTCTCGTTCGGCTTACACGGGCCTCATCCGTATCGAACCGGGCTGCCCTGATAGCGAGGCTTATCAGGAAAATCGCAACCTCCTCTTGAATGACGGCGCGAAGGCGGAGTCGATCCCCGAGCTCGAGATCCTCACCGACGAGGTCAGGTGTACTCACGGGGCGACGATGGGCACGCTGGACGACCAGCATATCTTTTATCTCATGAGCCGCGGCCTCGAACGGGCCGAGGCAATCCGCCTGATCGTCGGCGGATTCATAGAGCCGACTCTGAGCCGGCTCGAAGCTGACCTCCAGGATCGTCTCCGACGAATCGTGGAAGATCGAGTAAAGGACTTGTGATCGAATCATGCCAGGAACGAAACAATCGATAGCTGTTGCCGCCGCAGGCGAGGTGCTCGAGGGCGAGGCCAGAATATTCGAGGCCAAGGGCCTGCGTATCGCCATCTGCAGAGTCCAGGGCAAACTTTACGCCGTGGAAGACCTCTGCACGCATGACGATGGCCCTCTCGGTGCAGGTAGCCTGGATGGCCACGCCATCGAGTGCCCCCGTCATGGAGCTCGCTTCGATGTGCGCGACGGCCGGGTGCTGCGAATGCCAGCCGCATTCCCGGTCCGCGTCTTCAGCGTTTCGGAGAAGGATGGTCAAATCCACGTGGAGATCGACGAATGAGCGCCGCCGGAACCATTACGAGCGGCCCCCCGGCTCAAGCCCGTAAACTTGACGTGGCCCGGATCCGCGGGGACTTCCCTATCCTGAAACGGCAAGTCCATGGAAAGCGGCTTGTCTACCTTGACAACGCAGCCACCACGCAAAAGCCCGAATGCATGATCGAGGCGCTGGGCAGCTTTTACCGTACGTCCAACGCCAATATCCACCGCGGAATCCACAAGCTTGCGGAGGAAGCGACGGGACTCTATGAGGCCACGCGCAAGGTGGTCGCGAGATTTCTGGGCGGCGCCGATCCGCACGGAGTCATCTTCACTCGCAACTGCACCGAGGCAATCAATCTCGTCGCGTACGCCTGGGGGCGTCACAACATCAAGCCTGGCGATGAAGTCCTCCTGACCGAAATGGAGCACCACTCCAACCTGGTGCCCTGGATCATCCTCGCAAGGGAGAAGGGCGCCGTACTGAAGCACATACCGCTCCAGGAAAATGGCACTCTGCGGCTGGACGATCTCGACAAGCTCGTCACGCCGCGCACAAAGCTCGTCTCGTGCATGATGGTTTCGAATGCGCTCGGCACGATCAACCCGGTGGGCGAGATCGCTGCGATGGCCCGCCGCGTCGGCGCGAAAGTCCTCCTTGACGGCGCGCAAGCGCTCCCTCACCTGCCTGTTGACGTGAAGAAGCTCGACTTCGACTTCCTCGCCTTCAGCGCCCACAAGATGCTGGGGCCCACGGGAGTTGGAGTGCTTCATGCCAGGCCCGAGTTGCTCCGCTCCATGGAACCCTTCCTTGGCGGCGGAGAAATGATTCGTGAGGTGCGGCATGACAGCGCGACCTGGAACGAAGTGCCCCACAAGTTCGAAGCCGGCACACCAAACATCGCGGACGTCGCTGCATTCTCGAGCTCGATTGAATACCTCGAGGCGATCGGCATGCCACAGGTGCGAGAGCACGAGTTATCGCTTTGCCGCTACGCCATGGCCGAGCTACGCAAGATTCCTTCGATCCGCATCTTGGGGCCGGAGGATCCGAACCTTCGCAGCGGCGTGGTGAGCTTCGTGGATCAAGATTTGCACCCGCACGACCTGAGCCAGATCCTCGACCAGCACGGTGTGGCGATCCGAGCCGGCCACCACTGCGCACAACTCGTCATGCGTTTCTTCAAGACGGTCGCCACGGCCCGCGCAAGCTTTTACATCTACAATGACCGCGACGACATCGACGTGCTCGTCGAGTCGTTGCGCTTGGCACGAAAGTACTTCGGATTTTAGCGAGAGTTGATCTTGGAAGAGCCACGATTCAACGACCTTTACCGCGATATCATCCTCGACCACTACCGTCGGCCTCGAGGACGCACGCCGGTCACAAGCCCCGACGTGGAGAACGAGGGCTTGAACCCTGTCTGTGGCGACGAGGTGAAGGTCAGCATCAAGCTGGAAGATGGGCGAGTGAAACACGTCTCGGTGCTCGGACGCGGCTGCGCGATCTCCACGGCATCGGGGTCCATGCTCGCCGAGCTTCTGCCCGGCAAGACGCTTGACGAGGTGGAGAAGCTATTCAAGGCCTTCAAGCGCATGATGCACGACGAAGGCGTGCCGCAAGATGTAGAGATCGGTGATCTGGACTCCCTCGAGGGAGTCAAGAACTACCCCGTGAGAATCAAGTGTGCGCTTCTCTCGTGGGTCACCCTCGAGGATGCCCTCAACTCTCTGAGGTCTGGCCAGAATCAACTCGACAAAACAACGACAACGGAACTGGAAGGCAAGGGCGGCTTTGCATTGTGAGGTAAACCCATGGAACCTGAATCTCCCAACCTGAAAACTCTACCCGACTCCGCCCCAGCTTCGGAATCAACGGCGGCGGCGCCCAAGCTCACGAGTGCGGGCATCCTGGACGCGCTGAGACCCATTATCGATCCCGAGATCCGCCTGAGCATCGTCGATCTGGGGCTGATCTATGGCGTTCATGTGAGCAACGACTCCAGGCACGTTGAAATCAAGATGACGCTTACCACACCCATGTGCCCCTATGGCCCCATGATCATGACACAGGTACAGGACGTTGCCAACACGTTGCCCGGCGTGCAGGATGCACGAATTACACTTGTGTGGGAGCCGCCCTGGGACCCAAAGACCATGGCGAGCGACGACGCGAAGGACAAGTTGAACATCTGGTAGCTCACATGGACCACGCGAAAGGGAGCCTTGAACCATGTCGCAATATGCTCACCCCGAAACTCTGGTCTCCACATCCTGGGTTGGAGAGAACGCAAGACGGCCAGGAATCGCTGTTGTGGAGGTTGACGTCGACTTGAAGGCGTACGACGAGGGCCACGTGCCCGGGGCCATCGCCTGGAATTGGTCGACGCAGCTCTGTGACACACTCCAGCGCGATATTATCCCGAGGGACAGCCTCGAGAAGCTGCTAGGGGAGTCTGGAATCTCACCCACGACGAAGATCGTGATCTACGGCGACAACAACAACTGGTTCGCAGCTTGGGCCTTCTGGCAGCTCAAGATCTACGGACACAGGGACGTCGCGATCATGAATGGCGGCCGCAAAAAGTGGCTCGAGGAAGGCCGCGAAGTCTCGCGGGATCGCCCGCCCGTCCAGCCCACGACCTACACTGCCCACAGTCCAGACTTCTCGCTGCGCAGCTACTTGCCCGACGTTCAGAAGGCTGTTGAAGCCAGGAGCGCCGTGCTCGTCGACGTGCGCAGCCCGGCCGAGTTCACGGGCGAGATTCTCGCGCCGCCGGGCCTGCCCGAGACCTGCCAGCGAGGCGGCCACGTGCCTGGCGCCCGGTCGATCCCGTGGGGCAAGGCCTGCAATGATGACGGCACCTTCAAGTCCGTCGAGGACCTCAAGAAGCTATACGAAGGTGAGGGCGTGAGGGGCAACAAGCCCGTGATCGCCTACTGCCGGATCGGGGAGCGCTCAAGCCACACATGGTTCGTGCTCAAGTATCTCCTCGGTTACAAGGATGTCCGCAACTACGACGGGAGCTGGACCGAGTGGGGCAACCTCGTCAGAGCGCCCATCGAGACAGGAGCCGCCAAGTGAAGACCGAGGAGTACAGCCGGCGCCGGCAGCAAATCGCCGGCTGGGAAGCCGAGATCACGAGCTATCGAATCGGCGACAGTTTCTTCTGCCACGTGGACAATGTCTCCCCGGGTGCCACCGTATCACGAGCGGAGGGCAAAACCCGCGAGGAGGCCGAGAAGGAGGCGCTGGCCAAGGCAAGTGAGCGATTCGCGGCGACTCGAAAACATGAACAGCCCCCAGCGAGCTGCAAGGGGTCCTGACTCACCTCGACCGGAGGCGGAGCGGGAAAATGACAGGGGCCCCCCGCCTGGACCCCAACCCACGCGATCGAGAACGCGGGTTCACCTGCTGTTCACTCCTGCCGGCGGTAAAGGCGTGGAAACAGGCTCTACTTCGTCCGGCTTCCTTAGCGGCAGCACGAAAAAACGCATGACAGGTCCCATTGTCGAACGAACGGACGAAATGCGGAAGAAGAGCGAACGGTAAGAGATCTTCTCGACCACTCGAATCTCGCGAAGACGCCTGGCAAAGAGCGCGCAGACGGCAAATCGGCTCAACGCCGAGAGCAAGAAGACCAGCAGGAAAGGATTTGTCCCCTGGGAAGCCGTCGCGACAACGATCGAGCCCGCCATGGAACCAAGAAAAATCATGATCCCGTTCACAATGTTCATGCTGGCCACGAGGCGTGGACGATCGGCAGCCTGGGCGGAGTCGAGGAGAAAGCTAAACGAGCAGAGCTCGTGCCCTGCCCACGCCAGCCCACCCCAGGCCTGTGTGATACAAATCAGAGTGAGATATACACTCATGTTGGTGTGCGGAAAGAGCCAGACGAGGGGAAGTCCGCAGATGAGCCATGCTGAGAGTACGAGGCATTTCCTGGAGCCGAACCGGTCGGACGCCGCGCCCCAGAGCGGGAGAAAAACAAACTTGAAAAAGACCGTGATGCCGTTCACTACCGTGAAAGTAATGTAGGACCACTCAAGCCCATGCTCGCTGGGCGAACGTAGCATGTAAGCGGAAAAAAAGGGCGCTGCCACGTAAACGGAGAAGTTCATGAAGCTCAGATAAAAGACCAGGACTCTCTGGTCGGAGTTCGTGAGTGCATCAAGAGCCCCTCCCATCGTCCGCCTTGTCGGTGGGGATTCCATCGGCGGGTCCCAGTGAAAGAGGAACAAGATCCACGAGATCAACCGCGCCCCCGCCGCCAGAGTAAAGACCGCCACGAACCCGTAATACTCCAGACCTTCTCGCTTCAGGTAATAAAGCAAGGCCCCCGAACCCAAGATGGCAAGGAAAGTGAAAATCTGGATATATCGGTTCCTACGGCCGAAATACGCGCCTCGGGTCGACTCCGGGACCAAGTCCCCCATGAGCGAGCTCCAGCTCGGGCCCAGGATGAGTCCGCAAGACCAGTAGACGCAGATGACCGCCAGTAGCAACTCGGGACGGTAAGCCGAATCCATCCGATGAACAAGCATCATGGGCAGAAAAGTGAGAGCCTGGAGCCCAATACTCAAAAGGATCACACGCTTCCTCGATCCCAGAAGCCTCAAGAGGCGTTCAGAGAAGATCTGGCTCAGAGACCCTATGAAGATCGGAAAGGCCACGAAGAAGCCGAGGGTGAGATTCGAGCTACCCAGCGAGAGGGCGTAGGGCACGAAGTACGTCTCTCCCGCCCCGACCATGACGGAAGCGCAAATTCCCTCAAAGATCGAGCACACGAGGGTCCTCTGGACCCGTGCCTCGCGAGTGGCGATGTCTGTGTCTCGAGTCTCGCTTCCAGATTCCATGAGGGGCGAAGTCTAACCTCGGAGATGCATTCCGTGAATAATCGGGAGCTCTGCGAACACTTTCAACAAACGACATGGCCCCCCCGGATCTTCGCCCCCCCTCGGGAAACGGGTGGCCTCCTGCCTCTTCGTCACGCCCCCTCGCCGCCTGCTTTTCCCTCGACAGCGCAGAGGCTCGCTCGCAGAAACTCACGATTTAGACGCGCTATGTTTGAGACCGAGATCTCCTTCGGACATGCAGCCTCGCACTCGCTCTCGTTCGTACAATTGCCGAAACCTTCCTTGTCCATCGCCTGAACCATCGCCAGCACACGGCGGCTACACTCCGGCTCGCCCTGTGGCAGGAGAGCCATTTGTGAGACCTTGGCGCCCACAAAGAGCATGGCAGAGGCGTTCTTGCACGCGGCCACGCAGGCCCCGCAGCCGATACATGCTGCGGCGTCCATGGCGAGGTCGGAATCCTGCTTCGGCACCAGGATCGAATTGGCGTCGGGGGCACTGCCGGTATTCACTGACACGTACCCACCAGCCGCAATGATGCGGTCGAACGCGCTGCGGTCGACCACAAGATCCTTCACGACTGGAAACGCCTTCGCACGCCACGGCTCCACGTGGATCGTGTCGCCGTCCTTGAACCGCCTCATGTGAAGCTGGCACGTGGCTGTGCCCTCGTCAGGCCCATGAGCCTGACCGTTCAATACGAGGCAACAGGTACCGCAAATGCCTTCGCGGCAGTCGGAGTCAAAAGCGACAGGCTCCCTGCCCGTCAGAATGAGCTGTTTGTTGAGCACGTCAAGCATCTCGAGGAACGAGGCGTCCGGAGAGATGTCACGCAGTTCATACGTCTCCAGCTTCCCCTTGGCGTCAGAGCCCTTCTGACGCCAGACCTTGAGCGTGAACTTCATGCCTGCCTTCACTTGTAGCTCCTTTGCGAGGGCTTCGCATACTCGAACTGGAGAGGCTCCTTGTGAAGCACGGGCGCCTGGCCAACGCCCTGAAACTCCCAGGCAGCGACGTGGCTGAAGCCATCGTCGTCACGTAGCGCTTCGCCCTCGGGCGTCTGGCTCTCCTCCCGGAAGTGGCCTCCACATGACTCTCTTCGAATCAAGGCGTCCTCCACGAGCAACTCCGCGAACTCGAGAAAGTCCGCAAGGCGTCCGGCATGTTCGAGCACCTGGTTAAATTCGCCCGGTGTCCCCGTCACCGTGACATTCTTCCAAAAGTCCTCCCGTATCTCTGGGATCTTCGCCTTGGCGTGCAAGAGGCCCTTCTCACTGCGGGCCATTCCACAACGGTCCCACATGAGAAGCCCAAGCTGCCGGTGGATATCATCCACCGTGCGTTTGCCGCGAATCGCGAGAAGTTTTTGGATTCGATCGGCCGCCTCTTTCTCGGCTGCCTTGAACTCCGTCTGCTCGACCTTCACGGCCGGAAGGGAAGCATTCGCCAGGTACCCACCGATCGTGTAGGGAAGAATGAAGTAACCGTCGGCAAGCCCCTGCATGAGGGCGCTGGCGCCGAGGCGGTTGGCTCCATGGTCCGAAAAATTCGCCTCGCCAAGGACGAACAGCCCTGGCAAGTTGCTCATGAGGTTGTAGTCGACCCAGAGACCGCCCATCGTGTAGTGGACAGCCGGGAAGATCATCATGGGCACCCGGTAGGGATCCTGGCCAGTGATCTTTTCGTACATCTGAAGGAGGTTGCCGTATTTCTCCTCGATGGTGCGCCGACCAATCCGCTGGATTGCGTCGCGCAAATCGAGGTAAACGGCGAGCTTCGTCTCCCCCACGCCTCGGCCCTCGTCGCAGACTTGCTTCGCGTTTCGCGACGCCACATCTCGCGGAACGAGGTTGCCAAAGCTGGGGTACTTCCGCTCCAGGAAGTAATCACGCTCTCCTTCTGGAATACTCTCTGGCGAACGAGTGTCGTCAGCCTTGCTCGGAACCCAGACCCGACCGTCATTCCGAAGGCTCTCGCTCATGAGAGTCAGCTTCGACTGGTACTCGCCGTGGACAGGGATGCAGGTCGGGTGAATCTGCGTGAAGCAAGGGTTCGCGAAGAAGGCGCCCTTTCGATGGGCGCGCCAAGAGGCCGACACGTTGCAAGTCTTCGCGTTGGTAGAGAGGTAGAAAACATTTCCATACCCTCCCGTCGCCAGGACAACCGCCTGGGCGGTATGCGATTCGATTCTGCCCGTAATCAGGCTGCGAGTGACGATCCCTCGGGCCTGGCCGTTGACGACGACCAGCTCGAGCATTTCCGATCGAGGAAAGAGCGTCACCTTGCCCGTCGCGACCTGCCGCATGAGGGCGCCGTAGGCTCCGAGGAGCAGCTGTTGACCCGTCTGGCCCCGTGCATAGAACGTCCGGGAGACCTGGGCGCCACCGAACGAACGGTTGGCGAGGTGGCCAGAGTATTCCCGGGCAAAGGGCACGCCTTGAGCAACGCACTGATCGATGATTTGGCCGGAAACCTGCGCGAGGCGATAGACATTGGCTTCGCGGGCCCGGTAGTCACCTCCCTTGATCGTGTCGTAGAAGAGGCGGTATACGCTGTCACCGTCGTTCGGGTAGTTCTTCGAGGCGTTGATGCCGCCCTGCGCAGCAATGCTGTGGGCTCGCCGCGGCGAGTCCTGAATGCAGAAGACCTTGACGCTGTAGCCCAGCTCTGCAAGGCTCGCCGCCGCCGAGGCTCCGGCAAGCCCGGTCCCCACGACGATGATTTCATACTTCCGCTTGTTGGCAGGGTTGACCAGCTTAAGCCCGAATCGGTGCTTGTCCCACTTCTCTGCCAGAGGGCCGTCGGGCACATGCGAGTTCAGTGTCATGCGAGAGTTCTCGTGAAAAAGTAGGCCCAGATGGGAATCGAGGCATAGCCGATCGCGATGGCAACCCCAAACAGCCGGCTCAGCCAAAGAAGCGCGAGCGTGTATTTCGGGTGTTCAAGTCCCAGCGACCGGAAGGCGCTCTTGAGACCGTGCCCGACGTGGAGACCCAGCACACAAACCGCGAAGACGTACCAGACAACGTAGGGAAGGCTGTGGAATGTCGTCACCACCAGCTTGTGGAGATCCATCTTCGCATCGTCTGCGACGAACTTGAAGTGGATCAAGTGAAGCACAAGAAAGACAAGCGTTATGAGACCCGAGAGCCACATCGTGCCGCTCGCGAGCGAACGACCTCCTTCCGTGGCCTTGACGGCGTATCCGTGCGGTCTTGCCGCCCAGTTCTCGCGGGTAACGCGAGCTGCGAGGCCGATGTGGACAAGGAACAGAAAGGCGAGACCGATCTCTGCGGGGATCAAGAGAGGATGACTCTCGAGAAAATGCGCATAGGCGTTGAACTTTTCGGGGCCCAAGAAGATGAGGAAATTTCCCGACAGGTGTGCGACCAGAAAGCCGCAAAGCGCAAGCCCACTGAGGGCCATGCACTGTTTTTTTCCGATCGATGCCGAGACTGTTGCAAGAAGCCAGCTCATGTATGCTCCGCTATGGATTCAATCAAGTCCGAAAGGGCCATAGAATAGCGGGCAGGGGGCCTGAAGGGAAGGGCCTGGAGGACGGAGCAAGAATCCTTGCTGCTGCGCGGGCCTCGCGCGGAGAGCAATAGTTGGCGGGCGGCCCGGTAACGGCTCTCGGACTCGAGCGGCCATGTTTGCGGGGCAGCGCTCCGAGCCACTTGCGAGTCACTTCCTCCGCCGGTCGTGACGCAGGATGTCGTAGGTGAGCGCGATGCCACCGCCCGCCGCGGCGGCGAAGAGGAGCACGGGAACGCCCGGGTAGCCGAAGATCGTAAAACTACCCGATGGCGGATCCCTCCCCAGAAGCAAGGCGGCCGCAATGATCATCGCGGCAATCACAAGGCCCTGCGCGATGCGATTGGCGATCTTTTGAAACCCTTCGAGGATGCGCTGCTCGTCGAAGGCCCTCACCTTGAGCTCGAGCCGGTTGCTCGACGCTCGATCAAGGATCTTGTTGAGTCTCGCCGGCAGGTGTCGAACAAACTCGTTCACCTCGAGGACGTTCAGGAAAGTGCCGCTCACGGTCACGCCTTGCCGCATCTGCCGCAACATCCAGCCAGCCGCTCCCCTGCGGATCGTGGCGTAGGGGTCAAACTCGGGGGCCAGCATGCGACCGATCTGGTCAAGATTCATGAGCGCCTTGCCAAGCAACGTCACCTCTCCCGGCATGCGCCAGCCCGATTCGCCCGCGACCCTGGCAATCTCGAGCACCACCTTGCCCAGCTCCACCTGGCCAGCGTTCGCCCCCTGCTGCCGCGCCACAAGCTCGTTCACCTCGCGCACAAGTCTCGACTCGTCAAAATCCTCACGAGGCTCGCCGATCTTTACCGCAAGATCTGCCGCCTCCTCCCCGCGCACCTCTCCGATCGCAAGCAGGAGCCGAAGCAGGTGCTCACGCGTCGCCGGAGTGATGCGCGAAACCATTCCGAGATCGAGAAGCGCCAGCTTGCCGTCGGGCGTGCAAAGCACGTTGCCGGGGTGCGGGTCCGCGTGGAAGAATCCGTCGATGCAGATTTGCTGGACATAGGCGTTCAGGAGCTCCTCCGCCAGGATTCCGCCGTCGAGCTGCGCGCGGTCCTCCGCTGAGAGCATCGAGAGCTTCTTGCCCTCGACGAAGTCCATGGTAAGTACCCGCGCTGTCGTGTGACTCTCGATGGGCTTCGGCACAAGCATGTGCTTGAAAACTGCCAAATTTTCACCCAGAGTGACGAGGTTTCGGGCCTCTTCAATGTAGTCGAGCTCACGAAGGAGAGCTCTGCGAAAATCCTCCACGATCCTTCGGACCTCGTAACGCCGCGCCACGTCCAGAATCGCTTCCAACATCGCCGCAAGCTCGTCGAGCACCTCGAGGTCCTCGACAAGCCTGGCACGGATGCTCGGACGCTGGACCTTGACGGCCACCACTCTTCCATCGCCGAGCGTGGCGCGGTGCACCTGCCCTAGCGAGGCGGCGGCAACGGAATCGCGCTCAAAAGTCGCGAAGGCGACGTTCACCGGTTGACACAGCTCCTCGGTAAGGATCCGCTCGACCTCCTCGTACGGGAAGGGTCCAACCTTGTCCTGAAGATCCGCGAGCGCGTCGAGGTAACGCAGCGGAACCACATCGGCGCGGGTCGAGAGCGCCTGGCCCAATTTCACAAAGGTCGGCCCCATGCGTTCGAGGTCCTCGGCCAGCTCCTGCGGCTCTGGCATCGTTCGGCGGGTCAGCCTGCTCTTCTCGCCACCGAGTAGATGATCGAGGCCTGAGCTGCGAACTACCTCGGCGAGGCCGAATTTCAGGAGCAAGCGCGCGATCTCGCGGTAGCGCCGGAGGTGTTGCGGTTTGAAGTAGAGCTTCATGGGGCCTCGAGCGCCTCCGCACAAAAACGCGCGCCGTCAAGGTCCTGGGCACGAGCTTGAACGACTCCGACCAACACAATCCGTGATGCGAAACAGGTCGATGGGTGCATACGACAAACCTCCGCTGGACTCGAACGCTTCACCAGGAGGGTAAGTCCGATGGGCAGCGTCGAGAAGAGAAAGTCCTCTCACTCCTTGACAGCCTTCAGCCACTCCGAGAACTCCGGCGCCGTGACATTCTTCAAGAATCGACCCAGGTGGTCCACCGCGTACTTCTTGAAATCGAAGTCGAGCCGCGAGACGCCGGACTGGAGAAAGCCCCAGAACGCCTCGCGGAGGTCCGAGAGGAGCTTCATCAGCTCCAGGCGGGCGCGATCGGCGGGTCGGACGGAACGTTCGAGGTAATAGCCAAGGAATAACTCGCATCTCTCCGGACCAAGGCGCTGGTTGACGGAGAAGTTGCCCAGGTCAAAAAAGGGGTCGCCCTGCGCAGCGTACTCCCAGTCAAGGATGCGCAGGGTGCGGCCGTCATCAACGAAGTTGGCGGCCAGGAGATCGTTGTGGCACGGAACGCTCCTTGCGGGCACACCCAGCGCATTCTCGATTACGTCCATCAGCTCGAGCGCCTGCGAAAGCGTCTGTGGGAACTGGACGTTTCGCTCGCGCGCAAGCTGCCAGTAGTTGCGAACGGTCGCGGGCGCCGAGAACCAGCCAGGGAAACTGACACCCGCATGATAGCGGCGGATTGACTCGGCCGCACGGCGCAGCAAGTCAGGCCGTGCGGCGCTCTCGGGCGTCACCGGCGAGCCCTCGATGAAGCGCGTGATCAAGGCGCTCTCGTCGTCCATGAAACAGACGACCTCGGCGCCAACACCGCATGCCGCTGCCAACACGCTGGCCCGGTGCTCGTTGCGACGATCAATGCCGAGGAGCGCCGTGCCCTCACCTCCGATCCTCAATACAAAGGCCTCATCACCCCGCACAACCTTGAAATTGCGGTTGGTGATGCCTCCGAGCAGGGGCGTGAGGGTGCAGTCTTGAGCCTTCCAGCCGGGCACACGCTCCAGGATATGGCGGATCCGATCGTCCATGGGTGTCTTGTACTCCTCGGCGCTGGATCGGCGCGCCGGGCGCCTCCGGCGCAGCAGAACCGCCGGCGCCCTCACAGTGCGGGCTTCAAGATGTCTCCTACGTGGCCGCGTGAGATATATCATCGGCTCTCCGTTGCCCCGGCGAAAGAGGCTGATAACATGCTGCCCTCGGCTGGTAGTCCAATCCACACGAGTCGGAGAATGAAAACCACGGTAGAAAGGTCGGGTGGAGCCAAATCATGCGCGCCGATCCCAGCATCAAAGAAGACTTGAGACAGCTCCTGGAGTTCGCAATGGGTCCCTGGGCCACGGACTTCGTTCGCGGCGCGGCGTTGGCCTATTTTGGCGAGAAAGCGCCTCCGTTGGACAAGGCGCCTCCAGGCTTCGCCGACTATGTGCTCTTCGCGCACCGCGACGAGGATCGCCGATCTCTCCACAATCACTTCGAGGTCAAGGTCATCGACCGGGAGGGCGTTCTGGCTCGTCTGCGACGAAGCGAATTGGGGCTCTTCCAGGTTGAGCAGGCGACGGAATCTACTGCGATCCTTCGGAGGATCGGAGGGGACGGGCAAACGGCAGTGCTCCTGCCGCAGGACCCCGGGCTCGAGCTCGAGCCGGGCGCCGCGATCGTGACGCGGGTCGTCTCCACGGGTCGCGGCAACGTACTCGCTGGGGTTTTTGGAGCCGCCTCCGCAGCCGTGGCGGACTTCGCCCGGAGCCTCGCGGAGAAGCCGGAGAACCTTCGTCTTCTGAAGGACCCCTTGTTCCTTTACCGGGTGACCTCGGACGGTCCTGAGGAAGGAAAGCATTCCGACGACCGGCTCGAGGTCCAGCTCCGTGCGGCGAGAGTGTTGGAGCGCCTGGGTATCCCGTTTACCGTGGAGGAGGTCGAGGAGGAGCTGCAGACGAAGGCGTCGGCGACGGAGCTACTCTGCTCACTGCCAAGCTATGTCCCCGCCAAGAACGCCGAGGCTGTGAGAGACTTGACTGCTGTGATCAGCGCCCTCTGGAATCACACCCCCAGACGAGAGTTCGAAGGGCAATCGCCGATCGAGCGCCACGCGCGGCTTGAGTCTCAGCGCCGGGTCCACCCCGAGACGCTTCCGGCGATGAACCGCCGTGTTTGGCCGTCCGAGCGGCTGCAAGAGCTGCTGAACTCGGGCAAGCAGGCCTCGGCTGCCTGGGCCCTGAGCTACCTCGCTGAGGAGAGGGGCGAGGCCGAGAACCTCGACTTCATTCCGGCCGTCGAGCTGTTGCTTCGCTCCGAAAACGATGAGCTTCCTTTGCGTGCACTTCTTGACTTGCGGGAGCTTCGAAGCGCGCCAAAACGCATGGAATTGGCCCAGTGCGTGGAGAGGTTTTGTGCCTCCTGCAAGGACGATTACCTGCGGGCGACTGCCGTCGAGGTCCAGGCTGCCCTGGACCCCATCGGCCATTCTGATCCGCTGCGCCGACTTTGCGAGAAGGAGGAGACCGCGGGGTGCAATCCGTTTCTGACCCTGGCGGAGATTGGAGGCCCGGAGGACGCGGAGCTCATTTTGCGGAGCATCCCACGACTCAAGAGCTTCGAGCCGGCCATCAATGCCCTGGCCGCGTTGATCCATCTGCGTGACGCCCCTCGAACCAGGCAAGGCCTCGGAGCGCTCCTGCAAGAGCACCTGCTGACCGGAGGGGATCCCCTGGCGTATTTTTGCGATCAGATGCTGGAGGCTGTCTGCTCCGGCTCTTCCATTCGCCACGGCGCGGGTGCCCTCTTCAGGAAGGGCCTTGTTCCTGAGGACACTGACAAAGATCTCAAGTCTCTCCTGAGGCCGCAGGCAGGTACCGCCGCTCGAGACCGCTCCCTGCGAGCGCTCCCGGAAGACCGTCTCGAGGGTCTTGAGGATCTGGCAGCGAGGCGTCAGGTAAGCAAGCTTGTCTACACTCTGCGGGACATCACCCTGGATGCAGTGAGGCTCGCGAGCGAGGATCATCCCCCCTTCGCCCCTCTCGGAGAGGTAATTCGAGCTCTCACCGAGGCCGTTGCGACCCCACAATTCGTCAGACTCCTCGACAGGAAAGATCAAGAGATCCTTGGCTCCATGCTTCTGGGCCTACTGGCTTCGTCGATTCGAGGCTGGGACTTGAAGCGGGAGTTGAAGGTGGCCAGGCCAGAAACAGGGAAGCTTCTCGAGCTCGCCGCGGTCGATGCGAACTGGGTCGACGAGGACATTTTTCGCAAACTCGTGGCCGCGGCTCCACCACAGTTACTGGAGCTTCTCGCCGACCAACCCGATGATGAAGTCCGTGGGCTAGCCGACTGGGCACTCGCTGCGAAGCTGCCTGAGAGTCACTTCAGGGCAAAGCTGATAGATCAAGAGCGCGATTTTGACTTCTTGAGGTTTGTCTGGAGCGTGGCGCTCCTGGGCGATGCCGTGCTTCCCTGGATCGTGGATGCCGCCAACTCCTACCCCCGGAATGAGGACCTCCCGTTCGCGCTCTTCCTTGCGATCAAGACGCTCGGTACCGAGCAAGCAAGATCCTACCTGGAGGCTAACCTCGACCTCTTACTACGGCCAAGCGGACAGCTCGAGGCGGTCATCAGCGCTGCCCAGGCCACAGGGAGCCGTTCCACGGCGGAGCTTCTGGCACGGGTCATTCGCAGTGGTGAAGTTGATGTCAACAGCCATATTGAAGCCTGGGCAATGGTTACGAAAAACGAGCTGACGCTCGAGCTGAACATGCTCTTCGAGATTTGCGGCTTCGAATGCGACGCGGACGAATTGCTTCAGCAGGCCGAGAGAAAACAGCGTGTTTCTCTCCAGCGCGGCAACGAGGCAGATCCAGGAAGTCTGAAACACTCTGATAGCGCGTGGGACGAGGAAGAGGACAGGGATGTCCATGAACACGTTTGCGACGACCCCACACACCACCACCACCACTATCACCAACATGGCTCAGGGCGCGATCCGGGGGGCTTCGAGCCAGCTCACGCCCCGGGCAGTCTCAACAGGGGCACACGCCTCGCGCCCCTCGTGCGCGAGGCGGCCAAGGTCGGCCGTAACGACCCTTGCCCTTGCGGCAGCGGCAAGAAACACAAGAAGTGCTGTGAAAAATAATAGCCTTCCAGCGAGCCTGATCGTGGCGGCGCTGACCCTGTGTACCGGCTGCTCCACCTTCGAGAAAGCGTGGGAGGAGGCAAGCAAGGCTTCCACCACTGGCGAGGGATGGGCCGGAGGCCTTGCGGGGCGCTGGCAAGGAACATGGCTCAGCGAGGTGAACGGCCACGAGGGCGTGCTCCGCTGCATTCTCTCGCCGGAGCCCAACGGGCAGTACCTGGCTCGTTATCACGCCACCTACGGCGGAGCGTTCACCTTCTCCTACGAGGTCCTCATGGCCGTGGAGCGCGAAGCGGACACGTGGAAGTTCCGCGGAAGTGCGGACCTCGGATGGCTCGCCGGAGGCGTCTACACGTACGTCGGCCAGGTGAAGGCAGCCGAACTCTTCTCAACTTACGCCTCGAAGTCCGACCAGGGAACTTTCCGGATGACTCCTGTCCAGTGATTGCACTCCTCGCGGGGGGAGAAAGACCTCCCCAGCGCCGGACGCCTCCGGCTCCGATCGTGGGTGAGCCTTGGTCAAGATGTCCCCATCATGGCCGCGCGGAGCTTGAAAAACCCGATATTGGGCCCACGGATGGCCAGTTTTCCATTCTCCTGTAAGATGGGGGTATCACTTCTCACCGGAAGGAGTCAGCCGTGGAGATGGAGAACTCGGCCCACGCCGTCCCGCCCCAGCCGCATGAGACTTCGCCCTTCAACCGTCCCCCCAGCACCCGGGAACTGAAGGACCGTGTCCATCAAGTCCAGCGTGAACTCGAAAGTATCTTTCATTCTCTTCTCGAAAGTCGCCGTAGAGCTCAGGGGGTGCACGCGAAGCTCAAGACGGGCAACCTCAAGCTCAGCCTCGAGCTTCCCCAACCAGGTTCGGGTGGCCACTCCTCCGATCAACTCTATGTCCAGCTCCAGAACACTGCCGAACGCTACGCGAACCGGCTGGCTTCCATGCCCCTGGGTCAAATCTATTGCCACTGGTGCCGGTCCTTCTACTGTGAGCACGCTTCACCGCCGGAGCCTCGGTCCGTATTTGGAGGCTACACACCCACGGGACAGCCGACCTGGCCCGAGTTCGTCTCGGTGCTTCTCGAGCGCCGTCATCCCCGCGTCGACTCGATCTTCGGAAGCGCGCCTTCGTTCATCACGGTTTTGCACCCCGGCCACGAGCTCTCAAGGAAGCAACTCCCCATCTATGGCAAGAGCTCTCCCATCTGCCGCGTCCTCGGGCAAGTCAGCGTCGGGTACCTGATCTTTCCGGACAGTCTAAGCCTGCCACGTACATCGCCGGCGCAGAGGACGCCGCTCGCCCTCACGTTTCAGGTGGTGGATGCTGGCGGCAGTTCACTCATCCTCAACGTCGTGGGGAAGCTACCCGACGGAACTCCGGCCTTTCAAGCCTTCGAGGAGTCCTGGGACACAAGGCTCGCCGACGCGCTCCACTCAACTCGCCGGAGTCTGGAAGAAATCAGCCTCCTCAAGACGAGCCGTAAGTCGCGGGCCAGGGAACGCAGCAGGCTCGTCATGGGGGCGCTTCACAACCTCGAGAAGAACCTGGATCGGATCTTCCGCCAGCGCGAGAGGCGGACCCAGCATTCGCAGGAACGACATGCGAACCGCAAGCGGCCCACCTCGACGGCATTCCGCGACGCACTCGAGGCCTCGGCCGAGGCTATCTTCCGCGACGTCGAGGAGCAGACATGGGTCGTGATTGGCCCGAAAAACCGCGTGCACGTCTTCAACGACCAGGCGCGGCACGTAACCAGCATCGTCTACTCCGGAGAGACGGTTCGGGCCCGTACCACCCGCGGCAAATGGCACAAGCCGAGGGCAGAGGAGCGCACGGCGTTCCAACAAGCGCTGGAAAGACTGACGCAGGGAGAATAGCTCCAGCCGCGAAGGATGGGCAATCTACGTTGCACCTGCTCCTTTGGAGGATGACAATCTTGCACAAGCAGCATGGATGATCATGGAATACGACTTGAGCTTGACTCCGGCGCCGAGGAGACACTGGCCTCACGAAGCGTAATTGCTCGGTTAAAAGACCTCCTCGGCTCCGAACCGGGAGTGCAGCTGAAGAGCCTCACGACCGAGAGCGCTCTCGGCCTGGCCCCCGGAGAGGTCGAGGGGAAGTACGTGATCGAGCGCGAGATCGGCAAGGGCGGCATGGGCAAGGTCCTTCTGGCGTTCGACCGCGACTTGCGCAGACGCGTTGCCGTGAAAGTCATCCTGCCCCATATCTCCAAGTGCACGGAGCATCTTGCGCGCTTCGTCGAGGAGGCCCAAATCACGGGTCAGCTCGAGCACCCTGGCATTCCACCGGTGCACGAGATCGCCATCAACAGACGAAAGGAGATCTTCTTCTCGATGAAGCTCCTCAAGGGGCGCACTCTGAAGGAGATCATTCGCGACCTCCACGTGGGTCGGACGGAGATCCGGGAAAGGTTCTCCCGGATCAAGCTGCTCATGATCCTCCAGGCAGTGGCGAACGCGGTTCACTTCGCCCACGAAAAGGGCGTCATCCACCGTGACATCAAGCCCGACAACATCATGATCGGCGATTACGGCGAAGTGCAGCTCATGGACTGGGGCCTTGCCAAGGTGCTCGACGTACCCGAGCGGCGGTTCACATTGGAGGAGCCAGTAAACTCTCTCCGCGCCGAGCAAGGCATCGTCACTGCGGTCGGGCTCGTGCACGGCACTCTCCTCTACATGTCGCCCGAGCAGGCGCAGGCCCACAACGACCTCGTTGACCGTCGGGCCGACATCTACGCTCTGGGTGCGACGCTCTACGAAATTCTCAGCTTCCTGCCCCCCCGCACCGGGGAAAACCTTCGGGAGCTTCTGGAGGAGAGCCGGCTAGGCCTCACGATCGCACCATCGCAGCGAGCTCCACGTCTGAAAATTCCCCCGGCCCTCGAGGATATCTGCATGAAGGCGATGGAATATCACCCGGACGACCGCTACCAGACGGCAGCGGAATTCGCGGAGGCGATCCAGAACTTCATCGACGGCACCAAGGAAGACGAAAGACGACGAACGGAATCCGAGCAGCGCGTCACGCAGGCGCTAAGAACGCTCCGGGAGCATGCCCATGTGAAGCAAAGCCTCGAGGAGAGGCGGCGCAGCCTGGCGGAGCTCGATCGTTCCGCGGGCAACTACCCGACGGGAGAGCAAAAACGCTGGCTGCGCGAGCTGCGGACAGAGGTCGAGAGGTTGGAGACCAACCTGGCTTACAAGTACACCGAGGCACAGACAGCTCTCTCGGCAGCTCTTACGATCTGGCCCGAAAACACTCGGGCCCGTCGTGCACTCGGCGAGCTTTACCTCGAGCGGTTCCTCAAGGCCGACGCCGAAGGCAACCGGGCCGACGTGATCTTCTACTCCGGCCTCATCGAGCAAGTGAACGACGCGAATCACTTCTCTCGCGCGCTCAAGGGAGACGGAACGCTCTCCATCGAAACCGAGCTTGTAGGCCCCTCCGATGCCTCCGGCAAGGAGTCAGCGCAAGATGCCACGCTGATTCTTTTTCGATACGAGGAGCGGGATGCGATCCTCCTGCCAGAGACAAGGATCTCCACGGGAAAGGGCTCGCTGAGTTTGCCCGAAATTCCCATGGGGCGATACCTCCTCAAAATCGAAGAACCCGGCTGCTCACCCACTCGCTATCCCATCCTCATCCGTAGAAACGCAATCATCCGCTCGACCGTGAAGCTCTACCCGTCCAGCGCCATCCCCGAGGGGTTTGCCTACGTGCCCGCGGGCTCCTTCCTGATGTACAGCGATCCCTACGTGATCTCGAGCCATGGCGCTCGAGCGGTTGTCGACCTTCCCGGCTTCGCGATCGGAATTCACCCGGTGGTGTGCTCGGAATACCTCGAGTTCCTGAATCACCTCCTGCGTACGAACCCGGAAGAGGCGCCCCGGCGCGTGCCGCGCGAGTCCGAGAACAGCGGCGCGCTGTGGGCCATCGAAAACGGCGAATTCAAACTTCCTTCGATCCGGGATCGATACCCATGGAGCCCACGCCTGCCCGTCTTCGGGGTCTCGTTCGATGACGCGCTCGCCTACGCTCGTTTTCTTTCTGCACGAGACAACCGCCACTACGATCTCCCAACCGAGGCCGAATGGGAAAAGGCAGCCAAGGGCGTCGACGGCAGGTACTACGCCTGGGGAAATCTTTTTGACAACGAATACGCGAACAATTTCTTTGCCGCCAGGGATCGATCCCCCGGAGTGGTCGAGGTCGACGCGTTCCCCCAGGACTGTTCGCCTTACGGCGTCCGTGGTATGGTGGGAAATGTCGGAGACTGGTGTCACTTCGACGACCCCGAACGTCCTGACATCGCCGCCTTGAGAGGCGGAAACTGGGCGCTCGCTGGAGAGCCCTGCCGGCTGTCCGTGCGCCGCTCGACCTCGAAGACCTATGTTTCGGACCGCTTTGGCTTCCGTTTGAAGCTAATCTTGCCGTAAGAACGCCCCTTGCATGGACTCCACTGGCCGCCTCACCCTCGAGCTCATCGATCGCCTCCGCAACGGAGCGCCTCGCAGCCTCGATGATTTCGTTCGAGCCTTCGGTCCCAAGATTCTTGTCTTTATCAACTACAAGCTCGGCGACAGGCTGCGTGGCAAAGTCGAACCGGAAGATGTGCTCCAGGACTTCTTTGCCTCGTTGCTCGAGAATCGGGACGGTTTTCTCGACAAGGTGGAGAACCGCGGAGTCCACCGTACGGTCTATCGTCTCATCGAGAACCGGATCAAGGATCTCTACGAGAAGCACTTCCAGACTCAAAAACGGGACTCGAAGCTGGAGGTGCGGGAGAGCTCGGCCAGCGAGAGCCGAGGAGGATTCTCGCTCGCGAGCCTCGCCGGTAGCACAGCATCCATCTCCCACAGAATCGAGACCCACGACGAGTACCAGAGCCTCCAGAGGATCCTCGAGAAACTCGACCCGGACTCCCGCAAGCTCTTCGTACTCAAGTTCGTGGAGGAGTGCACGAATCAGGAGATCGCGGACGAGTTGGACACATCGGTCAGCAGCGTGAAGCGCATGGCTGCGGAGTTGGTGCTGAAGATCCAGAAGGCCCGACGGGCTTGATACCTCTCCCGGGCGCTCTTCTGACAACGGGCTGATGGAGCCCCCGAAAGCCTCCCGTACACGGGGTCGCAATGCCCAAGTTTTCTCTGGCGCTGGCTCCTTGCTATTCGTCACAATGCGTCAGTATCGATGTTTACTTGCGTGGAGGCCACGCCAGGATTCGTCCTTCGGCTCGACGAAATGGGACAGCATTTGAGCCGGCCGGAGCCGGCATCAAGTCCTGGGACAGCCTCTGGGCCAGGGTCTAACGAGTAGAAAGCAGGTGCATTGTGCTCACAGTTCCTCCTTCGCTGCGGTTTGTAACCTTGCTGGCCGTGCTATGCACATTGGGTCGAGGCACCTCACCAGCTGCTGATTGCAACCAAAACGGCATCGACGATGCCAGGGATGTGTTCCCCACCGGTGTCGGGTTCGACCGGTTGGCAACGAACGACCTCGACGTCCCGACACGCGAAGTCCTCGCTGGCGACTGGAACGGCGACGGAAAGGTGGACCTGGTGCTCCTGGGAATGGAAAATCAAGCCTATCTTGTTGAGAACCTCGGGAATCGCCGCCATGGAGCAGCAACGCGGCTATACTTCGAGGAGACCATCGGGTCGATCGCCTTGACGGATCTGGACGGTGACTTAGACCTGGACTTGTTGACAACTAACTTGCGCTGCAACGCCTGCCCCGTCGGCGTGTACGGCCAGATCTTCATACACCTCAACAATGGCAAGGGCCAGTTCTCCGCCGATGCGCCGTACGAATTCGACCAGTCGATTAACGGCATCACCGTGGCCGATCTCGTGGGATCGCCGGAGCCGGACGTAATCGTCGGCATGGAGCAGAAGGAAAAAATCTTCATCTACGAAAACCTTGGGAGCGCCAAGCTCCGGCCCTCCGTAGAGATTGTTGCCCCTTCGGATCCAATCATCAAAGTCGTGGATCTTGACCTGGATGGCCAGGCAGACATCGTGGCCTCTGGTATGTGTAGGAATTTCCGCGACAGCTTTGGATACGTTTCGCTTGTCTACAAGAGTGATGGCCTCGGAAACTTTCTGTTACAAAATTACTACCTTCCGCCTTTCTGTGATCGGAATTTTGCATTTCTGGATCTGAGCGCCGACGGCTTCCCGGATTTTGCCATCGTGGGTGCGCCTGGTAGTTTGCAGGTCCAGATAAACGACGGCACGGGCCGATTCATGAAGCCCATCGATCCGTTGCCAATGCCCGGATCCAACTTTGGCGTTTCCCTCGGCGACTTCGACAGGAATGGTTCGACGGAACTTGTGGTCGCCCACGGGGAGGCCATAACGATCGTCCATGACAGGAAGATGGGGAAATTCGAGCTGGGCAAGACCTATCTCGTTCCCTGGCTAGAAAAGGGAGCCGTTGCCGTTGCCGATCTCGACAACGACGGCTGGCTCGATCTGACGGCCAACCGAGGCGAGGCGGGCATTCGCATCCTCCACGGCAAGGAAGGTGGCGAGTTTGAGGGCGCCGGCTCCGGCAGCCTCGCTTACACTGAAAATCCCAACTACATTATCCAGGATTTCAACAGCGATGGGCGCAAGGATCTTCTCCTGTGGTCCTATGAAAGCAGCGCGTCCGTTTACTTGAATCAAGGCGACGGCACCATCTCCGATCGAATTCCCATCGAGACCATGAACTACCCCAACACGGCCGAGGTGGGTGACTTCGACGCGGACGGAAACGTTGACGTGGCGCTGCGGAACCATTTCTGCTACAGCTGCGCGAAGGAGACCGAGAGCGTCGTCGCGTTCTACTATGGGGATGGCACCGGCAACTTTACCCTGGGTTTTGAAGCCCCGGCGGAGGCCCGGGGCGGCCTCATGAAGGTGGGAGACATGGATGGCGATGGCCGCCTGGACCTGCTATCCAGCTTTCTCGGAGTGAACTTCGAATTTTTCTGGAATGACGGGGGGCGATCCTTCACCTTGTTCCCCGCGGAAGAGCCCATCCAGTCGCTTGATGGATACCCTTTTGATATGTTCGACATGAACTCTGATGCGCTACCGGACCTCGCCTATTACGAACCAGACTGGGGTTTGGCAGTTCGGCTCAATGAGGGCCGTAGAAAATTCGGCCCCCCAATTCTGGAACATTCATTTTTTGAGGACCGCGACAGGGTCCACTATCTCCCCTTCCACTACCCGGGATTCACCATGGACTTGAACGGCGATTCTCTCCCTGACCTGGTGCGTTATGGTTTCAGGAAAAAGATAACCGTGGGTTTGAGCGACGGGGACGGGACGTTTTCCCGCTCGAGCATGGACCTCGGTGCTGGCGATCATTCTGTCGAGGTCGTCGGAATGGATTTCGAGGGTGACGGTGACATCGACCTCGTGGTGTCCAGAGACTGCTATCCAACCTGCAACCCTGGTGTTGCCGCCTCGGAGATCACAGTGTTCGAAAATAATGGTCGTGGCGGCTTCACAAGACTGAAGACTTTTTCATTTGGTATGAGCATCTGCCATATCCGTGCAGATGACTATGACGGAGATGGGCGGCAGGACTTGCTGGTCGCTGATGGCTACTACCTGAACCAGCTGCTCCTCAACCGCGGCAATGGCACTCTTGAGCTGGTGCCACCTTCCGAGGCACCTCAAAGGCTCAGATTCCGGGTGACGAGTGATATCGAATACGCGGAGCTCATGACCTTTGCGCAGCCAGCCATCGACCTCGATGAGGATGGTGACCTCGACCTCGTTCTGATCGGAGGCGACGTTGTCTCCACGCTCATTAACCACACCACGCCGGCCGCTAGCCGCGATGCGAACCGGGATCAAATCCCCGACGAATGCCAGGGCAGATTCTTTCACCGAGGAGATGCAAACACCGACACGCGGCTGAACATTGCCGACGCTGTCTTCATTGCCCACCATCTGTTTCGGGGTGGCGCCGCTTCTACGTGTGCGGAGACGGAAGACGCCGACAACAACGGAAAGGTGAACATCTCCGATGCGATACTCATCTTGAGCCACCTCTTCAAGGGCGGGCTCCCACCGGCAGCGCCAGGTCCCGTGGGCGAGGCCTGCGGCCTCGATCCGGACCCCGATGGCACTGCCGGAGCGCTGGGGTGCACGCTCTACCCGGGCTGCTAAATAGTTCCTGTTGCAAAATGCAGTGAAATCGCAAATTCTCTCTTGAACAAGAAAGGCGCATTGATATTCTCCCGCAAGCACAACCAAGCAGGAGGAATTGAATGCGCCAAGAATTTGATTCGCAACAGTACTTCGACTGGTCGATCGGGTCCAGAGCAAGAACGGTTCGACTCTACGAGGAGAAGTACGATCGGATCAGCAAGATCTTGGACCAGAACCCTCGGCTCCTGGAGTTGGCGCACAAGGACCTCAAGCCCCTTTCGAAAGGCGACGTAGACCTCGGAAAACATCCTCCGGGCTCTGGTCATCCACCAAATCGAGGGCACGTCGCTGCGGGAAACCATGATCCGGGTGGCCCATAGCGCGTTCCTTCAGAACTTTGCCCGGCTGGGTCCTCGCATGGTCATGGATTTCACACTCCTCGACAAGTGCTTCAAAGCTATCGGGCCGGAGACCTGGCAGAAGCTCAACTCCGCTTTGCGGGACTACGCTGTCGCGCAAGGCCGAGCAGACCAGTCCACCCTCCGGGTCGACACGACAGTCGTCGATGCCAACATCCACTGGCCGACCGATAGCTCTCTCTTGTGGGACAGCTGGAGGACCCTCTATCGCCTCTTGAATGCGGCCCGCGAGGAACTTCCTGGCGGGGTCGAAAGCCGTTTTCACGAAGCCAAGGTCAAGAAGCAGCATCTCTATCATCACGCGGTACGCCGTAAGCAAGGACAGGAAGCGGCAACGTAGAGTCAAGAAGGCACAGCATGCCTTGCTCGAGCAAGTCGAGAGAATCGTCTGTGCAGCCAGGGAATTCGCGCAGGAGGCGAAGAAGAGCTGCTGCTTGACCCTAGGGGCCGTTGGCACCGCCGAGATCGTCATCGCCAACCTCGGAGTCTTTGAAGGCGGCACTGATCTGGAGCGCGCCGATCTCGTCATTCGCCACGAGCGTCGCGCATTCAGCGTCGTGCCATGCACGCCATCCCTCGGGTGGGCGAAGCGACCACGTTTCTCGTCCGAAGCGAGCGTTCATGATGTTCGCCTAACGACCCAAGCTCAGCGACCCGGCCCACGAGGGCGTGCGATTGCAACCGCGACGCGATGGCCGGGTTCGCTGCAGCGCATGGTTAGGCGGCACGGTCATATCTCACTTCTTCAACTGCAACGTCGTGAGCGTCATCAGCGCCGACGACATCCTGTCATCCAACTGTGACAACAGTGATGTAACCGCGGCGGGTGTCAAGGTAGTTGCCGCCTCAATGAACGTCATCCGATGTGTCGAATGGGTACCTGATTTGGGTTGAGGACTACCTGCTGAATTGGGTTCCAGTTCCGAGTGTTTCTGCTCCATCGTTCGGGGTGTCGAGCGC
>SXIK01000066.1 GCA_005772855.1 Planctomycetia bacterium | reverse complement strand
TCCGGCGACGAGGACTGCAACCGACTCTTCTCCACCGATTCTTGCACCGGCGGCTTTTGCGTGATTGGCCCCTCGGGCCAGGTCTGGTGTATCTGCGCGGCCAGGTACTAATCTCCCGCTGGACGGCCACGGATCCTGGAAGGTATCCGCCTCGACACCTCGACTCGTGCCCCCTCGGTCGGTCACCAAACTGCCCCGGGGGGCACGTTCACTTCAATGGGGTGAGGCACCCGGGTGGCGACTCGAAAGCGGAACAATCCGGGGGACTGTCCGGGAGCCTTCACGGGCTCTTGTCACCCGGCGATCTGCACGCAAGACCTCCGCCTGCAACCCCGACATCTCGAGCTTTCGCAAGTGGCGAGGCCATGCTATTGTGCCGAGCATGCAAGAGCGGCAAGAGGCTCCCGATGGCTCGTTGGATGGCGGCGACTTCAAGCCCTGTGTGCCTGCTTTCGACTCGCCGAGGGAGCTTACCTGGCAGGCGATTACCGTGGGGGCACTCCTGGGGATCGTCTTCGGAGCTTCCTCCGTCCACCTTGTCCTTTGCGGTGGGGATCTACCTTCCCCTGGAATCGTCGGCCCCGATCTTCTTCGGTGGCCTGGTTCGTTGGCTCGTCGACAAGTACTGGAGGGCTCGCACGGGTCAGGGCGAGCCCGATTCGGGTCCGGGCGTGCTGCTCTCCTCGGGCTATATGGCTGGCGGGACGATTGCGGGGGTCGTGGGCGCGTTTCTCCAGCTCAGCGATCGGCTGCCGAGCCTACTCGACTTCGAGGCGAAGTCAGCGTTCTTGAAAGAGCACAGTGTGGGGCTCGCCAGGGTGGCGTTCCTCGTCATCGCGATCCTGCTCTTCCTTGTTGGGATTGGGAAGGTCTTTCCTGATCCCCTGGCTCTCGGCGAAAGAAAGAAATGAAACTGCTCCACAAGGATTTATTCAGAAAGCTCTCTATGACCAGTGCCATGGCCCTCTCGATCCCCGTCTCGACCGAGCCCTTGTCCGCGGATGAAGGCATGTGGCTCTTCAATCGCCTGCCCACGAGGCAGTTGAGCGCCAAGTACGGCTTTGGCCCGGATGCGAAGTGGGCGGAGCATCTCATGCGCTCTGCGGTTCGCCTGTCCAGCGGAGGGTCGGGCTCCTTTGTGTCGTCCGAGGGGCTTGTCATGACCAACCACCACGTGGGCTCCGATGCTCTTCAGAAGCTGAGCACGAAGGACAAGAACCTGCTCGACACGGGCTTCGTAGCCAGGACCCGGGAGGAGGAACTCGCCTGCCCTGACCTCGAGATTTTATCGCTGGTGGGCATCGAAGATGTTACGGCCCGCGTGAATGGCAACGTGTCTCCGGGAGCCGATACTGCGGCGGCGAACAAGGCGCGCCGTGAGATGATGGCAACGATTGAGAAGGAGTCGAAGGACAAGACTGGCCTGCAGAGTGAGGTGGTGACGCTTTACCAGGGCGGTGAGTACCACCTCTACCGCTACAAACGCTACGCCGAAGTCAAGCTGGTCATGGCTCCAGAAACGGCGATTGCTTTTTTCGGCGGTGACATCGACAACTTTGAGTTTCCGCGCTTCGACCTCGATGTGTGTTTTTTCCGGTGCTACGAGAACGGTCAGCCTGCTCGGGTGGAGCATCACCTGCGCTGGAGCAAGGCGGGAGCCTGCGAGGGGGAGCTGATCTTTGTAGCCGGTCACCCCGGCAGCACGCGTCGTCTGAATACTGTCGAACACTTTCGCTTCCTGCGTGACGTCGAATACCCATCACGCCTCGCCCTACTTGCGCGGCGAGAAATCGCGCTCCAGCAATTCTCGCTCCGAGGTGCCGAGGACGCGCGGATTGCCCGGGACGATCTCTTCAGCATTCAAAACAGCCGCAAGGCGCTTCGAGGGGTTCTCACAGGGCTCCTTGATCCCGTCATCCTCGGTCAGAAGGAGCGTACCGAGGCCGAGCTGCGAGCCAGGGTGGCCGCCGACTCCAGCCTCGGGGCCACCCTGGACGATTGGGCTCGCATCGCGCAGGCGCGCCAGGCGTTCCGCGAGTTCTACGAGGAGTACAGCTTCCTTGAAACTGGCCGAGCTTTTTATTCGCACATCTTTGGCATTGCGCGGACGCTGGTCCGGCTCGCCGAGGAGAAGGAAAAGCCCAACGCCGAACGTTTGCCGGGCTTCCGTGAGTCGGACATGGAGACTCTGGAGCTGAACTTGTATTCAACGGCCCCGATCTACCCGTTGCTCGAGAAAGCCACGATGGTCGATTCACTGACGCACTTCTCGACGCACCTGGGCGCCGAGCACCCGCTCGTGCGCATGCTGTTGGGTGGAAAATCGCCAAGGGACCGTGCGATCGAGCTCGTCAACGGTACGAACTTGATGGATATTCAGGTCCGCAAGGAGATTGCAAAGGGTGGCAGGGCCGCGATCCAGGCGTCGTCAGATCCCATGATCGTGCTCGCCCGAGTGGTCGACCCGTATGCCCGTGCGGTACGCCGCAAGTACGAGGATCTTGTCCAGGGTGTCGAGAGGGAATCTTATGGCAACATTGCCCGGGCCATCTTCGCACTGAAGGGTGCCGAGGTATACCCCGACGCGACCTTTACACTCCGACTGGCTTACGGGGTTGTGAAGGGTTGGGAGGAGGACGGCCAGACGGTTCCAGCCTTTACCACGGTGGATGGGGCATTCAGGAAGCATGACCTCCACAAGGGAGCGGAGCCCTTTAACTTGCCGCAAAGTTGGCTCGATGCTCGTGAGAGAGTTGACCTTTCGACTCCCTTCAATTTCTGCTCGACGGCAGACATTATTGGGGGCAACTCGGGGAGCCCCGTCGTCAATCGTGATGGTGAGTTGGTTGGGATCATTTTCGACGGCAACATTTTTTCGCTGGTGCTTGACATCGCGTATAGCGAGCAGAAAGCTCGCGCCGTATCGGTGGCTTCGCCGGCGATCCTGGAGGCGCTGAGCAACATCTACGGGGCCGATCACCTTGTCCGGGAGATCCGGGGAAAATGAACGAGGACTTTGAAACCATGCAGGCAAGTATGTTCGGCACCCAAGTCAGGCCTGCCGTCGCCTCCTGTCGGGAAGTTGCCCCAGACAGAGTCATGGCACTGTGTCGCAAGACAACCAGGAGACCCCAATGGATCTAAAACTTTCGGGTACGGTCGCCGTGGTCGTGGGCGGCGCCAACGGCATTGGCCTTGCCATTGCCAGAGGCTTTGCCCAGGAACGTGCAGATGTTGCGCTTCTGGATATCGACACGGGAGTCAGTGAGGCGGCGAAGCGGCTGGGCGATGATCTCCACGTGAGGTCCATGGGCCTTGTTTGCGAGATCGCCCGGTTCGAATCGGTTACTGAGGCAGCTCTAACCGTTCGGTCCCAGCTTGGCAGGGTCGACCATGTAGTACATACCGCGGCGGTTGGCTCCGGAAAATTCGGATACCCCTTCTTGAACTTGAGCCCGGCCGACTGGGCGCACGTCCTTGACGTCAATGTCAGGGGATCCGTCCACGTGGCTCACGCGTTTGCTCCCCTCTTGATTGAGGCACGGCGAGGGAGCTTCCTCTTCCTGGCTTCCGTGGCAGGCCAGATTGGCTCACAGACAGATCCGCCTTACAGTGCCTCAAAGGCGGCCTTGATCAACTTTTCGCAATGCGTCGCCAAGGACCTTGCCCCGCACGGAGTGCGGGCGAACTCACTCTGCCCTGGAATGGTCAAAACGGCGCTGAACCGGAGCATGTGGGCGGCCTGGAATCTTCGTCAGCCTCCCGATCAACGTCGCCCGTTCGAGGATTGGGCGGGCGACAAGGTACGACAGGTTGTGCCGCTTGGCCGCTGGCAAGACCCTGAAGACATCGCCAACATGGCCGTTTTCCTTGCCTCGGATTGCGCCAAGAACGTGACGGGTCAAACGATCAACGTTGACGGCGGCTACGTCATGCACTGGTGACTTCAATGCCGAGGAGAGCGTCTGCTATCGAACGGCTGCAATCGATCGAGTTGAAATCGGAACGATGGTACCTGTCGCTGCGTGTCGGCGGACTGTCTCCGCGATGCCTTTAGCATCGATTCCGATCTCGGCCATGATTCGCTCGCGCGCACCGAAGGTCTGGAACCGGTCAGGAATCCCCAGTCGGATGACCCTGGAGAAGGAGATTTCGAGATCCGCAAGCTTCTCCAGCACAGCGCTGCCGAAACCACCATGGAGAGCATGCTCCTCAAGGGTGATCAGTGTGTGGTGGTCGAGTGAGAGGTCGTGCAAGAGGCCCTCGTCGAGAGGCTTTGCAAATCGCGCGTTCACAACGGTGACGGATATGCCCTCTTTTTCAAGGATCTCGGCAGCATGCCAGGCTTCCTCCACCATGGAACCATAGGCGTGGAGGGCAATGCCTTCCCCTCGACGCAGCACCTCGGCTTTTCCTATTCGAAGGACAGGGTCCTTCGAGTGCGGCAGTGTTGGAATTGTAGCCTTGGGGTATCGGATGGCGACGAGCAGCGAGGTTTGCTCCAGGGCGAGATAAAACATGCGGGCAAACTCCTCGGCATCTCGGGGCGCCATGAGGAGGGTGTTCGGGATACACCGCAGATACGCGATATCGAAGACTCCGTGGTGAGTCCACCCGTCTTCCACCAACCCGGCTCGATCCAGGCACAGGATAACGGAGTTTTCCTGGATGCAAGTGTCGTGGATGATCTGGTCATAGGCCCGCTGGCAGAAGGTCGAGTAGACCGCGAATACAGGACGTAGGCCACCATAGGCCAGGCCGGAAGCGAAGGCGCCGCCGTGTTGCTCGGCGATGCCGACGTCAAAGTATCGACTCGGGAACTCCTTGGCGAATTCCACCAAGCCGGTGCCTCCGGGCATCGCGGCCGTGACGGCAACCAATCGCCTGTCCTTTCGAGCCACGGTATGCATGGTCTCCTTGAAGACCTCGCTGTAGGTCACCTTCTTCTTGGCATCGACGGGGGCCTTGGCCTCGTTCCTCGCTGGCGCGACGTGAGGTTCGGAGCCGTTCCGATCGTTCAACCCGTCAGCTGTATTCTCTGGCGTGGAGTCGTCGGCGAGGAAGTTCTTCAGGGCATGATACTTGATCGGATTCTTCGAGGCCGGCTCGTATCCATGGCCCTTGACGGTCAGGGTGTGAAGCAGGACGGGCCTCTTGATTCCCTTCAGATCCTCCAGAATGTCGATCAAGGATTCAAGATCGTGTCCATCGACGGGTCCGTAATAGTTGAAGCCCAGTTCCTGGAAGAGGAGACCTGGTACTAGCGAGTGCTTGAGCGATTCGTGGATGTGCTCGAGCCCATCCTCCATCTTCTTCCCCACGAGCGGGATTTTCGAGAGCACCTCGTGGATTTCTTTCTTCAGGTCTTGATAGATGGGCTTCGTCCGGATCTTGTTGAAGTATTTCGACAGCGCACCCACGGACACGTCGATGGACATCTTGTTATCGTTCAAGACGACGAGCAGGTTTCGCTGCAGTTCGCCGGCATGATTGAGTGCCTCGAAGGCCATTCCTGCAGCTATCGAGGCGTCGCCGACCACTGCAACGGTTTTCGAGTCGCGTTGGAAAAAATGATCCGCGGCAGCGACACCGAGGCCGAGGGACACGGCTGTGCCGGCGTGGCCTGCGTCGAAGAGGTCAAAGATGCTCTCCCTCTTGTTGCAGAAACCGGCAATGCCTCCAAACGTTCGCAGTGTGTGGAACCGATCCTTGCGTCCGGTAATTAGCTTGTGCGGGTAAGTCTGGTGGCTGACGTCCCAGACGAGACGATCTTGAGGAAAGTCAAAAACCCTGTGCAACGCGATCGTCATCTCCACGGTGCCGAGATTGGAGCCCAAGTGGCCGCCGTTCGCGTTAACCACCTCCATGATACGCTGGCGAATCTCGCCCGCGAGTTGGCGCATCTCGTCAAGGCTCAATGCCTTGAGGTCACGAGGGTGATTTACACGCGGTAAGACATCAGGCATCTGCGGCTCCTGTTGACAGCGAACAGCACTGGAGAGATCGCACAGTTGGTCGAATGGGGAGGCAATGCTTCAAGTTTTGCTGACGACAAATCAGGACCTTGAGCGAGGGGGGGTAAGAATGGGCGCCATTCACCATTTCAGGAGAATCTCTCTCGGTTTGAACGGTGCATGACCTTCGCTGAGCATGATTCGACGACTCCACGGAGGCGAAATGTTGCCATTGGCTTGCGGTCTTGTAAAGGCGAAATTTCAGCTTGCTGGCACGGATCTCGTAAGCGAGGAGCCCGGGAGAAAAGGGAGAGAGCCCGAGCGTCAACTTTCCACCTGAGGGCAGGCGAACAGGATTGTGAGCACCCCTGCTGGCCGGGACCACAGCGTATTTCGCCCTTGTTTACGCCGAAAAAAAGCCGTAAAGCTCCCGGGATCGTTGCGCCTGACAGCGGTTGACTTGGATGTTGCGTGTGTCAGAAATGCTTCTCCCGAAGTGCCATGCACCCAGCCCAAGTGCAGATAAAGTTTGATGATGCTCCTCGTGGGCAGGAAGACCTTCGCCGAACCGGCTGCCTCGCGGCGTCACTCCGTCACGTGCCCCGCACGTGAGCCGGGCCCCCCTCCGGTCGCACGCCACGCGTGCGCCTCCGGGCGTCAGGGCTCCCGCCTTGGTTGCCCTGCCCCCCCTCCTCGGTGCTCGATAAGCGCCGCGTGCCTCCAGCGCCGTTGGTGCGCTCTGCACCCAGGACGTGGTTCATGCCCAATCCAGGGTGCTTCATTTCAATCTGGAGTGAGAAGGGCTTTCCTGCTGCGTGAACGCCACGCGCCGGGGGGGCCTTGCAATCCCCCCCCGCTTCCTACAGATTGTGTGCGCTGCGTCTGAAGTGGAGGAACTGGTTGTCAGAGGAGCCGCATGTTCAGAGGAGAGCTCAAACGCCCCATTGCCCTGGGTATTCACTGGGCCCATGACGCCTCTGCCGCGATCTGCAACGCTGATGGAGTCCTTTGCGCCTTGCCCGAGGATCGCATCAACCGCCTGAAGCACTACTATGGTTTTCCCTGCCAGGCCATCCGCAGGGTGCTCGAGACCTGCGGGATCACCGCGAAGGATATTGATCTCTTCGCAATTTCCACCAAGAACGTTTTTTATCCAAGTCATGTCCGTCATTGTGTGGTCGAACTTGACGGATCGTGTACTCCTTCGCGGGAAGCCAAAGGGGTGAAGGAGCCACTGACGAGCAAGGGTTTGCTCGAGACTGCCAGACAGCTGATTCAGGAGAGCCTCTCAAACGGTGATCGAAGGCGCAAGAAGCGAATGGCCGAGGTCCGGAGCCAGTGGGGTGAGTTTGCGCCACGCCACTGGATCTTCCAGGAAGCGTTCCTGGAGGAAGTCGGGCTTCTTGACGGGCGCATTGCGCATTACTACATTCATCACCACCGCGCCCACGCAGCTTCGGCTTTCCGACTTTCGGGGCTCGAGGACGCCTGCGTGATGAGTCTCGACGGCAAGGGCGACGGAATCTGCGCGGCAACCTTTCGTGGCTATCCCGACGGCCGCATGGAGCTTGTCCGCAAGAGCCTGAAGGAGCACAGCCTGGGCGCCTTTTACCAGGCCGTGACCGAGGCGCTCGGCTTTGTTCCAGCAGACGGTGAGTACAAGACGATGGGCCTCGCGGCCGCAGGCCAGCCGAACTTGGGTCCCAACCCCTTCGACGGGATCGTGAGCGTGCACGACGGCGTCCTGCGATCCAGGATTACCTGGAAGTTCCGCGACTACAACAAATACAACCCCGGGCGTGAGGTGCCGAACCCGCTCTCTAGTGTGAGTCAGAGTGAGGAGTTCAAGAAGCTCCTGGGACGCATGTCGCGGGAGCAGTTCGCGGGGTTCGCTCAGGAGCACTTCCAGAGGAACATGGTCGAGTATGCTCGCGATGCGCTCCGAATTACGGGCTCGAGGTCGATCGCCGCCGCGGGCGGTGTAATGCTCAACGTGAAGGCGAACTCGCTCATTCGTGACGAGCTTGCTCCCGCTCGCTTCTTTGTTTTTCCCGACTCTGCGGACAGTGGGCTTTCGGTCGGGGCGGCGATGGAGGCCCTTTACCAGGCCGGCGCAGTCACCTCGCCTTGCCGCCTCACGACGCCGTATCTCGGCCATGCGTTCACCGAAGAAGTGATCGAGGATCGCCTCAGGCAGGGATCCGAGGCGCACCGTCTGAGGATCGAGGAAGGCACCCACGAGCGCCTCGCGCAGGCGCTCATCGACGGCAAAGTCATTGGTACCTTTCAGGGCCGACTGGAGCTGGGTCCGCGGGCTCTCGGGAACCGCTCGGTGCTCGCTGACCCACGCTTCGTGGCCGTGAAAGACCGAATTAACCTGATCCTGAAAGGACGGGAGCTGTTCGTCCCGTTCGCGCCCATGTTGCTCGAGTCGGATGCGCACCTTTACTGGGAGGGTTCGACCGACTACCGCCACATGACTTTTTCTGTCAAGGCTTCCGACCATGCCCAAAGGACGGTGCCAGCCGTCGTGCACGTCGATGGTACTCTGCGGCCACAGGTCGTGTGCGAGGCAGACAACCCATGGGCCTTCAAACTTCTTCAGGAATTCAAGCGACGGACGGGCGTGGGCGTCCTGATCAATACTTCGTTCAACCGGCACGGTCTGCCGATGGTCGGAAGCCCGGCTGATGCGATAGGTCACCTGCTGAACGGCTGGGTCGACGGCCTGGCGATTTCGCGTTGGTACGTGGAAAGGGCTTGAGGCACGAGGTGGCATTGCTCGACCGTCTCCGCCAGGTTTTCAGGGGCATGACCGGCGATCCGGCCGACGTGTGGGATCCCTGGCGCCAGCTCCTTGCCGCCGACGAGGCCGCTTGGAGGGGGGCCGTGGCGGTCGCCCGGGGAGGGCCCCGCGTGCTCATCGCTCCTGGCGCGGGAGGATTCCATCTCGGAGTGCTTGTCGAGACCTCGCTTGCGGTGGCGTTGACGCTGCGAGGTGCGGATGTCGGTATCTTTCTTTGCGATAGCGCCCTGTCAGGCTGCCAGATGACGGAGTGGGGTGGGGTCTCCCCGAAAGGCCTTCGCGAAGCCCCGCCGCAGCCTCGTTGCGGGCAGTGTGAGAAGCGCGGACGGCGGATCTTCGAGCCTCTCGGCCTCAAGACGCACTGGCTCGGGAAGTCCGTGAGCCTTGAGCAGAAGGCCCGGGCTCGCGACATCGCAACGGCAATCCCAGTGTCCGATGTTGCTCACTATCGGCACGAAGGCCTGGCGGTGGGGGAGCACGCCATTGCAGGGGCCCTACGTTACTTCGCTCGGGGCGACTTCGAGGGCGAGCCGTACGCGGAGGAGCTTGTCCGGCACTACCTTTACTCCGCGCTTCTCACTGTCTTTGCAACCGGGGCGGTGCTGGAGGAAGGCAAGTACGAAGTGGCCTGCTTCAACCACGGGATCTATGTCCCGCAGGGTTTGGTGGGCGAGGTCTGCCGACGGTGGGGCGTGCGCGTCGTCAACTGGAACCCCGCGTACCGCAAGAGCTCGTTTATCTTCAGCCACGGGGATAGTTACCACCACACAATGATCTCGGAGCCTCCAGGTGAATGGGAAGGGATGTGCTGGTCCGAAAAGTTCGAGCGCGACGCCATGGAGTATCTCCAGAGTCGCCGCCTGGGAAAACAGGATTGGATCTGGTTCCACAATGAGCCTCAGGAGGACGCGAAGAAGATTGCCCGGGAGATCGGCAACGATTTCAGCCGTCCCACCATTGCGCTCCTCACGAATGTCCTGTGGGATGCTCGGCTCCACTATCGATCCAATGCCTTCCCGAGCATGCTGGAGTGGGTCCTCGAGACCATCCGTTATTTCCAGGACCGACCTGATCTTGACCTTGTGGTCCGCGTTCACCCTGCCGAGTTACGGGGCGGAATTCCCTCACGTCAGCTTCTGATGCCCGAGATTCTGAAGGTCTTCCCGACCTTGCCAAGAAACGTCTTCATGGTCGGGCCCGAGAGCGAGGTGAGCACCTACAGCCTCTCCGAGCACTCGAATGCTGTGATCATCTTCAATACGAAGACAGGCATCGAAGTCTCGAGCCTGGGTGTTCCCGTGATCGTGGCAGGCGAGGCGTGGATTCGCGGTAAGGGCTTTTCGCTCGACGCTTCCTCGCCCGACGAGTACCGGCGGATCCTCGACACTCTCCCACTTCGCGACAGGCTTTCGCCGGACAAGCTTCAAAGGGCGAGGAAGTACGCCTACCACTTCTTCTTTCGCCGTATGATTCCGATCCCCTTCATCGAACAACCCGAGAAGGATGGCGAGTTCCTTGTTCGATGCCGCTCCCTGAGCGACCTGCTTCCAGGCCGCGCGAGAGGCCTTGACGTCATTTGCGCCGGGATTCTCGAAGGGTTACCGTTTGTCTACCCCGCCGAGACGATTGCCTGAAGGCGCTGGACTGGGTGCCTCGGCGCGGACGCGGAACCAGATTCGACGCCGAAGATTGCGTCCAGCGCGGCGAAGTTCTCCCGCCTCAGCTCCGCGTTCACGTCGCCCGGGGGGAACGGATCGAGCGAGCGGCCGAGCGCGTCACGGAAGGACTCCACCGAATTCGGATCGACCACGATCGCAAACCGTTGGACGTCGCGTGGCAGTCGTTCGAAGAGCTTTTCGGTGACGAGCACACGGCAACCGCAACAGATGGCCTCCAGGAGCTTCGTCTTGAAGCCAAAGCCGTAGTCGGAGAGGAGTGCGACAGCTCGCGACTCCCGCAACAGCTCAAGCGGATTCTCAAGGAGCCCCTTCACCTCGATACGGGGGCACTTGGGTAGCTTCTCCCTGTGGAAGTCGCCGGTGATGTCGAAGCTCCAGTGGCCCTCGGAGGGGCCGAGGGAGCTTACAAGACGGTAGAAGTTTCGGGCGGCGTCGACGAGAAACGGCCGATTCGCCTTCGTGGTCATCATGCAGACACAGCGGGTCGACTTGGTACGGGTAGAGGGAATTTCTTCAAGGTAGGAATCGGGCAAAAAGTATGGCAGCGTGCGGACTCGGGCACTGGGGGCAAGGCTTGGCCAGTAGTGTCTCGTCTCCCACTCAGCGATCGAAAGAATGTAGTCGGCACTGCGAGCGCACCGGATGTCCTTCAAGCCGAAGTTGATGGTGCTCTTCAAGTCGAAGAGAACGCGCTTCCAGGTGTCGAAACGGAGCGCGGCTTCCGCGCTATGGAGCCAGTGGAGGATTTCGGCATTGATGGCCCGCAGGAGCACTTTCAGGCCTGGGTTCACCTTCTTGATGGCTGCCAAGGAACGGGGGAAATAGGTTCCCTCGATCATGGCAACATCGAATTGCCTCAGGTCGACCTGCTTGAGGCCGTTGAGGAAATACTTCTCCTCGCGGACTTTCAGAATCAGCTCCTGATATTCGACGCCACGCCTCTTGAAATACTGTGTTCGGCCCCGGATGTCCTTCGTGGTGCCGAGGAACTTGTGCTGGGGCTCGTTGACGCTTGAAAAAAAGACATGAAGCGCTCTCATGCTCCTGGTTTCACTCCCGTGGCGCTAAACTCCCCATCCTGAAAGCTCCTCATGTGCGATGGTTGCCATGGCCTCGATCCAGGCCGGGTGATCGTTGAGGCAAGGAACGAGTTGCAACTCCTCACCTCCAGCCTCCTTGAACTTGTGCCGTGACTCCCGGCCAATTTCGTCGATCGTTTCGAGGCAGTCTGTTGTGAAACCGGGGCACAACGCAACAACTTTCCTGACGCCCGAGCGAGCCAACTCCCCGAGCTTCTCGTCTGTGTAGGGTTGTAGCCATTCCTCCTTGCCGAAGCGAGATTGAAAGCAGAGCTCGTAATCGGCAGGTTGCAATCCGAGCGCATCAGCGAGCGCGCAGGCGGTGGCGCCCACATGTGCCTTGTAGGGGTCCCCCTTGTCGATGTAGCGCTTTGGAATCCCATGAAAGGAGAAGAGGATCTTGTCTGGCTTCCACGGGAGGCGTGCAAACTCCTGCCTCGCGATGGTGGCCAGAGCGCCAATGTATGCCGGATGCGCTGGATAAGGTGGCACGAAGCGAATCGCAGGCACAACTCGCCTTGCCTTGAAGTGATCGAAGACGGCGTCGTAAACCGAGGCTGTCGTGGCGGCGCAGTACTGGGGAAACATGGGGAAGATGAGCAACTTCTCAATTCCCAGAGCGCAGAGCTTGTCGAGGACCGTGGAGGCCGACGGCTTGCCGTAGCGCATGCCAAAGTCGACAGCGACCTGGCTTCCCAGCTTGCCTTGAAGGGCGCAAGCCTGCTCCGCCGTGTAGATGCGCAGAGGCGAGCCGTTGGGCCTCCAGATGCGCTGGTAAAGCGCGGCGGAGCGCCTGGGTCGGAAGCGCAGAATGATGCCGTTCAAGATCAGCCACCAGAGCGCACGGTTCACTTCGATCACGCGAGGGTCGCTGAGGAATTCCTTGAGGTAGGGCCGTAGCGCTTCCGCCGTGGGCGCTTCGGGAGTTCCGAGCTGGGCCAGTAATACGCCGACCTTTGGGTTGGACATGACGGCAGATTGTAACGCGTCCGTCCAGGAGTGAACTCCCGCGTATACTCCCACCTGTGGAAACGCCCCCCGGCCCGCTTCTCCCTCAACCGCATCTTTGGCGCCTTCTGGGCATCGTCACGCTGGCCTTCGCTGCGGTGCTTCTCGGCCTTTCCTTTCAGTTCGTTCACGGAGTCGGCCATGCGGAGAGGCCGATTCTCATCGTTGTCATGGTGCTGCTCGCCTGGGGCATTTTTTATGCGGCGTTCTCGATGCAGGCCCTCAGATCGCCACCCCGGCCTCGGCTTGTCTTGGGGGTGGCTGTCGCCGCCCGGCTCCTGCTGATTGCCTCGAATCCGATCCAGGAGGACGATATCTACCGTTACCTCTGGGATGGCCGTGTTCTGCAGGCTGGCGTCGACCCGTACCTTTTCAGCCCGGTGGAGGTTGAAGGCTTCGAGGCGGGTGGTGAGGCCTTGTTGCCGGGCCATGTGGCACAACTGGCTCGCCTCGTTGCACTCAAGAAGAGTTCGCCAGCGCTCAATGAGATCTTCGATCGGATCAACAACCGCCAGTATGCGACTATTTACCCGGCCGGGGCACAGATGGTGTTTCGAGCCCACTCGACCCTCGTGCCCGTGGAGTGGGGAGTGGCGACGCAGGTGGGGGCGATGAAGGCGATACTCGGTCTCTTCGATCTGGCCACCATCGCCTCGCTCATTTTTCTCCTTGGCCGAAGTGGGCTCAACCCTGGTCTGTCGGTCCTCTACGCGTGGTGCCCGCTCGTCCTCAAGGAGTTCTCGAACTCCGGCCACATGGATTCGGTTCCGACTTTTTTTCTTGTCGCCACGCTGGCGGCGCAGGCTCGTGGCTGGCCGCTGGTGTGCGGCTTGTGCCTTGGAGCCGCCACGGGCACAAAGCTCTTTGCTGTGGTCGTACTTCCGATAGTTTTCAGAAACTGGAGTCCCAAACGCGGCGGAATTTTTCTCCTTGGCTTCACCCTTGTCACGCTCTCCGCCCTTCTTGCGTTTCCCGTGGGCGCCGCCCGGCGGCAGGAGACGCTTCTTGCCTTTGCGCAGAACTGGGAGATGAACGATGCGATCTTCCCGTGGATTGACAGAGGGTTTCAGCTTCTGGGGTCGCCGTGGTTCGCCGCTCATGCAGCCGTCGGACTACTCGTTCTGGCGGTCGTTTTCCTTCATGCTGCTCGTACCTGTCGAGAGACGAGGCCTGGGGAGCTCGCAAGGTCGGTCTTCGCGGTGCTCACCCTTCTTTTCCTGGCCGGACCCCTTGGCTTCCCCTGGTATTTCACCTGGTGCCTGCCTCTCTTGCCTTTCGTTCGGAAGCGGGCATGGCTGCTCGCGCCCGGCATCTTGTCAATCTACTATGTCAGGTTTTGGCTCGATTACCATTATCCAGGGTCATGCCTTGGCTTTGAGAGCGGCAGAACCTTTTTCGACGAGGTTGTGGTGTCGGTCGAGGTCGGAGTCCTCTTCCTGGCTCTTGTGATCGAGAGCATCTCTCGGCGTGGAGTTACCTCGAGGCCTGGAGCCCGCTGGCTTTTCGAATCCTTCACTCCAGGCAGTCGAGGTGAGCGGCCAGGGCCGCACGCTGGCGTTGACCGAAACTCTGGAAACGAGTACGGCCGATAATATATGGCCGCTGTTGTGCTCGACGTGGGCTCTCATCCAGTCCACCTGGCCAGGGAGCCCCTGAGAGTCATTCGGGCTACGCCCCGCGCAAGAGTCGGAAGAAATCGAACGTTTGCTTTTCGAGAGAACTCATGGTCAAATTTGAGCTTTGCCTTGTTCGGGAGCAGGCAACGCGAAACAGGGTAAGAGGGCCTCTGCTGCGCCTCGAACTTCCACGACTTTCATTTATAATCAGTGCCTTGTAGAAAAGCCTGTGAAGACCGAAGCCCTTCTCCCTGACAATCCGAGCCCGCCTTCTGCCGTGAGGACGGTTTTTTACCGTCGCCGTGGAGCCGATGGCGCTAGCGGGCGAGTGAGCGTGCGAACCTTGCGCGAGATGATCTCTCGCTGGGAGCTCGGTCCGGATGACTTTGTCCAGATGGAAGGCGACCCGTCGGAGCGGCGGATTCGAGACTGCCCCGCTCTCTCGCCTCTCGATGACATGCTGCACGACGCTTCTGACAAGGTGCAACTCCTTCGCAAGGGAAGCGGTCGGCGTGCTGTCGTACTCCGGGAGCTTGAGTTGCTGCGTGAGTATGCCGAGTTCAACGACAGCATTTTCTCCGTGACCTGTTTCTTGCTGGGATGGCTTCGTTACGCGGAGAATCCTTCCCTCGCCCGGGGTCTTTTTCTGAAGGCGATCGAGCGAGGTTACCCGTTCTTGTCAGTCGCACGCAACAACCTCGCAGTGACACAAATCCGACTGGGCGATTCAGCAGGGCGCGACAACCTCATTCTCGCAGCCAATGATCCGCAGCGTGTCCCCGCCGCTCTCCTCAACCTGGCCCGAATTCTTCAGCACTTGCAGAGCCTTGGGGAGAACGCAGAGGAAATTGCCAACATAAAGGACTTGTTGCGCGTTGCCAGGGCAGAGTGGCGAAAGTGTCCGCCGGGGCGAGGCGAACCAGCGAGCTTTGCGCTCTTCCTTTGCGACGGGGATATCCCTGCAAGCTTTGCGTCGGAAACCAAGACTTTCGCCAGAATTCAGGGACAGATCGAGGATATTCTCGCAGAAGCGGAGGATTGTCTCCGTCTGGGCCGACTCGAGCAGGGCACCGCGCATTCAGCACGAGCCGCCGCCGAGATCAGCCGGGCGAGAGAGGACCTCTCCAGGAGCGAGCCCCGGAAAGTGAGCCCGCTGAAGTTTCTGAGCGTGCGCCTCGCGCGGCTTGAAAAGGATTTGGTTGCTGCGCGCGAAATTCGAGAGCGCCAGGGGCTGCTTGACACGTTCCGCAAGCGGCTCAATCTTCTGGAAGAAGGTCTTCAGCTCAGGGTCCCGCCGGCCGACCTCGTTCAGCAGTCCGAAGTTCTCCTCAACTCGGCGAGGACTGACGTCGAGAGGGTGGAGGCAGCACGTCTTCACCGGGAGTGTCAGGGCCGAGTGGCGAAGCACCTCTTGCAGACCGCAAACGAACTCCTGTCGTCAGGGGAGAAGGATGTTGCGATCGGGCTCTTGCGACGGGCGCTCGGGATGGAGTCCGATCTTCGCGATGAGATCCAACTCCGATTGGCGAGCGTGAGGCGCGATGAGCTGGAGAAGGAGATTGCGCACTCGATCTCGAGAGGGCTCTTTGAGGAAGCCAGAGTGAGGATTGCCCGACTCCGTTCGGTCCATCCCATTTTTGAGCCGCTCTCGAGACGCCTTGAGTTGCAGACGAACGTGGCCGAAGCCAGCGCGAAGCTCGACAGGATCGTCGCCATTTGCGGAGGATCGAGCGTCGATCGCGATGCGGTCATCGAGGCGCGAAAGTTGTTGGGCGACGCCTGGACGCTTCAACCGGACGTCGGCATTCTGAAGCCCATTGAGGCTCATGTGAATTCCCTGGGAGTGAAGTTCGGGCTTCCGCCCATCACGTATTCGATGATGTCAGCTCAGGCTTTGGACGTGGCCCCCGCAGAGCCTCCGGGGCCTCCGCCGCCTGGAGAAGTCCACGAGAATAGTCCCAATTCCGTCACAGAGGAAGGCGGCCTTGCGCCGCCGAAGAACTAGTTCAACACCATGATGCACAATAGGCTTGTCGTCTTGTCTGCTGCCGCCCTCATGCAGTTTCTGCTCACTACCAGATCCGCTGCGGAGACGGACTGGGTTCTTGTTCTCGACCGTTCCGAGAGCATGACGCAGAATGATCCCTACAACTGCCGCTTCGATGCGCAGAAGATCCTGGTGGACCTCCTGGTGCAAGGCCTGGACGAGACTCACCGTCTCACGATTATCCGCTTTGCTGGCACGCCTGAGGCTGTCCTTTCCCGGGAGGTGGTGCGTCCGCAGAATCTTGAAGCGCTCAGAAAACTGATCTCGGAGGATCCGCCTCTGGGAGACACGGATATTGGCGCGGCGCTGAGCCTTGCCCGCAAGATCGTCCAGCCGGAAGGCCGCGCTGCTGACGTTCATCTCTTCCTTCTTTCTGACGGCGTGCAGGCTGGCAAGGCTCCCAACCTGGCGGGTCGTCTCGATGAGGAGAAAAGAGGCTTACAAGAGATCGGCCTGGCCATCAACACGATCCTCCTCAACGACTTTTCGATCCCGAAGGCAGAGCGGGAGAAGCGTCGTCGCGAGAAGCTCTACTATGAAGACAAGCAACTTCAGGCCGGGGAGGACCTGTTGCGGGATCTTGCCAGAAAGACGGGGGGTGCTGCGGCACAAGTCCAGCCTGAACGGGGAATTGAGGACATCTTGATTGAGCTGATTGCCCCCCACATGTCCTTCCACCGTGAACCGATCTCGGCACGTCTGGCCACCTGGCCAACGGACCGGCAACTCTTCTGCGTCTTCCAGAGAAATGCCCGAGATGTGAAGCTCCGAATAGGGTCGAGAGAGATGGATATCAACCTCGACAACCCGAAGCTGATCAGCGGCGAGTTTGATGCGACCATCACCCCCTATCGCAACCGTACCGTGGTCGTCTTGAGCCCGGGAGAGAATGTTCGTTGGCCGGAATGGGTTGAGTTCTTGCCCAGCCGCAGCGGCGTTCCGGCGTCGGGCGACGTCTTCGTGATTTCCAATGTTCGGCTGGAGGCGCTTCCAGGCCTTGGAGATGAGGGTACGGTCGCTGCCGAGGGTGTGAAGACAAAGATCAGCGAGAACGAGGTCTATCCCATTCGATTCCGGATCTCTTTGCCCGCCGACCTCACCCCCGAGCGCGCTCGTTCGATTCAGGACACGTTGAAGAAGTCGAGTGTGAAGATCGAGCTGAGTGATTCGGAAGGCAAGATTCTTGATAACAAATCGCTTTCCGCAGCCGAAATTTCAGCGGGAGCTGGAAACCGTCTCTACTTTATCCCCACGTCCTCGCCCAAGGGGGAGGCCAAGATTCAGGAGTCTTTCTTCCTGAGAACGAAAGCCAGCCTCGTGTACACGGGGGCCTCGGCTGATAGCGCGGTCAGTAAACGGCCTCTCAGCCGGGCCCCCGACCGTTCTTTCATGGTAGTGCCGTCGAGCTTCGACTGGTTTGTGCGAAAGAATTGGAAGGGCGAGCCCGAAAGCGCCTCTCGTCCTGCGAGCCGGCGCAATGTGGATGTGGAGCTGGGTCAGGAGGTGAGGCTTGAGCTCACTTACGGAGGACAGGAGTCTCTTGCGGAGACGGAGGTCAGCGCGACATTCGGAGCCGTCGGCGAGAGCGCCGCACGCAGACTTCGCATGAAGGATTCTGGTGGCGTTCCCCGGACTTTCTCGAGTGACTGGATTTTTCCCACAACGCCCGGTCTCTACGAGGCGAAGGTGACAGTGAAGGCCGGCGGCGTTCAGGAAGCCCTGTTTAGTCTGAGGGTTCTTCGCGACGACTTTCGTCCGCCGGGCAGCCAGTACTCGAAGGATGGTACCGATAGTGCCCAGGGGCGTGACCTCGGCGCGTTCTATCAGGGTGAAATTGTGCAGATCTCGAGATCGCGCACCATGAATCACCTCACGCCGGCTGCCACCGCCCAGTATTGGGAGACAGAGTCATCAGCACCTTCAAAGATTTCTCTCCTGAAGAGGGATGATGCGAGCGGTAGCTGGGTGCTTGTCCGGCAGGTGACTCTTGTCAGCGAGACGCCAAGATCTGGTGACGCTGAGATCTCGGCCAACTACCGCGGAGAGCTCGGCGGGCTGGAGCCGGGGATTTATCTGATTGCATGGCCCGAGAAGAGACCCATGGGTCCTGATCCGACAAGCGACCAACGCTGTGACAGGCTTGAGGTGAAGCCCCGAGCGTTCACAGCTGGATTCACCTCGGAGGGGGGAAGAGCCCTCGAAACTGAGGCGGGGAAGCCCACTGTACTGGCTGGCAGTCCACTACTGTTCAGGGTTTCTCCCAGCCAGGTCTTTCCTGATAAGGTAAAAAGCTCGATTGCTGGCACTCTCACCTGGGCTCGAAAGGATGTGGGCGCTCCCCAGGAGGTCAAGGCTGTGAAGGAACTCGACGGGCACTATTCGCTCGCGTTTGCCACGACTGACTTTCACACGGGACCAGCGAAGCTTCATGTCGTCATGAAATGGAATGACGGATCGATGGATCGAGTCATCACGGAAGACTACGAGGTCTTCTCACGCACCAGGGCGCTCGGAATAGTGATCGAGCCCATCGACGGGGACGTGCTCCTGGGCCAGCGTGGATCAGCCATTCGCTTCCGCTTGCGTGCGATGGGCGGCCAGAATGCGCAGACTCAACGTGATCTTCTCAGCGTCTGGCAATCGCAGCCTGCGAATGTCACGATCGGCGAGTCCGAGCAGATTCATCATGTTGACCTGACCCTGCAAGGTGACGCCTTGATAGGCACCCTTGAGGCCGTGGTGCTTGATCCGGGTACTCACAAGCTTGTCGTCAGCTCGCCACTGGCCAAGCTAGGGCAGGATATCGCCGCCTGTTTTTTCAACGTGCGCCCCTGTCCATTCTCGGCAACGGTCGTGAAGAGCTCGCAAGGCACCGACCAGAGGGTCCTGCTCGGCGCGGGAACCGACCAGTCAAGTAGCCAGGGCGAAGGAGTGATCTGGGTGAGCGTGGAGCCTGCGTCGGCCACCGGGAAGACCGGAACGGAGAAGGTTGTGAGCGCCGAGTTGTATCTCAACGGGCGCAAGGGCGACATCCGCTGGTCGGAGGCCGAGGGCAAGTTCCGTTCGGAGCCGATCTCACTGGAAAGCCTGGAAAAAAGGAACACTCTGGCTCTCACGATCAGCGACGCGGGTGGACGCACCTTTGAGTTGTCCCTCGGGACCCTGGATGTGAACCCCGTGTCCCTGAAATACGAGGTGGCCTGGACAAAATCGCCTCCGTCGGATATCGGACGCGGGGAGCGTACGTATATCGAAGGGGCTGTCATCGTGCGCGGTGGATTGAAGTCGCAACGCGAGGAGGCAGGCAAGGAGCTGATCTTGCGACCCTTCATTTCAACGACGCCGGCCAACGTGCTTGAGGGGTTCGAGCTACTTCCGCCTCCCAAGGAGGCCACCCTCGAGGCTCTGTTCGGCGTGAGGATCGAATTTGCCGCGTACCTCAACGCCGCCGCCGAGAAGGGCCTGAAGGACAGCTTCGTGGTGTCGGTGAACACGAGGGAGGGCGAGGCCATCGAGCAGCGGAAAGTCGCGATTGGCCCGTCGACCCTTCAACTCGTCTTTAGCCGAGCCGAGGAGCAAGACCTGGGGGCTGGCGCGACCGTGTTGCCCTTCATGGCCCGAGAGCGCTTGCGGGTGACGATCGAAGGGCAGGCTCCGCAGCGAAATTCCAGGATTCAACTCTACTCCGGAGGCGAGGTCGATGCAGCCAGCACCCAGATGGCTTCTTCTGACTCGACAGAGCTGGTCTGGTCACCCAAGAAAGAAGGTAATTACAGGGTCCGTGCCGAAGCCAGTCTCGGGCAGGGTACGAGTTGGACGGTCGAGGAGAAGTTCCTCGTGGAGCCGCCCCTCAAGCTCCAGTGGTCCCGCGACCTTGGCACAACAATCAAGCTTGATGATGGCCAAAAACTTCCTCTTTCGGTCAAGATCAGCGGGCCGCCGTCCCTCGACAAGGAGAGCTTTGATCGTTTGTTTGTCTTGCGGCCCGGACTTCTTGGCGAGGGTGCTCAGCAGCTCAACGTCGAATTTACCCAGTGGGAAGCCGAGAAGGGAACGCCGCCTGGAGTGCTCATTCTCAACTCGTTTTCGACGAAGCCACTCTCGACGAGCGCCGTGAAGGTTCGTCTCCGGTTGACGGATCGGGCGGCCGAGCCTAACGCGATCGAGTTCGACGGGCTGGATCTCGATATTGTCCGCGGAGGCGGAACCCTTGTGGAGGTAATGAGCTTCGAGAAGGGGCCGTCAGGTTATGAAACGAGGGACTTGCCTCCGGTCTTCAGCATTCCCAGGGATTCCAGCATCCGTCTGGGGTATCGCATCGGCGGGCTGGTCGAGTCGGAGGACTCGCTTCGCAAGAGCGTCGCGGCGATCGTCGTGTCCGAGGACGGACGCGAGAAGGTGCTTGATGTCGACACGGCGACCTCGGGCCTCGTGGTCTTTGTCCCCTATACCCCGGCAGGTTTTGGAAAACATACGCTTCAGCTCGATATCAGGGGCAAGACACCGCTCCAGCGCAAGTTCGAGTTCGAGGCGACGAAGGGGAGCACGGAGCGAGCGTACACAGGACTTCTCTACGGGGCCTTGGCCGGTCTTGTCGTGCTTCTGGGATTCCTTGGGATCAGAGGCCTCGGGTATTACCGGGATCGACAACAAGTTCTTGAGCGTGTCAGTGTCCGGAAGGACAAGGCGATCCACGATCTTGAAGCCGAGCCCAGAGAGAGCCTGACTGGAAGCCTTCGCATTACACTTGCGAATCGAACGATCGGGCCGCTGGAGCTCAACGGAAAGGTTTCGGGAGCCGAGGTGGAGGCCTGGGTAACCGATCATTTCTCCATGGAGACTTCTATTTTCTCCGATCCGCAGAGAAACGCGAAGCGCCTCAAGTTGATTCAAGATCGCCTCTCCGAAGTGCGCACAGAGCTTTGTCTTGAGACGGAGAAGCGCCTTCCGATACGGGGCGCCGATGTGTGCATCGCCCAGGGGGAGGGGGCCCGGAACGGGGACTCGTGCCCGGACGTGTTCGTCTTGCACGATGGCGCTGGAAGGAAGGGCGAGGGGGAGAAATCACTTCTCTCGCTTCGACTTCAGCCGGATGGCAAGCTGCGTATTACCACGGCGAGCGGACGAAGTGTCACGCTCACTCCGGGCGAGGATTTCCCCTATAACGGCTGGGTAGGGAAAAGCGGAAACCAGCTGCGAGCCAGCGTGAAAGTTCCGGGTGTTGTGGACTACTCGACAATCATCGTTGATTGGTGATCATGACTCAATTCCGGCGCTCATGCGACTCGAGAGATAACCTGCGCGCCAAGTCTCGAAGTTGTTCGGTATCTTGAGGAGATTCCATGGAGGAACGGCGGGTTCCACTGACACTCATCCTTGGGCTTGGCGGCACAGGTCAGCTCGTGGCCAAACACGTCAAGGCCTTGCTTCAGCGTGAGTTGAGCACGCCCGACTTTTCTGATATTCCTTTTGTCGAGCTCCTGGTGCTCGACACCACGGAGCAGATGTCGATTGCAAATGGCCCTGACATGGCCGCCCTCAATGCGGATGAATTCTCGGATCTGGGAGGATTCAACTTGCAGAGTGTGCTCGCGCATCGGGAGGAGTACCCGGAGATTTCCTGGTTCCCCAGGAGCCGCTATCTTCCAGGCGAGTTGACGCTTGGAGCTGGAGGCATCCGCCACGTTGGGCGCCTTTGCTACGCCATCCGGCGGGACGGGAGGCTCGTCTACGGTCGCCTTTCGGACAAGATCCGGCGCCTGAGCTCTCCTCAAGTTGAAGATCGCGAGTTCCACTACTACAAGAGCCTCATTCGCCCACGTCTGAGGAGTGGGATTCAGATTCACGTCGTCTCCTCTTGCGCCGGGGGTACTGGCGGCGGAATGCTGCTACCTGCAGTCTACGACATCCGTGATTGGGCCGAGCGCATCACGGGCAAGGACCCTGTCGTTACAGGATACATGCTCCTGCCCGAGGCATTCGCCCTCTCCGAGTCACGGCAGCTCAACTTTCGCAGAAATGCCTTTGCAGTCCTCTCCGAGATCAACCATTTTTTCAAGGAAGGCTGCTGGCAAGCGCAGTATCGAGATGAGAAGCAGGTCATCCCGATGATCCCTTTCAACTTCCTCTATCTGCTCAACGCGGGCCGGCCCGACGGTAGCTTGCAAGTGAGAGAAGATCTCTGTCGCGAGATCGGCAGATTCATAGGGTTGAGCGCGCTGGGAAAGGAAGGAGAGAGCTATCGTGCTGCCGCGATTAACCTCTGGGAGAGCTGCCTCTCCCAGAAAGACCAATACGGAGAACCCACGGTCTACTGCTCCTTCGGAGCAGGCTATCGAGACCTGTCACGGGGCGCGCTGAAGGACTACTTCAACCACAAGATCGCCGAATTCCTGCAAGGCTCTCCAGTCCTCGAAACAGACGAATCCAACCCACTCATCGTAGATTTTCGCCAGGGGGTGCTGGAGCGGCTGGAGGAGGAAGCCAACCGACACGTGCAGAGCGCGCTTGTGGATCTGGCATCCTTCCACTCGGTCATGGGCAGAAAAGGGATGGTCGAGCTGCCGGAAATCAACCGCGATATCAACCAGCATCAAGAGACCCTCAATCGAATCCGTCGTGAAACTCATGACCCGTGGCGAAGCTCCATTGAGCTTGCGCTCCGCGAGGAATGGGACAACAACTTGTCTCAGCTCACGAAGTATTTCAACCGGCAGGGGGTCGAGCCCACCTTCCTCCGCACGTTCTTGATTCACCTCACGAAGAGCTTGCAGGAGCTTCGCGACCTTCGGTTGATCGATCCGGAGGAGGCCAAGATTCTCGAAGGTGAAGTGCAGTTTTTTGAGGAGATCCGCAAGCAGCAGCGTGACGACGCCGAAAGTGTGCAGCGTGTTGAAGTGTGGAGGCGATGTGATCAGGTTGTGCTTCGAGAGCACCACTTGAAGCTTGAGCGCCAAGAGATTCAGAACTTCGTGCGGGACCTTCAGGAACGCCTAGAGAGGCAAGAGACTCTTCGAATCAAGAAGGACTTCGTGACTCGCCTCAACCTGCGTGCCTCGGTGAATGGTGATACGCCTCACTCCCGCCATGGCGGAAGCTTTTACCGCATGAGCGACGTCCCTGCGGAGGTCGCCGAGTCGATGATTCGCGGGCTCAAGCGTTTCGCCACGGCACTCTATCTGGGCCCTCCAACAACAAAGCTTGTCGAGACCTGCCTGGCTGTTTCCAACCAAGTCCGCGAGGAGTTCCAGGAGGAGTGTAGCTCCTACTTTGGTCAACAGGGCAGTCTCATGCCTGTCTCCGTCATTCGGGAGCGCCTTTCGGAGATGGAAAGCCAGGTGCAAGTCAACTGGAGCATCGAGGGTGAACAGGATCAAGTTGAACGTATCCGCAGGATCGGTTGCCCCCGATCGAGCGAGATCGAGCCTGTCATCGAGCCCGAGAGCGACCGATGCAGCACCGATGGCTACGGACAGGTGACGCTGCTCAAGGTGGATCATGGTGCCCCGTTGCATCACATCCGCTGGCTGAAAGACTATCACGAAGACTTTGTGCGGTACGCATTTTCGAACCAGCGGCGGCGTGCAAACGACGAATGGCTTTCCTCGGATTGGATGATAGCGAATCCCTATCCCGGCCTCGATGCCGAAGTCTACGAGCTGTTTGGTCTGGCGGTGCGGCTTGGTTTTGTCGTCTCCACAGACGATGCGCAGTTCGCGTTGCGCGGCCTGGTGACGCCGGAGGAGCCCAATTTGAAGGGGCGCGCTGGAGCGTACAAGGCTTTCAGGAGAGTCTACCAGTCGAACCCAAGGATCGTGCGGGACAGAGTTCTCCTCGAGCTGCGAAAACGGCATCGAAACCGGGAGATCCCAGGTGTCCTTGAGCTGTGGGCCAAGGAAGCATTCCGTCTTGCCGGAGCCTGTCGCGAGGACGAGAGCAACGTGGATTCGTTGGGTGGCGAAGACGCGAAGGTGGCCTGGAACGAGGCGTCCGGGCTCGACCGCTTCTTGCGTCTGGGCAAGTGGGGCCTGGCCGATTCCACGGATTCTGTGCGTGAATCGGAGGCGGAGTAGTTTGTGATTGCCGTCCGTCCGAGCATTTTTTGCTTTTTTGGGAAGCTGGCGCCGGATCTTTACGCCTCGGTTCCCGTGGCGATTCGGAGGCGATTGGGTGTCGTTCCAGATGTTTTCTCCTTTCTCTCCGTCACCGAAGAGTCCATTGATTTGAAGCTGGGCTCAAAGCGCTCCAAGCTCCCCTCATTCGAAGGGAATCTTCAGAATCAGCTTTGGCAGACTCTTACCTATGCATCGGCGGCGATCGGAAATATCCGGGTGCGTACCGATGCCCTACGGCGTCCGGCCGAGGTTGACACATGCTTCCAGGTAGTAAGAGGAGGACCGGACATTTATCTGGTCGAATGCCTGTCCGATACCCTGGGGTGGGAGATCGTTTTCGCGATTGCGGAGAAGATCCATAATCGAAACGAGGCGCCACCGGCGGCAGGGCGCGCGAGAGGAATCTTCCCACTGTTTCACTTGCCGTCGACGGACGAAGACATGGAGCGCGATCAGGCTCTCAAGGGGCTACGAAGGCTCGAAGGGCTTGTGCAAAGAGGCGTGCTTTTCCCCTCGATTATCCTCGATCGTGTCAATCGAAATGGACACCCACTGGAGCGATGGGAAGACCTCACCGAGCTCTTGTCTGACTTCCTCGCTCTGGGAAGTGCGAGCGAGGCCTCCGCCGATATTTGGCGAACATTTCCCCAGGTGGCTGACTTGCATGGGCGAGGTTCAGAGGAGGAAGGCATCGTCGGGCTCAGCTCAATGGGGCTGTCGCGTTTTAGATTCAGCAAGGACGCGCTGGCTGACGAGCTGAGCAGGCTCCTGAAAAGAGACTTGAAGCGAGCGCTTTCGCGAACGTTCACGGCAAAGCCCGTGGCTCCTGATGGTACTGATTGTGGCGCCTTCCTTGACTTGCTGCTTCAGATGAAGGCGTCATTGGAAACTGACGGTCAGAAGAGAATCGAAAACCATATCGTGGAATGGATCAGTTCCTTGGATGTAGCTCGGACTCCGAGCCTTGGCGGGTGGGCGACTGCGCTCGATCGGGTGCAGTTGGCGCTTTTCGAGCGTCTTGGAGAGGCTGCTCAGCGCATCGAGAACATACGTCAAGAAAACGAGGCCCTTTCGCTCGAGACGCCGATGCGCGACAGCTGGATCGCACGAGTCTCGGTGCTTCTCCCGGTGTACATGCCTTTCCTTCCCACCATCCTGGGTGGTGCTCTGGCAGGGTCGTTTCTGGGATTTCTTTTGAGCGGGCTGAATCTGGCCGGATATCTCAGCGGGTTCGGCATCGGGGCTCTCCTTGGATTCGCCCTGGGTTGGTTCATACGACTGCGATGGTCCAGGGAGACGTTTACGCTGGGTGAATTTCCTGAAGGCAGTTTCACAGCTGGTTTTCCAGTCCCGCGTGCGCTGGAGCACTACAGCCGTCGTGAGAAGATGCGCCGAATTACCTCGGGCATCTCGATTCAGCTCTGGGGGGAGCTCAGGAATCAGGTGGAGCCTGAGGAGAAGGAGCGTCTTGACTCCTTGAAGGCGAGTCTCGCCGCGGATTTGGAGACTGCAAAGGAAGAAGAATCCGGGCTTGTCTTCCTGGACCGCTGTGTTAATTCACTGCGCGAGTCAGTGGAAAGCTGGAGACTTCAGCTTGCTGAAGTCGAAAGCTGGGAAGCTGGACGCGGCTTCTCCGGTGACGTTTTTCCGGCGGACGGCTCGCGCAAGATTTACGATTGGATGGGTGGACGCTCCGCGGTAGAGGCGCTCGTGCCGGGGCTTCTGAATCGGATTTCTCCCTTGCCTGGCGCCTTGACGCCAACGGAAATGGCTGAGGAAAGCGCGGCTGCCTGGGGAAGAGAGAAGGCCCAGATGCTCGACGTGGACAAGGTCTTGGAGATCTTTGACGACCATCCTGAAGATCTCCTGGAACGGTTGAGCGAGGCCTCGGCCCCGCTCTGGGCGCGCCCTGGTGACCGAGATGAGCTCTTGCGGTGCTTTGGAGCTGATTTCTTGAAATACTCGCGAGAGAACGACCTTCGTCATTCAGTGAACGATGAGGCAGTCTTCATTCGTGTTCTTGGCGGCATACGGAGCGCCGAGTTGGCAAGGACGTGAATCAGCCTCTGTGGAAAGAGATGGGAAGGAAACCTTGCCTGAGGTCTTGATCGAATGAGCCGCCTGCCAGGATTTATCAGAGAGTCTCTTTCGACCGTGGATTCTCCCGGTGCAAAGCCCGAGGAACTCGTGTCTGCCATCGGTGGGTTGCTGGATGCTGAGCGGCGCCTCGAAAGCCTGTCCAGAGCGGTGGAAGCGTTCCGAGAGGCATCTCGCAGCCTTGGAATTCTCGATGAGGCTCGAAGCGGGCAACGAGTGTGCGACGCCTGGGCAAGGATCTCTCGATTCTTTCTTGCACCCTTGTTGAGTGGGAGCAGTGTTATTTCAGGCAAGGGAGTCGAGTATGAGGAAGTGCCCCATGGCTTCGAAGCACTTGGGTCCCGCTGGGAAAGAATGCTCCCGGAGATAGAGGCGTTCGTTGGCGAGGAAAAGACCCTGGAGAGGTCTTTTGCGGAGTACCCAGTTGGCGCGCACGTGGGGTTCAAGTTTCGTTCGCGACTTCTCCTCCTTGACCGACGTGCCGAGCGGATCAAGATTGCGCTCGATCTTGTACGGCGTGACTTGCTGCACGTTGCGAAGCAAGGCCTCGAGCAGCTTTCCGTTCTTCTTGGGTCCAGGCCACGACAGCGGGCAAGGGGCGGACAAAGGAATGACAACCCGGGGTCTGCGCCATGAGCTGGACGGAAGATGTGGCTCTGCGCTTGGGTGAACCCGGTGCGTTCAGCCAGCTGCGGGGCCTGATCGAAGAGGCGCTTTCGGAACCTGTCGACCTGGAGAGTTTGAAAGACCTCCTCGGTGCAAGCTCCATGCTCCTTCACGCAGGCGCGCTCGATGGCCAACTCCTGTCTCTACCTCTTGGGAGGGTGATAGAAGCTGCCGACATACTCGGAGGTCCAGATGCTCAGACGGCAGTGATCGCGATTGGCGAAATGGGACGAGCCACCCTTGCGGCGTTGGCCCAACAGCGAAAGCCAGGCGCCTTCCCGCAACTCTTCTATCTTGACCTGGAGACGTCCCGCGGCAGAGACTTGGCCCCGGAGGTGATTCCTGTGATTTTTGAATCGAACAGCGAGACAGAAGTCACTTTCAATCCAAGATATGGAGAGTATCTACGTGCGTTGTATAGAGCAACCGCAGGCACCAATAGCCCACTACCTCTTCTGGCAGAGCACCTCGCGAAGTCTCATGAGTCCAGGGTTACGGCCCATGTTGTTATTGGGATAGAAGATCCCTGGGTGACTGTATTGCCAGACTTGCTACTCGACCTCCGGGAATTTTTCGGGCGAGGCTCAAGAGGGCGAACAGTGCTGCACCTTCTGACACGACCCTTTCCGAAGGCGTGGGGCAGCTTCCGCGGCGCAATTCAGGAGATCGAAAACTCGAGGGCCTTTGATCAAGCATTCATGGTCTCCGCCAATCTTGAAGTGGTGGCCAGCAGAACTGCTGAATTCATCCTCTTGTCGGCGCTCGTTCCGGAGATTCTTCTGCAGCGCTCCGGGAGTAGCGGAAGTGGAGCGTTTGGCAGCTACGGAATGGCGAAGGCTCCTCTGCCTGCTGAAGGAAACGAGAACATCGCAGCCTATCTGTCGAGTTTGGAGGCAGCATATGCCTGCGCGTCACCCAATTGGATCCCGGGAAAGGCCAGTCTCCTGGAATTGGCCGAGGAGCAAGTGTTCTTGATCCACCCCACCCAGTCACCACCCCCGGAGGCGGCATGGCGGCTAGGTCAGGAAATCATTCCCATAGCGGTCAAAGTGGCCTGCCCCACACTGTGCCGAATGCAAAGGGGCCTCCGAGTCGCAGATCTGCGACTTGAATAGTAGCCCGAGCCTTTCATTTGAGGATGGCCTCACTTGTCGGGCCTGTCCGCTTCCTGGCCGCCAGGGCGCCTTGGAAGTTCCTCTTCTCCAGGGCAGCCTTACCCGTCCGGCTTTCGCATCGTATTCTACGGGCAGGATTCCATGAGCTTGCCCACCCCACCAGTTATCCGGCCAGAAGTAGCAAGTGACCCGAATTCAGGGGAGTTGCTGAACGGCCGATATCGGTCCATTCGCCTACTCGGACAGGGCGGAATGGGGGCTGTCTATCTCGCCCTGGACCTCTCTCAAGGTGAAAAACCTGTAGCTCTGAAGCGAGTCAGGAAGGACAAGATAGACCGGCGTACCCTTAATATCCTCAAGAATGAGTTCCTGGCGCTTTCGGGGCTTCCACATCCCAACCTGACGCCAGCGTACGAGTTTGGTATTGATTACGAATCGGGAGATCTCTTCTTCACGTTCGAGTTTGTTAACGGCCAAAGCTGGATGAAGGCCACGCAAAAACTCAACATGAAGTCACAGGAGGGGTTTCTGACTTTCGTTGAGCTTGCTGCCCAAGTCTTGCGTGGGCTTGAGTACATTCATGGGCGTGGACTCGTACACTCGGACATCAAGCCCGAAAACATTCTGGTGACTACAGAGGTTTCACTGCAACCGGGATCAAGAGAAAAACCGCTCGTCAAGATCATCGACTTTGGTCTTGTGAAAAAGGAGCGACTCTCGGGCGGCAAGAAAATCCTGGGGACTCCTTACTATGTTGCTCCTGAAACGATCCTTGGCGCTCAGATCGACCGTCGTACGGACCTCTACTCACTTGGCGTGGTGCTGTACCACCTGTGCACCGGCAGCCCACCATTCCGAGGCGCTTCGAATATTGAAATCCTCAAGTGCCACGTTGAGCAGCCTGCCGTACCACCACATACCCTGTCGGCGTCATTGCCCCTTGAGTTTGGCAACATCATTCTCAGGCTCATGGCGAAGAAGCCTCAGGATCGCTTTCAAAGCGCGCTTGAAGTTATCGAGGCGATAAACCGAGCTCTTGGGCTCAAGCTTCCGTACGAGACGGCAGAGACTTCTGATAGCTATCTTGAAGCTGCACGTCTTGCTGGACGAGAGGCGGAGTCGGCGAGGCTTTACGAGATTTTCGTTGCCGCGGCCTCCCTGAAATCCAGCGTGATAGGCGCCGAGGAGGAAGTCGAAAGCGATGCCGTGGACAAGTCAGAGCCATTGGATCGTGTCGACGCTGTGACCCCCGTTCCGGCGGGTCGACTGGTGCTGGTGCGTGGGGAGAAAGGGTTACAGAAAAGACGTCTGATCGAGGAGTTCAGAGCGATCGTACAGGCGCAAGGAGCAAAATTTATCCAGATTGAATGTGGTGCCCATTCCAGGGCGGGGCAGGGCTTCGAACGCATTGTGGCCGACCTTGGTGCGATTGACGAGTTGCGCGGAAGAGTGCGATCCTTGACCTTCGTCGAAAATGCGTTTGGGTTTGTGCAGAGGCTTCAGGACTTGAAGGACAATCCCGTCCAGGGGTACGAGCCTGTGCTCAAGGAGGCAGTTCACGCGCTTCTGAAAGCCAGCCAGGAGTCTCCGATCGTGGTTTGCTTTCACGACCTGCACCTGGCCGGCACGCCAATCTTGCATCTGCTCGAGTCTCTGATACGTTCCTCGCTGGGGGGATCCGTGGCCCGATCAAAGCTTCTCATGACGGGCACCGTCCTTGAGCGAGCCGAGCTGGGAAGCAGCGATTTCCTGCGTCTTTGCGACACGACGTTTTTTCGAGAGAACGTACTCGAGATTGAGTTGCGGCGATTTGATGAGCAGAAGGTTGCGGAATTTGTGCGCACCGCCTTCGTCGGGCTCGAATGTCCCGAGGCGTTCGTTCAGAGAGTGCTCGAGGAAAGCGATGGCAACACTGAGATCGTCATTGACATCCTCCGACACCTTCTTCACCGGGGCAAGATTGCACGGGTGGCACAGGGCTGGGCGCTGGGGAGCGACTACGAAAGCGAGGATCTTCCCGGTAAGGTCCGCCGTGAGCTCAAGTATCGCATCACGAAACTGCCAGAGGAAGTGCTTCAGATAGGAAGAGCCTTCGCCTGCATGGGCGACGTGTGTGAGCTTGACGTCGCTGTCCATCTGTCAGGAATTCCCGAACGGAATGCCGTGAAGTGCTTGGAAGTCTTGACGCTTGAAAGAATTTTGCAGGGTGGCGGCGCGGAGAATCGGGCGGGTGCTTATTCCTTTGTGCACTCGAGCGCCCGAGCCATCCTTTACAACAGCATTCCGGAGGAGCAACGCTCCGCGTATCACGAAAAAGCGGGTGTCCTTTGCGAGTCGCGAGTCGCCTCGCTTGGGAAGGATTCCTCCAGGATCCTGGCTCACCACTACATTCGAGCCGGGAACAAGGAGAAGGGAATTCGGTATGGAATCGAGGCGGCAAAGGACCTGGCGAGAGAGTTTGCTCCCATCCAGGCGATGGAGACTTACGAACGAGTGCTTGGCCTTGTTGGACCGGATGAGCGCAGCCTGCGTTTTCAGATTGAGCGTGCGATTGCTTCCCTGAAATTTCAGGTCGGCGACTACAGTGCAGCGCTTGATCTGCTTGACCTCACTCGACTTCCGCCTGACTTGAAGCGACAGGAGAAGGTCAGCGTCTATCTCGAAGCGGCGCGGGCTTACGCTCGGCTTGGACGATTCGACCAGGCCACTGCTCTTCTGAACCGCTCAGTTCGACCCGACAAGGGCAGTGAGTCCACGGCAGAGTTGGCGGCCATCATGATGGCCCTGGCGGAACTCCATTATTACAAGGGCAACCTTGTTGAGAGCCTCCGATGCTGTACTCGACTCTTGAAATCAAACTGTGAGCTCAAAGACCCATACTTCTTGTCGCAGCTCCACATGCTGATAGCAGAGAATCACTCTGTCTTGAACAGCTCGGAGAATGCGATCGGTCACTGCCAGACGGCCCTGCGGTTAATTGAGGCTCAGCACGATTCAAAGCTGTTGGCCTGGAGCCTGTACTGTCGTGGAAAGTACCACCTCTATCAGAGACATTTCCACAAGGCTTTGCGTCAGTTTCAGCTTTGCCTCCTTCTGCGGCGCAAGACCAGTGCGTTGGACGGGCAGGCCGACTGCCATCGAGAGATTGGCATATTGTACCACCTGATAGGAAACCAGGTTGAGGCCCGAGCCAGCCTCGAGGAGGCAGTGTCCCTCTACGCGAAAACCGGCAACTTGTGCCACTCCGTGGCGGCTCTTTGTACGCTTGCCGAAGTGTGCCGATTGCTGGGCGAATATGATGCTTGCCACGAGGTCATTGAGGAAGCGTTGCGACGTATGGGGCCACTCGAGAAGCGTCGCCTGACTCTGCAGACCCTTCTCACAATGGCCGGAGTTGCCAGCGACAAGGGTGAGCTGCAAAACGCGAAGCGACATCTTGAGGAAGCGGAGAGGATGAGCGGTGCCGGTCGCGGCTCCAATGCCGGCATGCTGGGTATATTTGGGCTTCTGAGTGACCTGGCCCTCTACAGGGGTGATCTCGGCATGGCTCTCAACCATGTGGCGGAGGGAGTCCTGGCTGCCAGAGACCTCAGGGGCCACGTCGCAGTGGCGCGCCTGACCACTCAGCAAGGGTACCTCCTGTGTCGACTTGGACGCACGGGCGAGGCGCGCAGGGCCATTGTGTCTCTATTCGAGGCGTCAAGGAATCATGACTTGCCGTCGCTGGGTGGCTGGGCTCGTCTCATTGAGGGAATGGTTCTGGCCGACGAGGGTAAGCTCGACAATGCCGAGAAAGTATTCACCGAGGCCACGGAAATGCTGACGACTCATGGCAGCGCGAGGGACTTGGCGCACCTGTATCTGGAGCACGGGCTTCTGTGTCTCAAGCGGAGCCAACATGAGCAAGCCTATCTGAACTTCGAGGAGGGCCTACACTTGGCCGAAAAGCTTCAGCTCTCCTACCTGCGGTGCCGCTACTTATTTGCCACTGCGGCTCTGGAATCCGTTATCCCAGGTGGCCAACCTAGCCGTGCCGAGCGCAACTTGCTTTTCGCGGAAAACATGGCAGCCCAGGCTCCTTACCCGGAGATCCTCTGGCAGACACGGTACCAGCTGGGCAAACTATTTCTTGCCAACAAGCGCTTCCTTGAGGCCGAAGTCAGATTCAAGCACGCGAGTTCTGGACTCAACGTGATCCTGCGCACGTTGCAGCCCACTCAAGCTCAGGCTTATCGCAAGACCACCGGAGCGAAGGACATCGAAACCATGGCGGAGGGTTGTCGGTTCGCCTCGGTCCCGGTGGCGCAAATGATTGAGCTGAGTCGATAAGCCAGGACCCCTCTGGAGTCCGCTTTGCGAGTCGCTGGGGTGCGCGACTAGCCCTGGCATCCAGCCCACCGGAATCTTACAACGCAACCGCCGAAGCTTGTTGGAAGTGGTGATAACAAACCATTGAGCAAGGCCGGGAAAAGCAAAGGGTCAACCCCCTCCCTGGACGCTGCCGATTGAAGTCCGGGAGAGCTTCTCTTTGCAGCATGAAATGAAAATACCCGACACGAAGAGCTTGAACGGTGCCCAGCAGCCCTGGGGCCTCGATCCCACCTGTCTCCCGTCGGGGAGGGAGCACGCCGTCCTGGTCGTACTCGACGGACGGCGAACCTCGCGGCGATACGAGATCAAGCAACAGGAGCTCACGGTGGGCCGTGATGACACCGCCGATATTGTTCTTCACGACGCAAATTGCTCCCGCCGCCATGCACGATTCATTTTCACGAACCTGAGTGAGCCAGTCGCCAAACCGCAGATCGCCCTGACTGACCTGGACAGCAGGAATGGCACTTATGTGAACGGTGTCCGCATCAGCACCAAGGAGCTATCGAACGGCGACAAGATCCTCCTGGGGCGAACGCTCATCGGTTTTTACCTCTGGGACGAGGTGACCTTTCGGGCGGAAGACTCTCTTCTCAGAAGTGCTAGCACGGATGCGCTTACAGGCCTATATAACCGTGGCTTTTTCCAGAGCACGCTCATCCGGGAGTTTCACCGCTCACGCCGTTACCAACGTCCGCTCTCTCTTGTTCTCATGGACGTCGACAACTTCAAGGGGATCAACGACACCTACGGTCACCCGATCGGGGACAAGGTTCTGATCGAGATCTCCAATTTGCTGCTGGCGAATGCTCGAGGTACTGACTTCGCGTGCCGTTATGGGGGTGAAGAAGCGGTCTTGATTCTGCCTGAAACGGACCTTGAGGGTGCGACACTTTACGCGGAGCGCTTGCGTGAAAAGCTCAAGGCACTTGCGATCACCGCAGGTCAACGAACCATCCACCTGACGGCGAGCTTTGGAGTCGCTCAGCTCCGCGACGAAATGAAAGGGCCGGAAGACCTTGTTCGCTGTGTTGACAGCGCCACCTACCACGCGAAGAAGGAAGGGCGTGACAGGGTTCATGCGCAGGCGACCGGCTGGGAAGATTCACAGCACACGCGGCCCATGGCCAGTTTCGTCGATCGGTGAGTGCTTGGGTGCTGAATAGCTTCTGATTTCGGCGTCGGGGCGAGTGATTTCCTCTTGAAATCGGCACTCGCGTCGCTACTTCCCTGCTCCGTGTGGGTCCTCTGTGAGGACAGTCCTCGGTGAGCCATCGAAGTAATCGAGATAGATCTGCTCCATGGTTGTGGCCCAGATGTTTGTTTTCAGTGGGGAGTAAGGAGTGAAGTTCATCTGGCGCACGAGGAGTTGATCGTTTTCATGTAAATCGATGATGTTGATGCAACCTGCCTCCTGCTCGATCCGGCCCATGCTCTCCATTCCCGCGTGGAGAGCATGACGGAGGATGACGCGGTTGGTGCCTCCGTGCGCCACGATCAGGAGATGCTTCCAGCTCACTCTCTCGACAATGCGTCGAAATGCTGGCAGCACTCTGTCCTCGAACTCCCCGTAGGCCTCGCCTCCGAGAAACCGCGTCTCGCGTGTCAGCGCTTCCTTGAAAGCGGACGTGAAGTAGGTCTCAAGCCTGGAGCCTTGGGGCGAAAGCTCGAAGGGTCCAGGGTTTACTTCGCGGAGGGCTTCAGAAATCTCGACAGGGACGGGTCGGCCTCCAATAGTGATCTCCGCGGTGGCTTGTGTCCGCGGGAGCCCTGTGTGGATTACGAGGTCGATGGGGGCTTCTCTCAGGGCCCTGGCGGCTGCCCGTGCCTGCTCAATCCCTCGACTGCTCAGCCCCACCGCGTAGTGAGGGAACGGCTTCCCGTGCAAGTCAAAATAGTTTACCTCCCCGTGGCGGAGCAAGTAGATCCGGCGGCGGGCGGCGATTCTTTGGCGAAGCGTAGTCGACATGGGAGCTCGTTGTACAAGCGCTGCGGGCCTCGAATCAAGGCGCAAGCAGCGATCCCATAGCTTTCCTCGGAGTCTGATTTTCTGTCTCCGCGAGCTCTTCCTCGAAAGGTCCCTGGCCAGGGCTGCTTCGCAGACGAAGATCCGTCATGGCCCGAGCCGGTGCTCCAGTCCGTTTGCGTCGAGGAAACGTACCATCGCACCCCTTGCAGCTTGATAGCGTTCGGGAACTTTCCTGAAAGTCAGCGGATCCTGAAGGAGCGAGGCGTGCTCGGCGATTCGCTCGGGTTCGATCTTCTCACCATCGGCTGCGGAGATGCAAGGCAGTCCGAATGCCTCGCAGAAAGATTGAGCCCGACTGTTGTTGGCAAAAAAGATGGCCGGATTGCCGTGCGCGAGGTGGAGCATGTTTCCATGAAGCCGCCAACCCACGGCACCAAGCGTCTCCTTGACAAGCTTGAGGTAGGGCTCGATATCATGGCGAAAAAGAGTTGGCGCAGCAGGCCCCGAGAAGGGGTTCGCTGATCGACGAATCCGGTCGTGAGGCTTTTGTGCCGCGATCACGGGATCAAGGCCGAGTGCGCGGAGGTGGCGAAGAAGGGATCGGGCGCTCTGGCTGTGGCCGTTTCGGGTCGTGACTACGACCCGGCTCGCCTGGGGCTTCTGAACAAGGCCCCAGCAGGCTTCGAGCGAGCGGAAGAGCGTGGGGCAGCCCGTCATGGCTACATTCTGGATGCCTGCTGCAGTTAGCGCCTGAGCCGTGCGTGGATCGCGTGCGCTCCCGACCGTGCAGCTCCCGTGAATCCAGCAGAGCTGCTCGAGGGTTTCGGTCGCGAAGCCATCATCTTCGTCGAAGCGCCGCGAGGTGCCCACTCCAAATGGGATCACGGGCACTCGGATCTTGCGAAGGTCATCGATCGTGAGAGTCCAGCGGCCGGGCCGACGAAGCTCGCGATACCAGAGGTTGGTCCCGACGATGATGGCCGCATGGCAGTGGTTGATACGGTCGAAATCGGCTTGATGGAGGGGTCTTCGAGGATCAATGTCCACGCTATTCGCGGTGTCGTGGACGAGAATCCGCTTCACGCTATCCTCGATGAAGATGTCGCCAACGTTCTGGGTGGTCAGCCGGGGGTTGATGAAAGCCAGGGCCCGTCGCATGCACCCGCCATGTTACCTGCAAAGTCTCTTCGCACCATCGGTAGAGGAGAGCTCGCGCTACTCTTTGGCGACGAATCCGGGGACTCAACCAGGCACATGGATACCCGTCGGCGCTTGCAACTCCTCCGCACGGACCTGGTCAGCCGGTGACTAGCGTCTCATCTCACAGCTTCGCTCGTCGAGCGACTGCAGGGCCCGGAAGAGTAGCTCCACCGTCGGGTATTGGATGTTTCTTTGCTCGGGAGAGATCGGGAGGCTCAAAAATTCTACCTTGCCGTCGGTGGCCTGGAGGATCTCGCAGAAGGCTTCGAAACCGAGATGGTCACCGGCCTCAGCGTAGATGACCTCACCGTCGAGAATGCTCAGGAGCCCAATGAAATCTCCATCCTCTACGGTCACACAGCCTGTTTTCCGTGAGTTTCGTGTGAACTCGATGACTTCCACCGGCGAGAGCTTCTGGATCGGACCGTAAAGACGGAAGGACCCGTTGATCGCAGCCTCTCGCCCTCGAGGGTGGACTCCCGTAGTGGCCAAAAGGGCTTCGAGATGGTGCAGCAGGGATTGGATCTCGGTCGTGGCAGTGCTGCTGGTTCCCAGGGCCTGAGTCGCTTCATGAGAAAAGCCCACCTCGCGAACCGCTTCCTCTGCCGCACGCACTTTGTTTATCAGTTGAACGAGAACCGACGTGACGGGGTCCTCGGATGGGGTCGCGATCGCCTGGATGTTGGGTGTCGTGTTCGCACTCCCCCAGCTGAGCAGTTTGAGGGCCTTTTGTGAGTTGTAGACTCTCAAGTTTCGGAGCTCCCCGTGACTGCCACAAGCTGTACTTCTTGCGCTACTTGGCTCTCGGTCGTCGAGCTACTGATCTTCAGGAAGGCGCGAACAACTTCAGGATCAAACTGCTCGTTGGCGTTTGTCTTCACGGTCTCGATGACCAAGTCCCTCGGGAGCGCGCGTCGATAGACTCGGTCATGAGTCAACGAGTCAAAGAAATCCGCCAGCGCCACAATCCTTCCCCTGAGCGGTATGGCCTCTCCCTTGAGGCCATGGGGGTATCCCGACCCATTCCACGCCTCGTGGTGGTGCGCCGCGATTTGGGCGGCCGCATCGAGGAGCGGAAGTCCTGTGCCCTCGAGTAATCTGGCGCCTTCCAGGGTGTGGATTTTGAGGCGCTCGAACTCCTCCCCGGTCAGCCGGCTCGGCTTGAGAATAATGGCGTCACCCACCGAGGCCTTGCCCAGGTCATGCAGTTGAGCCGCGAGGCGTAGGGTCTCGACCTCTTGCTCCTCGAATTCCATCCCCCTTGCAATGGCCGCGGAAATGTCTCCCACGCGCTCGGTGTGTTTCCCGGAAGGGTCCTCTCGCTGCTCGATCAAGGAGGCAACCTGGGCGAGTGCGGCAATCGCGGTTCGTGGCAAGCATTCGCAGGCGGCCGGATGTGGCTCCGGAGCGTACTGTGTGTCGGCGAATACCCTCGAGAACTGGTCCGCAAACTCCAGCGGATCAAACGGCTCCAGGAGCAGCTGGTCGATGCCCAGGTGGACGCGTGCGGGGACAGGGGTACGGGGTGGGTGAGGGGCCAGGACAAGAATCGCGAGCCGCTTTCCTGACCTCCCGGCCGTGGCTCGCAGGCCGGCCACGAGGCCAGGGGCTTCAGGGGCCTCTGCGTCGATGGCCAGCAAGACGGCGCGGACAACTCCAGTCGCCACGATATCGTCCACCAGCCCCATTTCGCTGGCCTCGAGAACTCGGCGGAAGCCTGCACGCTGAATCAAGAGTGAAACGGAGTGTCCGTGCGTCGAATCGGAGGCGAAGACCAGGACGCCAGCTGGAATGGCATCAGGGTGGATAGTGTGGTTACGTGACAACGCGATTTCTCCTCCATAGACAAGTACGATGTTCCAACCTGTACGGCAAAGCCGGCTCCGTTACCGGGACTTGAAGGCCGGGAGGTCAGAGCTGGGGATAATGGACGTGTCTGCCTGGATTGAAGGGCGAAAATAATGAATTTCCTCGCTCGCCGGGGAGGAAGGCCTCCCCCGCACCGTGCCCCTGGAGGCGTTCCCTCCTTCACGCGCTGGGCGCATGCTCCGGACCACGCCTCGGCGGACGGCCCCGGAGCGCTGGACGAGCCTCTATCAGGCTGCGATCCTGTATTGGGCAACGCAGTCATTGCTTTGGCCTTGTTTTTCGTGGACAGTATTTTTGTTTTCCATGAGCTCCCTCCTCAACTGAAGGACACGGTGCATCCAAGTGTTCGCGAGGGTGTCGAGGGCACGATTTATTGTCGAACACTGCGTCGCTGGCTCAAGGGCGGGCGGCGGCTGGATCAAGATGCAGCAACCGCTGGCAAGAATTTGAAAGCAGAGGACAATATGGCAACCGTGGCCGACCCCATAATTCCGCAGGACTTGCTCGATATTCTCGTCTGCCCTCTCGGAAAGGCTCCCCTTCGCCTCGAGGGCGAAACGCTCGTTTGCACGAAGTGCGGTCTCGCCTACCCGATCGAGGACGGTATTCCCAGCATGCTCGTCGATGAGGCGAAGCTGCCTACAGGTGTGACCGACCTGAAGCAGCTCGCTTGTTATACCTCGCGCGCCCACACATGAGACATTCCGAATGGGCAGAGGAGGACCATCTCAAGTCTGCTGCTCGTTTCTGCTGGTGGGGGAGGCGGACCCTCCCCCACGACGGCCGCGACACTCGGCCTCCCCCTCCTCGGCGCCTGATGGGCGCCGGGCGCCTCTGGCGCGAGCAGCCGCAACCTTTCGCAGGCTGCAAAAGGTCTCATCACTGCCCGCGTGCGGTATACTCGAAGGCGTGATGCCGCGATCGATGCTTCAAGACGGCTTGCTTGATCGGCGGCGCGTTCGAGATCGAGGGGGGGGCGGCAACGATCATTCCCGCGTCGACTCCTCCCGGCAGCACGACGCTCACCCTTCCCGCGCCATGAGTGTCTCGTTGCCCTTGAGCGGAGCGCCGAGGATTTCCGTGGGCTAGGGCTCGATATTTTCGGCGAGAGCGTCGTGGTCCAGCGACTGCTTGACGACTGCCTGACTCACAACTCGAGGAGTCCCTCGGTAGGCCGAGGTGCTCGGTTGGGAGAGGTCCAGGTCGAGCGGCTCAGCCAACTCCTGGCGAGACGGATCGGTCAAGACTCGAACCCTCGGGAGCCGGGGGGTCTCAGGATTCAGCCCCGTGACGACAGCTCGTTCGCCGGTTGATAGCTCAACCAGTGACCCGACGGGGAAGGGACTCAAGGTGTTGTAAAGGAGCCTCAGGAGGTGTGTCTGGGAATCCATTCCAGGCATTGTCAGCATGATCTTGAAGGCAGCATCGGTGGACATGCCTCGCTTGTAGGGTCGCTGGGCGGTGAGGGCCTCGTATACATCGACGATTGAGACGAGGCGTGTGATCCAGTCGCACGTATACGGCCGAAGCGTGCCAGGGTAAGGGCTTCGTCCCAGGACCTTGTGGTGTCCAAACGCCACCGCAATGCAAAGGGGGTCCATGTCCTCCGCGGCGAGGAGAATCTCTGCCCCGTGCCCGGGGTGCAGTTGCACCACGGCCTCCTCCTCAGGAGTGAGCCTCCCAGGCTTGTGGAGAATCTCCTCGGGCACGCGGCCCTTCCCCACATCATGCAGAAGCGCCGCCACGGAGATCCTGCGCAGAGTCTGAGGGTCCTTGATGATCTCGCTCGCGAGCATTGCCGTGATGAGGCAAACATTCACCGAGTGACGGTACGTGAAGTCGTCGAAATATTCGCCGCTGGCCCCCAGCACGAGGCGCTCCTTTTCGGAGCCGAGGAGTGCCACCACTCGATCGACGGTCTCGGCAAGAAGCCCCTTGCTGAAACGAATCGGCTGGCCCAGGTTTGCGAAGACCCCGCGGTAGGCGGAGAGAAGATTTTGAGCGGTTCCCTCGAATACCGAGAGGTCGGGGATGGCATGGGTTCCCCAGGTCGCCCCGCGGCCAAGGAGGTTCTTGGCGCGGATCTCGTCGATCTCGGCCTGGCTGGCCAGATGGAACTTTGGAACTGCGCCCTCCCGATTCTTCTCTCCTTCCCCGGAGAATCCGCCGTCCGGGATTCGGGCGCAGCGCAACTCGGTGAGGAGGGCGACCAGATCCTGTGCGGTGATGCCTCGCTCGAGCTGTAGCCCGGCGCACCCCCTTGCCTTCAGTGCCCTTGCAAGGCGATCGCCCAGGTATCCTGTTCTTGCCAGGGGGACATTGCGGAACTCGATCTGATCACCGCTTCTCATGAAGGTAATGTGTTGTGCTTTGGTCAATTGCTGGAAGAGATGCTCGATCAGGCTGATCGCCTTCTCGAGCGCCTCCGCAACCCGCCGATGGCTTACCGAGTACGTCTGGGAGGCGACGGCAGCCATTCCGATGGCATGGAAGATCTCCTGGGCCAATGCCCAGCTAGTTTTTTCCGGAGTCAACATGAGAAGCCCCCTTGCCTCCTGGCTGCGGCTTCTGTGAGCGCCTTGCGAATCCCTTTGCGCCAGGTGTGGCGAAAGAAGCTCTTTTCGCCAAGGATCTTTCGACGTAGGTTCTCGGGTGTCTCTCCTTGAAGCTTGAGCAGCGAATCCGCCGCGGCCTCGACCTCGGCCAGGTGGGGAGATTTCACGAGATTGTTTTTCACGAGAATTGCCTCGATGACGCGAAAAGCACGCGAGGTTCCAGCTCTCCACAGGTTGGCGATGGCGAGAACCCTCAACGCCGGGTTGGAGCTTTCCATCGCGGCGCCAAGGATCTCCCCGGCTCCATGGATGGAGTCGGATAGTATCCTGAAGATTCGGTCGGCCTCCCCTTCGTTTGCCCTTGCGAAATACTGCTTGAATCCTGCGAAGATGTCGTCGTCCTTGTGTTTCAGGAGCGCCCCCCCGAGAACCCGTGGCTGAAGTAAGCAATCCGGCGCCTCCTGGATGAGACGCAAGAGGCCGTCAAGGGTCCCAGTTCGGGAAAGGAGCTTGGATTCCGCGAGAGTCTTCAGGCCTGAGCGGCCGTTCTTGTGAAGCCATTGACAGATTGTGAACGAGAGCTTCGGGTTCTTCTCCTCGATGTGGCGAAGAAGAGTTGCGCTGGAGGGGAATCCAGGGCACCTGAGGACGAAGTCATCCAACATTTTCCCAACAAATGCAGGTTGCTGGATCCCGGCCATCAGCTCACCCAGAAAACGCTCGGCGGCTTCGCTCTTGCGGTCATTGATGAGCTCGAGGGCTTCGCTCAGAGCGTTCTCGAGCTGGGCCTCAGACGGCGCCGCCTCGATGACTGGTTTGATCAGCGCTGGCCAACAGGCTGGTTGTCTGGCCAACTCGACATCTCGTGAGAGCACCTCGAAGACAATCTTGCAGAAGTTTTGATAGGGAGTCGCGTCCCTGAGAACTTCCTGCCTTTCACCTGGAGAGAGCTGGATCTCCGGCAGCCCCGCCAGGGGGGCTGATTCAGCTCCGGGGTCGGGAGTCGCGCAGGGCGCCGGAGGGCTCTTCTTCTCCGGTCCACTTGCCGCCGGGCTGTCAATGGGAGCCTCGGGAAGCTTGGGAGCGCCCTTTGGATTGGTGTGAGAGCACCTCTTGAAGAGAAATTCGAGTTTCTGCTTCTGCTCGTTGATAATTCCCCCAAGGGAGGAGTCCTGACCAGGGGAATTTGTAGCGTCGGAAACCTGTTGGGCCTTTTCCTCGAGGAAACTTACCGTCGATTCGACGATCATCTCCACGCGGGCCTGATCGACGTTCCCTTCGGGGGAACGTTCGAGTGCATTGAACGCTCTCTCGAGCAAAGTCCCCAGGAGATTGATCCTCTTCGCAGAGCCCTCCGAGTCCGGAGCGTTGGAGGCACAAAGAACGTCGCGGACGACCGTGAGCCTCCCGAGCAGGCCGCGACCCTCGATCGCCTTGTAGACGGCGTCTTGCAAGTCGGCCGGCAAGCTCTTGACAGCATTTTCTACCTGGGAAACCGGAACGCTGGAGGGCTTGAGCGTCAAGTCGTCCCTTGAATCGTCCTCGGAGAAGCTGGCAAAGTGCACGTATGCCGAGCTCTTCGGCGTCGCCAGTGGGGTGTGGTCGCGCTCGGCTCGCGGGGTATCCTGGGCCAGAAGTGTGCAGAGTCTCCGGAGCTCCTCCGGGGTCGCTCCGGCCTCGACAGTCAATGACCGCACCAGCAATCGCTGGAGGGTCCTTCGAAGCGCGCTCACTTCGGGATTTATTGGGGCTTTGGTGGCCGGAGTCGAAGATGCCGAATGCACGGGCTCGGCAGAGGAAAGTGTGAGGGGGAGGCCGGTCTCCTTCTCGTGTTCGACCAGCGCGACCTGGAGCGCCTTCAGGGCTTCAACAAGGCGCGGGTGCCCCTCGGGATAGAATCCAAGCCTCTTTCGGTAGACGAGGATTCCATCGATCGCTTTTTGCTCCAGCAGGTGAACTTGTGTCGGCGATAGGGTGGATTCGAAGCTCAAGGGGTTCCAGAGTTCAGTGCCAAGTCTTCAGGATCGCGAGGTTCTCGGCGTCTTCGCATTCGGCCAAAAATGCCGGGTGCGTTTTCGACGTCTTACTCACCTGCCTTCAGTATCGAACGGAAAGCTGCTGGAAGCTTTGGGCGGAACCTGCAAAGTGGCTTTCCCGGCATATCGGAGTCACTGAGCCTCTCCCGTGCCGCCCCGACTTCGCTTTATCGGGCCGTGGCCTGGAGGAACTGCAATTGTCGAGAAGTTTGTGGAGCTTCTCGAGTCTGGTGACTGGTGACGGTGACTGGTGACTGGTGACTGGTGACTGGTGACTGGTGACTGGTGACTGGTGACTGGTGACTGGTGACTGGTGACGGTGACGGTGACGGTGAGATGCCGATCTTGGACCGCCCAGGGTGGTTGACCTGTGTCGCTCATTGCTCACCCTCCACTGCTCCGGTAACTTACCTCAAATGGAACCAATGACGCGGGTTTTTTCTCTCGAGGCCGTGCAGTCCGCGCTCCGCGAGGCGGGTCTTGACGGCTGGCTCTTCTACGACTTTCGAGGCGCCGATCCGATCTCCCGCAAGGTGCTCGGGCTCGACCCGACTCGGTGCGGGACGCGGCGCTGGTTCTACTACGTGCCAGCGCGCGGGGAGCCCCAGAAGATCTCCCACGCCATTGAGCCTGGGATGCTCGATTCGCTTCCGGGCCAGAACCGGATCTACCTCTCCTGGCAGTCGCTTGGGGAAGGGGTCAGGGCGAGCCTGAAAAGTGCCCGGCGCATTGCAATGCAGTACTCGCCAAATAATGATGTGCCCTATGTGTCGCGAGTCGATGGAGGTACGCTCGAGTTCGTGCGATCCATGGGCGTGGAGGTCGTCACGAGCGCCGATCTGGTCTCGTTCTTCGACGCGACGTTGACTCCGGCGCAGCTTGAATCGCACCGGCGCTCGGCCCGCATCCTCAGAGAGCTCATGAACCAGGTGTTCGCTCACGTGAAGCGGGAAGTCCTGGCGAATCGTGCGATCTCGGAGAGGGACGTTCTTGACTACCTCGAGAAACGGATCCAGGACCATGGCTTGACGCAGGACCACGCATCCATCGTGGGTGTCAACGCCAACGCAGCCAATCCGCACTTCGAGGTGCCCGAGACAGACTCGGCCCCGGTGCGTCGAGGCGATCTGTTGCTCGTTGATACCTGGGCCAAGGAGAAGTCGCCCGGATCGATCTACGCCGACATCACCTGGACCACCTTCGTGGGCGATCGAGTGCCGGAGGAGATCAGCTCCGTCTTTCAGATTGTGCGAGACGCCAGAGACGCGGCCATCGCCAAGGCTCGAGAAGCGTTTCGCTCGGGTACGCCCATTCGCGGCCATGAGCTGGATCGCGTCGCACGTGCGGTGATTGAGAAGGCCGGCTACGGCAAATACTTTCTCCATCGCACGGGTCACTCCATCCACGAGGAAGGTCACGGCAACGGTGCCAATCTTGATGACCTCGAGACGCACGACACGCGCATCATCCACCCCCGAACCCTCTTCAGCATCGAGCCTGGGATCTATCTCGCCAGCCGCTTCGGGATTCGCAGCGAGGTCAACGTTTACCACACCGGGAGTGACGCCGAGGTCACTGGCCCACCCCACCAGAGCGAGCTTGAGGCGCTTCTCAAAAGTTAATGCCCACCGTGAAGGAAAAGAGCTGCTCCCGGTCGTCGGTTTCGCTCGAGAGGGCCTTCACCCAGTAAAGCGTGGCGGGGAGGTGCTGCTCACCGAGCTTCAGGCGGAAATGAATTCCTCCGCCGGCCGCAGTGCGGAACCGTTCGTCGGAGAGCCGGGAGAAACTGGGCTCGAGGTCGCCCCACCCGAAGAATGCAAAGGGGCGTACTTCGGGGCGTACCATCGGCAGCGAGTACTCGATGCTTCCGTGGACCATGCCCTCTCCGCCCAGGGTCGTTCGGCCCTCGCGAGGGCCAACGCTCCGGTAACTGAAGCCGGGAAACGACCGGGGACCGCCCAGGTAAAACCGCTCAAAGAGCGGCAGAGCCTCGCCACGCCCCTCGACCCAACCCCCGTCGACACTCACACGAAGCACGTGTTGGTAGTCGCTTCGATCGTCGAAGAGGCCCACGGCCCAGTCGGCGGTGAGTGTGGTCCGAGCGAAATTCACTCTCGAGCCTGTTGCCGAGTCGGCGAAGTCGGCGCGAAGAGTGGCCGTGAAGCCTCGCGGACCCGAGAAGTAGCTGCTGACCACATTGTTGTACTTGAGCTCGACCCTTGGATACCCGAGAAACGTGTGGCCTCCGGCGTCGAGGACGTCCTGAGGCGCGTCCGAGTCGACGTTGTTGATCGCGACAGCGTCGGCGATGTAGCCAACCGACAGCGAAAGCCGGTGGTCTCGGTCGAAGAATTTCTGAATTGTCGCTGCGCCGCGTAGGTGGGACTCGTCGTAGCTCCTCCGGTCGTAAAGGCTGGTCAGCCCTCCGAGCCCGAGTGCCAGGTCGCTTCGGAAGAGATAAGGCTCAACGAACCGGAACTGGTACTGGGACTCCCGTGTTCCCGGGATGACTTCGATGTCGAGGGTTTGCCCGCCTCCCCGAAAGGCCTGGTTCCACGCCGTCCCGCCGCCGGGTAGTCGAAAGATGTCGAGATTGGACTCGTGGATGCTGAAGTAGGCTACTTCTCCCGCGCCAGCCGAGGCGCCCCCGCCAGCCCGGAACCCTCCCGTCTGCCGCTTCTCGGTAAGGGCGATCTGAACGTCGCGCACGTGAGGGTCGTCGGTGCGCCTCTGGCGGATTTCGAAACTTTCCAGAATGCCGTTGGCCTTGAGTCGGTCCCTGGTCCGTTCGATTTCGCTCTCCGTGAGAGGCTTGCCGGGCACGAGCGTCACGTCGCGGCGGAAGACCCGGTCGAGCGATCGATCGTTTCCCGTGATTTGTACGAGGCCGGTGAAGTAGTGCTCCTCCTCGCGGATCTCGTAGACCAGGTCCACCCTGAGTGGGCTTGGATATTCGTGGCGCACGCGGACCACGGGGGCGATGTCGGCGTGCTCCTGGTACCAGCGGAGAATTCTTCGGTAGGTGTCCTCAACCAGCTTGCCTGTGTAGAAGCCCCCCGAAGGAAGCGATCCGTCCAGCTCAAGGTGCTGCCGTGAAAAGAGCCGTTGGCCTTCGATCCGGACGTTCCGGATCTCGTAGCGAGGGCCCTCGCGCACCTGGATTGTCAAGGTCGCCTCATTGCGTTTCTCGTTGAGCTCGATTCCTCCGAAGCCCAATTCGACCTCGAGGTACCCTTTCGACCAATAGACTCGGCGTAGACGATCCAGGTCGGCCTCGATCCTGCCGGGTCTGTAGTAGCCGCGCGTGATGAGTCCGAAGAGACGGCGCGGCTGAGTCTCGATCAGACTCAGGACCTCGTTGGCCGGGACCTGCGAGGCCCCCTCCAGGCGAACTGCGCTCAAGTAGACCCTGCGGCCCTCGTGGACGGTGAAGTCCAGGTCGGCCCGGCCGCCGGGGCCGGGCGTGGCCACGCCGTCGACGGAGGCCAGCAGAAACCCGTCGTCCTGGTAGCGATCGATGATTGCTTCCTCGGCCCCCCGGACTGAGTCTTCCGATAGTGGGGCGCCCTTCGCCAGCCCTGACGCCTCTTTCAGAGTCGCCGAGAGGAGCGAATCGTTGCCGTGAAAGGTGATGCGACCCGTGGTCCGTAGCTCACGGACGGGAAGGAATAGATCGACGCCGCCATCGGGCGCTTCAAGTACACGGGGCAAGCCCACCGAGGCGAGGAAAGGCCATGCGGCAAGCCGCTCCAGGACCCGGGCCTCGGAGGCCTCCGTCCAGGTGTCGCCGGGACGAATGCCGGCTCTCTCCAGGATGGTCTCCTCGGGATAGAGCTCCCGTCCCTCCAGAGTGATCGTGCGCACAGGACGCCCCGCAGAGGGGGGTGGTGCCTGAGCATCGATCCGGCTGACGAGGGCCATCAAGGCTGCGAGGGCAAAAAAGACTCGGTTGCACGCGTTGATCTCCATTGACCCCCGGTCGTGGCGAGTCTTACAATCCTCGACTTCACTTTTTGACAAGGAATCCACAGTAATGAGCCTGAGCTTCACGCGCAACCCCACGCGCGAGGTGAAAGTGGGGAACCACTTCATCGGTGGTGGCCATCCGATCCTCGTTCAGAGCATGACCGCCACGCATACTCAGGATATCGAGGCGACCGTGGAGCAGGCCGAGTCGATCCGAAAGGCTGGCGCCGGCCTGGTCCGAGTCGCCTGCGACAACATCAAGGACGTCGAGGCTCTGGCGGAGATTCGCCGGCGAACGCCGGCGAACCTTGTCGTGGACCTCCAGGAAAACTACCGCCTGGTCACCCGGGTCGCCCCTCACGTCGACAAGGTCAGGTACAACCCTGGGCACCTTTACCACGTGGAGAAAACGAAGCCGGTGGCGGACAAGGTGAAGTTCATCGCGGCTGCGGCTGCCGAGCATGGCTGCGCGCTTCGCGTGGGTGTCAACTGCGGCTCCGTCGACCCTGCCTACAAGGAGAAGTATGAGGACGACGACATTCAGGCGATGGTGCAGTGCGCTCTTGACCATGCCGAGATCCTCGACTCGATCGGCTTCAAGCGGTTCGTCGTCTCGCTCAAGGACTCAAATCCACTCAACGTGATTGAGGCGAACGCACGCTTCGCCAAGGAGCGGCCGGAGGTGCCCTTGCACCTTGGCGTGACGGAGGCGGGGCTGCCGCCCGACGGCGTGATCAAGACGCGCATTGCTTTCGAGCAACTGCTCACCCGAGGAATTGGTGACACGCTTCGTGTCTCGCTCACGCTTCCCAATCCGAGGAAGTATGAGGAGGTGGTGGCTGGGCTCGAAATTCTCGATGACATGAGCAACGGTCGGTTCCGGTCGGTCCCTCAGCTTTCCGGAGGCCTTAACATTATCTCCTGCCCGAGTTGCTCTCGAGTCGAGAACGAGGCCTTTGTCGAGCTCGCGGTTCAGGTGAAGGAACTGACCCACTACGCCAAGGAGCATGACATCACGATCGCAGTCATGGGTTGCAGGGTGAACGGCCCGGGCGAGACCGACCAAGCCGACCTGGGCCTCTGGTGCGGCTCGCGCCACGTGAACTTCAAGAAGAAGGACGTCGAGATCGGAACGTTCGGCTACAACGAGGTGCTGGACCGGTTGAAGCTCGAGCTTGATGCGCTCATTTTGCAGCGTCAGGCCGTCTGAGCACGGAGGTATGGCGTCGTGCGGATCTGGGTCATACAGGACCACAAGGAGAACCGACGGAAGTGCTCGCTGACGCCCCTCGAAGGTCGCCCCGACGTTACCTTTCAACGGCTTGAGTCCCCGGCGTGGGCGCCAGCGAAGCTTGAGGTGGGCTCGGGCATCCTGCTCTCAATCGACGGTCCAACTCTGACGAGAGCCGATCATTCGTTCCTGTCGGGTGAAGGGGCGCTTGTGCTGCTCGACTCCACCTGGGCTCGCCTCCCGAAGCTCGTTAGCCGATTGAAGATTCTCGACGGCGCAAGGCTCGAGCATCGTTCGCTGCCACGGGGCATCCTGACGGCTTATCCTCGCGTCTCGAAAATCCACGAGGACCCTGACGGTGGCCTTGCGAGCATCGAGGCGCTTTTCGCGGCTACAGCGATTCTTGGCGAGCCGTGCCTGGATCTCTTGAGGGGATATCGCTGGGCTGAGGAGTTCCTCCGACGGAATCCGAGTCTCCCACTGGTAACGTCTCCCGTCTCTGGGTTATGCTCGCTCACGCGTCTGGAATAGGGTACTTCAGTTATTCATCCGAAAAATCAAGCTCTCGATTGCCGGTACCGCGGGAGGCATTCCTATGTCCGTTTTCGATGACGAGGTTTTGACAATCGACGAGCTCGCCACCTTCTTGAAGCTGAAGCGGCAGACAATTTATCGTTGGGCTCAGCAGGGCAAGCTTCCTGGAGCGAAGATTGGGAAGGAGTGGCGCTTTCGCAAGTCGATCATCGAGGCGTGGCTCGAGCAGAATCTCGGCTCCCCACGGGCAAGCCTCGAGACCTCCTCCAATGGCGATTCGGCGGTGGCCAGTGAGACGACCGGAATGCCGGTGGGGCCGGATCATGATCCACGCAGCCGTACCCCGGGTCGCCGCAAGAAGCAGGGGCCGAGCCGGAACTGACGAAAGTGCGCAGGGACGACGGGCCCCATTCTCATTCTCGCCTCAACGGATATACAAATTGGCCCAGCCTCGCACTGGCTTGCCGTTCAAGACGTGGAAGCGGCGCAGCTTCTGTAGGGTGCTACGGCTGAAGCCCGAGAGAGGAAGGTAGATGATCTTCTTGCCCCAACGGTGAGCGTATTCCTTCATGCGTGGTGTTGGCGCAGTTGCCGCAACGTAGGCCACGTACGCATCGCTTGAGTGCAGTACCCCTGCAAGAACAAGCCTTTCGGCATCGTCGCGAGCTTCATTGAGCGTCGTGTCGGACCAGACGTCCTCAATGAGATGGTCCGGACGGACGAACAGCTGCCCGCCGTAAAGCGAGCGGGCGATCCCGGGCCCGATGAGCTTGTCGGAATAGGCCGTGGCGTAGAAGGCGAGCACGCTCTCCCATTCGAACTCCGGGAGCCAGGTGATGTGCCACGGGAAGCGCGTGGGGTCTGGCGGCTCGTAAATGATGACGACGGCGCCGACCTGCCCCCTTGGGGGCGGTGTTTCCTTGACGATGATCTTTCCCAGGTGCAGGTTTCGAATGGTCTCGCGGACGTGGATACCGTCCTTGAGGGAGGTCTTGAACTCCTCGAGGTGCTCCTGCGTGACGCCGCTTTCGAGGAGGGCGCGGCTCCGGATGTGACCGGCGAAGTTCTCGATGAGCACATCTTCGGGTGTCCACGAGCAGTTGCCGTTGGGGTTCCAGGTGGATCGCCAGCGCTTCACATCCCTGGGGGGTGGGGGAGGCTCAAGCCTGACACGCTTCCAGATCTTCGCCTCGTCGACGTAGCGCTTCTTGACTTGAATCGCCTCGACACCTGAGTTGCTCCCTGTCTCGGGGGGGTCGACGGAATCTTCGAACAGCGCTTCCTCGCCCAGGCTTCCGCTCTCACCGGAGGTGTCGGTATAGGCTTCGCCGGGCTCATGCGCGGTGTTCGGCTCCTCGCTCGGGTGCGCGGGTGGATATCGCTTTGCGGTCTCGATCACGTCAATCGCAAATTCGCTTCCCGCGATGCCCTTGGCTGCGATTACCATCTCGTAGAGGCTTGGCGTCAGGCGCTTCCCGAGGAGGCAGTGGTTTCGGACGAGCTGAAGCAGGTTCTGGAACGATCCGAGGGAGATCTTCTCGTACTCCTGCGAGTGTTTCGTGTGGTAACGGTCGCGGGCCTCAAGCAGGAGCTCCTTGATCTTGTCGACTGCCTCGAATGGGTCTAGCGTGATGGAGGAGCGCTGGAGCTCGTAGAGATAAGTGGTGTAGGGGAGCTCTCCCAGTATGTGGTAGAGGGACTCCTCGTCGCTGACCTCGTGGATCTCAACATCAAAGGGCGGGGGGACTGTGGAGATCTCTCCGAGGACGCTCCTCCCCTCACTCAGCGCAGCCTCGAGGTGTCGGGCGACGCCTTCCATGTGCCCCAGTCCAATGACGCAGAGGGCGGGCAGCCCGCGCGGGCCACCATTCAGGATGTCGAGCAGACGGCCAGCCATGTGGCGCTCCCTTTGATCATCCTGCGAGCCGGGGGCTGGGAGTTGCAGCGTCGGCCGCACAGCCTCGTAGAACCGGGCAAGGCCGAGGGAGTTCACGGCGTAGGAATCGGGCAGGACAAGCTCAGTGCGTTGAAAGTCTTCCACGTCGCAGTCGATGAGCTCCAGCGCGCAGCTTTCGCCCAGGCCCAATCGCAAGGCCTCAATGATGGAGTCGCACGGGTCGATGGGGAAGAAGCAGCGTGTGCCATTCGACTCCTCGTAAGAAACGGTGGTGATCTTGGGAAGCCGCTCGATGCCCTCTATCGTCCGTGGTCCGAGCGACTCGGGCAGCTCCACCGCCACCGTGGGAAAGCGCCCGCCGAGAAAGACGCGCCGGGTCTCCCGGGCGAAGGCCACGCGGCCATGGATCGAGGGGACAAACGCGATGTCCCGTAGCCAGAGGATTCCGTCCTTGCTCTCGAGCATGATCAGAAGGGCTCGTCCCCGGAGTCGCCGGCGCCGTCCTCCGGCTTCGGCCGGGGCTTCCGTCCCCGTCCTTTTCGCTTGGGTTTCTCGGGCTTCTTCGGTGGCTTCGACTCGTTGACATTCATGTCGTCGAGCGCAGTAAAGAAATCCCGCAAGTCCATGAGCTGTTGCGGAGGCTCCTCGACGGACTGACTCTTGAAGGCGAGCGCATCCTCGCCAAGGATTTTCTGGACGGCCCGGGTGAAGCGGTCCTTGAGGCTTGTCATCTCGTGCTCGGGAACGCCGCGCCGGCGTTCTCGCTCTGCCATCTTGAATGAATACCGGGCGATGTTGATTCCGTCCCTTGTGGAGTGGCCCAGGCCATACTTGTGCGCCTCCTCGAGGAAGCTCACCGTCATCTCGAGGATTGCCTCCTCCGCGAACGGTAGGTGGTACTTTAAGATGCGGAGTTCCTCCTCCTTTTCCGGAAACTCCACGCTGACAGACGGCTGGATGCGTGAGAGCATGTAGTCGGGAATCTCGTAGGTGGAGGCGTCCTCGTTCATGGTGATGCAGGCACGGAAAGCGGGGTGCGCTGGTATGCGGATGCCTGCGACAATGCTCTCGACGTACCGGCGGTGGTCGAGAAGGGGAGCGAGCGAGGCCCAGGACTTTTCGCTCATGCGATTCGCTTCGTCCAGGATGACGGCCCCGCCCCGGATCATTGCCGAGACGAGGGGGCTCGCGTGATAAGAGATCTTACCGCTCCTCGAGAGGACCGGGGTCACGAGCAGATCCTCGGGGCGGGTGTCCACCGTGCACTGGTGAATATAGGTCTCGAGGCCGGCCGAGCGGGCGGCGAAGCATGCCAGGGTTGTCTTGCCCACGCCTGGCTTGCCAATGAGCCTGGGGCAAAGCGGCAGGTCTTTTTCACCGGCCACTAGCCACGAGGCGAGAATTTGCTCGACGAGATCCTCCTGCCCGATCCAATTGAGGTCCTGTTGCACAGGTTGAGTGAGGACCAGCTCGATGTCGCCGACGTTGACTTTTTCCATGCCTTCTCAGTTCGTGGGGAGGCGCTCCGGCCGGGCGCCGAGGCCGGGCGCGGGCAGAGAACCTTGCTGCGATGCTCGAAACCTTTGTGATTATTTCAGACTTGCGACTCCGGTGGAAGCAGAAGAATGTACTCGGCCATGATTCAACTCGCAAAGGTTCGAAAGTCTTACGACGGCAAAATAGTAGTTGATGACATGGATCTCGAGGTCCCTCGTGGCAGCATTTTTGGGCTCATTGGGCCCAACGGCGCTGGCAAGACAACCACCCTGAAGATGATCAGTACGCTCATCAAGCCGGACACCGGCAAGATTGCCATCGGCGGTGAGGACCTTTCCCGGGAGGTGCGGGCCGCGCGGCGGATCCTGGGCTACATGGCCGATCAATTTGGCCAATTTCGTACGTTGAGCTGCGAGGAATACCTTGAGTATTTTGGCCGCGCCCACGACCTTGGAGGTCGGGAGCTGACGAGTCGGGTCAATGCAGTGCTCGAGCTCACGGACTTGATCGGCGTGCGCCACGAGACCGCGAACACTCTCTCGACTGGCATGTGCCAGCGCCTCGCCCTGGCGAAGACCTTGCTTCACGATCCGCAGGTGCTGGTTCTTGACGAGCCTGCAAGCGGGCTTGATCCCCGGGCCCGTATCGAGATCCGCTCGCTTCTCAAGGAGCTCGGCAGCATGGGCAAGACGGTCATCATCTCGAGCCACATCCTTGCTGATCTGGAGGAGATATGCACCCACGCTGCCATAGTCGAGCTGGGCAGGGTAGTGTGGAGCGGTTCCCTGAGCGTCGTGAAAAAGGAGCTCAGGGCACAGCGTTTCGGGTTCTTCGTGGAGGTTGCGGAGGAGGATGCGCAAAGGACGCTCGAGGCCGTCAAGGCTGTGGAGGGAGTGGAGGTGGCCACGCTGACCACGTCTGGCGGCCCCCGGATCGAGGGGCGGATGGCCGGACGGCATTCGAGCCAGGTGCTCAGGGCCCTGATCTCGGCGGATATTGAGGTCGTGAGCTTCTCGCAAGAGAAAGTGGACCTCGAGGCTATTTTCCTCGAACGCACGAAGGGGATCGTCTCATGATCTCGCAGCTCAAGCGTTTCTTTCTGGAGAACCCGCTCATCGGTCGTCAGATCTCCACTCAGCTCACCGGGCCCCGACTGGGGCTGATCTTTGTGTTCGCCACGGGCGCTCTCCTTCTCGCGGACGTGATCACGTTTTCGGCTGTTCTTTTGTCCGACGACGCCTCGGTCTCGGAGGGGTACGCCGGAGCTCACCTCTCCTCGGTCAATTTCCTGGTGCTCCTTGGCCTGCTGGTTGTGCTCTTGCCGATCCGGCTGGCAGGCGCGATCGACGGGCCTCGAATGGACAAGGTGTTTGATCAGGTGGTCGTCACCGGCGTTTCACCGCTGCGAATCCAGCTCGGAAATTGGCTGCTTGCCTGGGTCTTTGCGCTGGGGCTCCTGCTCGTGAGCCTGCCATTTCAGCTCTATTCCTACATGCTGGGAGGAGTGCCGTTCTGGAGCCTCTGGGGGGGCTATGCAGTGCTGGCGGTCTACTCGAACGTCATCATAGCCGTCTCCCTGGGGATGTTCCTGCTCGAGCGCGAATGGATTGGAGTCCCGGCGACGATTTTCACCTTTGGCCTCGGAATGCTCCTGGGGTTCGCGCCCGTTCCCAATGTCATCGGCTGGATCACGCCGGTGCGGTGTTTCGTCAGCGAGCTCTACCAGAACACGCTCTTCTCCAGATTGTGGGACAGCGACGCAGTCCTCTACCTCTACCGCATACCAACGGAAATCTATCCCTACCTGTTATGGGGAATCGTTTCGGCGCCCTTCGTCGGGCTCGTACTCCTGGGGCCGGCGCACCGGTTCCTTCCCGGGCTCAACAACTTCGGCAACATCGTGCTTGCCGGCGACGGCAAGCGACGCTTCTTTCGTAAGGCGCGATTCACCCAGACGAGGCGCGTTGAAATCGCATTCTTTTACGAGAATCGGCCCCGCTGGCTCGACGGGTTTGACTACCCACTGCGCCGGGTCTTGCTCATCGGATGGATCATCTTTCTCTGGGCCGCTATCCTGGGTCTTTGTTTTGACGGCGCGCCCAGGATTCAGGCAGGGGGCCTCAGGCTGGATGCGAATCCCCATATTGTGCTCTCCATTCTGGGTACCAGCCTGGTGCTTTTCCTGGGGTTACTCGCACTCGGTGACGCTCGTGAAAAACTGACCTGGACAGAACGGATCGGACGTTTCAAGGTTTCACGAGGGGTGTTCCAGGCAAACACGTTGCTATTTCTCATTGTGGTTTTCCTTGCCCAGCACTGGGGGGTTCTCCAGTGCGCCCTGAAGAGCGTCGGACCCTCGATGGCGGCGCCTCAACCGGCCGCGCTCGAACGGTTCGAGCGCGCCTGGCACGAGCTTCTTGGGGCCATCACCATCTTCGTCGTCAACACGTACCTTCTCGGGAGGGTCGTCGCCCGTTTCGTCGAGACGCAGGCGGCCTTGCGGTTTGTGATACTCCTCTCCGCGGGCGCGGTCCTGATCGGGCCGCCGTTACTTCTCATGGGGCTTGGCGAGGGCTGGCTTCCCCGCGGCCTGTACCCATTCATCTTCGTGACGCCGATCCTGACCCTTCTGGTGCAAGACTCCATGGCCCCTCGATTGGACCCCGACGAGGCCTTTGGCCGGTATCTGACGTGGCACGGAGGGATTGCCGCTATTTTCCTGCTCGCGCTCGGCGCCATCATCCTTGCGGATTGGACAATCTGGACTCGCCGTAACTTGCCGAAGCGCCCGGAGAGCCCTCCGTCCGGGCCGGCCGCGGGCCCGGCGGTGGTGGTGCTCCTGTTCATCGCACTCCTTGGCCCTTGCACGAACACGGCCCGGGCGCAGCAGCCGGAGCTGCCACTCAAGTTGGATCTGACGTACGGATTCAACGGCCGACTCTTCGAGACGAATGGCGTCGAATCCCCGAGCTTCTTCACACTGGTCCTTGAGAATTCAAGCGGCAGGGAGATCCGTGGTACGTTGAGGCTCGAGCTTCGTGGTGGAGAGGCGCCGCCTCCCAGGCCCTTTGTCGCGCCTGCCGGAACCAGGACAGCCCTGCGATGGTCGGAGGGCTTCGAATGGGGCCGCCAGATCCGCTCTGGAGGTGGAACGATCGCTCTGGTCGCCCCCGAGGGCGTGATCGAACTCGCGATCCCTGTGCCAGGGCTCCTGTCGCGCAACTCTCGGCAGGAGACACGCAACTATCTGTTGGTGAGCGAGGACAAGGAGAGGATCGCCCGTGCTCGAACCCAGGGAGAGAATTGGATGGTAACGCCAGCCTTCTGGCTTCCGGAGGATCCACGCGCCTACAAGCAGGTGGACACGGTGCTCGTCCAGTGGGCTGACCTGTCGCGGTGGACCCGCGCTCAGCGTCAGGCGCTACTCGATTTCGTGCGATGGGGAGGTGCCGTCGTCTTTTTCGGCTCGATGGACCCAGGGACGGCGCAGTCCATCGAAGGCTGGTCGACGCTTCTCGCCGTACGCAGATCCGCCCGTGTGGACGTTGCAGGCACGCTCGTTTGCCTTGAGGAGCTTGAGGATTCGACCCAGTGGGGAGAAATCGACACGCGGGCCGAGCCGTCGAAGTTGCCGATCCTCTCTGTCCGCCCGGTGGCCTTCGGCCGGGTTGCGCACCTGAGCCTTGACCCCACGGTCCTGTCCCTGAATCAAGAGCTCTGGAACTCCATCTGGAGCGAGGGCATGCCCCGATCCGAGTATCTCTCGGGGCTATCGCGGAGCACGCCCGAGCTGCTCGAGCTGCGCGACTCGACCTCCCTCTTTGCCGTGCTGGGTTTCTTTGTCGCCTACGTGTTCTTGGTCGGGCCCCTGGGCTTCTTCGCGCTTCGCAGGAGGCTGCGCCGCAAGTGGATTCCGCTATGGATCCTCGTGCTGCCGTCAGGGTTTGTCGCGCTGCTCCCCGTGCTTCACGCCTCGCTTCACCTGAGGCCGAGCTTCGCCACCCTGACCCGCGTGGCCTTCTTTGGATCGGGGGCACGACACGGCGTCGCCTTTGCGCGCATCGATCTGCGGTCCTCCGGTCGGCAGGAGCATGCCCTTTACTGCCAGGGGCGAGGCCTGAGCGCGTTCTCGGTCGAAATGGAGAGCTCCCGGAACCGATGGTCGCCCGGTCTTGCTTCGGCGGAGCTGGTGCCGCTTGCGATTTCCTCCGTGGATGGCGGCGTGGCGCGGCTTGATATCCACGCCCAACCCTGGGGCCGGCGTCAAATTCACCTGCTCGGAGAAGCAGTGCTCAAGCAGCCGCTCACGGGGAGCGCAACTTACTCGAGCCTCGCGAGGCGGCTATCGATTACCGTGCAGGGCTTTTCCCCGGCGCAACGGAAGCTCTCGGGTGACGCAATTCTGAGGCTTCCCGGGGAGAATATGACGCGCTCGGCGGCCCTCGAGCAGGGGAAACTCGAGGGTGGGACCTTCACACTTCCACTCGCTTTCGACTCGGCCTCGGGAGTATTCGACGAGCCAGGGCTCGACCTCCCCTCGAGACCGGCCGTTTATCTCGCGCTCGACCAGCTGGACGTCGGGATCAGTGTGCACTCGAGGGATCTCGCGTTTGAACGGGAGCTGCCCGAACTGGCTGTGCGTGCCACGAAGCCACCAACTCTGCCAGCGGAATTCATCGAGCGAGACGGGAAGATCTTTCGCTCCTTCGCGCGCAGTCTCGTCATCATTGAACTTCCGCTGGAGACGAAGTAGCAGGTTCGGTAAGCTGAGTCGCACCTGTATGTCAATCTATCTGGGTTTCGATTCGAGTACACAGAGCTTGACCGTGCTTGCCATCGAGATTGATGGCTCCCGACGTCGGCGGATCTTCGAGCATTCCCTCGAGTTCGATGTGCATTTCCCCGCGTACGGCACGAGGAACGGTGTCCTTCCCGCCGACAACCCGCTCGTGGCACATTCCCCGCCGCTCTTGTGGGTCGAAGCGCTCGATGTGCTGATGGGCATCCTGGCGAAGGAAAGCGGGATCCCGCTGGAGCAAGTGTGCGCCATCTCCGGCTCCGGTCAGCAGCACGGAAGCGTCTACTTGAACAACCGCGCGACCGCGGCCCTCGAGGCGCTCGATCCAGCGAGGCCTCTTGCCGACCAGATAGAGACTCTACTTTCCAGGAGGACCTCGCCGATCTGGATGGATTCGAGCACGGCGGAGGAATGCAGGGAGATCACCGAGGCCATTGGAGGCGACAAGGTCCTGGCGGCCTTGACGGGCTCTCGGGCCTTCGAACGTTTCACAGGACCCCAGATCCGGAAGTTTTCGAAAGAGGATGCCCGGGGCTATGCCCGCACCGACAAGATTCACCTCGTCAGCTCCTTCATGGCCTCGCTCCTTGCGGGCAAGCACGCACCGATCGATCCGGGGGATGGTGCCGGCATGAACTTGATGGGCATTGTCTCGAAGCTGTGGGCTCCCGCGGCTCTCCGGGCGACGGCAGAGGGCCTTGAGACAAAGCTTTCCGATCTCAAGGAGTCCTGGTCCATGGTCGGAAACCTCTCGTCCTACTGGGTGAGGCGATACGGGTTCAGTCCCAGGACGAAGGTGATCAGTTGGTCGGGTGACAACCCTTGCAGCTTGATCGGGGTCGGTCTGGTGAAGCAGGGCAAGGTTGCCATTTCGCTGGGAACTTCGACAACATTTTTTGGCTTCCTGCCCAGGCCGATCGTCGACCCGACTGGCAGCGGGCACGTCTTCGGATCGCCCACGGGTGACTACATGAGCCTTATTTGCTTCGAGAACGGTGGGCTTGCCCGGGACGAGGTGCGGAAGGAGCACGGCCTCGACTGGCAGGGCTTCTCGATGGCTCTTCGAAGCACTCCCCCGGGCAATCGGGGAGGGGTGATGCTTCCCTGGTTCAAGCCAGAGATCACGCCTCGCGTTCACCAGCCGGGCGTGCGGAGATATCACCTTGACCCCAGGGACGGCGCCGGAAATGTGCGGGCGGTCGTCGAGGCGCAGATGATGGCGATTTCCAATCATTCGCAGTGGATGGGAGTGAGTATCAGCACCGTGCACGCGACCGGAGGCTCCGCTGTCAACCGCGACATTCTCCAGGTCATGGCGGATGTCCTGGATGCAGAGGTCTACCAGTTCCAGATATCCAACTCGGCCGCTCTGGGCGCTGCCCTCAGGGCTTACCACGCCGATGGCCTCACCGATGGGAATAGCCTGCCGTGGGAGAAGGTCGTCGCCGGTTTTGCCGAGCCTCTCAGGGAGAGCCGGATCAAGCCCCGGCCCGAGGCTGTAAAGGTCTACGCCCGGCTCAAGCCGATTTACGCTGCGTGTGAAGCTCATTCGCTCCGTGGCGGCGAGGATCCGTCTCCAGGGCTGCTGAGGTTCCGATAACGTCCGGATCCTGGAATCCGCGATCTGGCTTCCTGCGAGGTCTTCCCAGATTCTCGTGGCAGGATGTTCCCACGGGCTCTCAAAACGATTACCATGCCGCCCAATTCTTGGATGTCGCCGTTCAGGGTGGATCACTTGGGCCGCGCGGCATCGCGGTGGAACTGGTACTTTTTTTAGGAGAGAGAAGATGGTGCATCAACCTTCCAGATCTGCGATTTCTGTTGGACTGGCGCTGCTAGTTGCCGGTTCGGTTACGTCCGGGGTCCTCCAGGCGGATGACTCGAACGTGAGTGAGGTCAGGTCAGATGGTAGGGCCCTGGGGAGCCTCGCCCGATTGCCGGATCTCGAGCGCCACAGCGGCAATGGAGGTGCCGAGGAGAGTCAGGAATCCGTGGTCCTGGCTGGCTATGACAAGAAAGATGGCTTCTACCTCAAGGACAGGACAGGAGACAACCTGCTGCGGCTGGGTGTCCAGCTTCAGTTTCGGTACTCCTACTTCGCCAGGGAAGTGCGGGGGGACTCTGTCGATACGGACGAGGCGGGCAAGTCTGACGACAGCGCCCTCGAGATTGAGAGAGCTCGCTTGGTCGCCGAGGGCAACGTGTTCACGAGGGATCTGACCTACAAGTTTCAGGCGGACGGCGATACCGATGGCGCCGGTGCCTGGAAGACTCTGGATGCCTATGTTGAGTACTGGGCAGGGGGTTTGCTCGCCGGGGCTGGCAACGAGGGGGCGCTTGGAATCGGCGTGGGGCAATTCAAGCCCTACTTCATGCGTCAGGAAGCGGTGAGTTCCGGCAGACTCCAAATGGTGGAGCGCAACTTGACGACGGAATTTTTCAGCATTGATCGTAATCTCGGTGCCTGGATCCGAGGCGACCTGGGCGACGTGAAGGGGGATGCTCCCACGGTCTTTTATGCTTTCGCCATCACCAACGGCTTCGACAGCGGCAATGTGCCTCCCTCTGCGGTGGACAATATTCCGGCTTTGGTTGGAAAACTCGACTTTCAGTTCTGGGGCGACAAGGTGGAGAAGGGCAAGTACGAGGAGGGCAACCCCGGAAACAAGAGCCTCTTCGTCGTGGGTGCCTCTGCCGCCACGGATCAGAATAACAACTCATCTGGATCTGGGGTCGATGGTCCGAGTGTGAAAATCTACCAGTTTGGTGTGGATACCCAGTTCAAGTACGAGGTTATCTCCCTTCAGTCGGAGTACGTCATGCGCTGGGTCGACTACAAGAGTGGGAACGCGGCTATCCCGCTTGGCGACGGAAGCTCGCAATTCGCGCACGGGTTGTACGTCCAGGGTGGATTGATGGTTTCTGATGATGTTGAGCTCACCGGTCGGGCCGCATTCGTCTGGGGTGACAACATGCAGAAAGGCAACGGCTTCGAGGCTGGTCCCGGAATTAACTGGTATATTTCTGGGAACCACAGGATCAAGCTGCAGACGGACGTTGCGTGGATTGATATTTCGCGCAGCATCCCCGACTCGACCGAGGACCTCGACGGTACGCTCGGCACCACGGGTGACGGCGACACGAGCTCCTCATTCAACTCCTCTGCGGCCGGCATCGCAGCGGGCGAGCAGGGTCTCCTCTGGAGGACGCAGCTCCAGCTTTCCTTCTGATCCGGTCGCAAGTCCGATACAAGATATTGACATGAAGCCCTTCCCGGGCGTGGGGAGGGCTTTTTTTGCCCCTTGGTGGCCCGCAACGGATTCCCGATACATCTGTGGTACACCGTCAGGCCGGGCCGTGGTGGACCTGGACCTTCCCGCCGATTTCTCACGCCGTTCACGCGATCTTCATGAGGGGTGGATAGGGTAGGCTCGCAAAGGGAGCCAAAGCCATTAACGCCAAGACAAACACGACGTCAGTCGAAACCCTCAAGAGTCTGGAGGTCGCCATTCGGCAAAGCGCCGAGGACCTCACTGCTCAGGTTCACCTGGAGTACACCCGATACCTCGAGAAGCGAGATCTGGTACGGCTAGAAATGCGCAAACTGAACGGCCGCCTCCGTCGATCGACCGCTCACTCCCAGCTGGCTTCGTAGACAAGGATGATGTCCGTGGTGGGGGACTTTTTTCCACTGCGGACTCTCCCCGTCCCGGGCGGTTTTTTTCCGGGAAAAAAATTCCGTGACTCATTTGTGAGGCGGTGTACTAAAATGTCTCCCCGAATGCTTCTGAATGGGGAGGTCCGATGAAGTATCCGGTGGCCGTCAGCGTGAACGGTCGCGCTTACCGAAGAGAAGTTGAGGCGCGGACCCTGCTCGTAGACTTTCTCCGGGACCATCTGGGGTTGTTCGGTACCCATGTGGGTTGCGAGACCTCGCAATGTGGCGCCTGTCTTGTCACCCTCGATGGTCTGACCTTGAAGGCCTGCACTCGCCTGGCGGTTCAGGCGGACGGGGCTCAAGTGACGACCCTTGAAGGCCTTCTTGTTGACGGAAATTTGCACCCCGTTCAGTCGGCACTTCTGAAGGAGTGCGCCCTCACCTGCGGCTTCTGCGCTTCCGGAGTCGTGTTGGCGGCGAAGGAGTGCCTTGAGCGAAAGCCGGTCGCCGGCGAAGACGAGGTTCGCCGTTCACTGGAGGGTGTGTTTTGTCGATGCACGGGCTATCAGCCAATAGTGGACGCCGTCCGTTCCCTGGCTGCCGCTCCAGTGCGAGATCTTCGTGACGGCGCAACGGCAGAATTGTGAGTACCAACGCACGAATCGAAGGGGAGAGCACCGGGCTTGAGGAAGGGCCGCGTCTTGTGTCGGGCTGTGGGCTTTTCATTGCGGATCTGCGTCCCCCTGAGGTTCTCCACGTGCACCTGGTCCGGAGCCTGGAAGCCCACGCGCGGATCCGCTCGATCGAAACTCCCGCAGCGTCCGCGTCGCCGGGCGTCGTGGGCGTCTTTACCCACACGGAGCTTGCCTTCGTGTGTGACCCTCTCGAATGGATCGGTCCGCTTCCGCCGAACACTCGGTGCCCTCCTCGCCCTGCGCTTGCGCAGTGGGAGGCTCGTTTTGCGGGGGAGCCGCTGGCGGCTGTCGTCGCCGAGTCTGTCGCCGAGGCTCGGAAAGCGGCGGAAGGGCTCGAGGTGAACCTCGAGCCGCTTCCAGGGATACTGGAGCCAGAATCCGCGCTGCTTCAGCGCGTTCCTTGCGTGCATGTCTCGCTCGGGGGCAACGTGGCCTACCAGTTCGTCGTCTCCGGTGGTGACACTGAAGAGGGCTTCCGGAAGGCCGATCGCGTCCTCACGCACCGAATTGCCAGGCCTCGATACCATCCAGCGCCTCTCGAGACGCGAGGTGTTGTTGCCCGGTGGCTCGAGAGTGAGAAGCGGCTTGAGGTCTGGAGCTCGACCGAGTCTCCACACTTCCTGCGCGCACAGCTTGCGGGCGCAATGCGGCTCCCCCAGAGTGCCGTGCGGGTCTTCACTCCCGATGTCGGCGGCGCGTTTGGCTCGAAGCTCGGGGCCACGCCGGAGGAACTGGTCGTCTGCGCGATAGCTCGTATCGTCGCGCCGCGGCCGGTTCAGTGGATTGAGACGAGGGAAGAGAGCCTGGCCTTCTCGACACAGGCCCGCGCCACTTCCGGCGAACTCAAGGTGGGGGTGCGGGAAGACGGCCGATTGCTCTCGATCTCCTACGACGGCATCGATGATGTTGGCGCGTACCTTCCAATCGTTCCTGGACACAATCCTTCTGCGGAGGGGACGCTTCTGTGTGGCGCCTATCAGATCCCTGCAGCGCGGATGGCCGTGACGGCGGTCTTCACCAATAACCCGCCCGCCACTTCGTGCCACGGGGCGGGCGCCTGTGGCGCGGGCTACATCATCGAGCGAGCCATGGACCTCGTTGCAGCGGCCCTCGAGCTCGATTGCGTGGAGGTTCGGCGCCTGAACCTCTTCAGGGAGCTTCCCGCGACCACCGTGACCCGTGCTCGCTACGACTCCGGCGACTTTTCCCGCCTCGTTGACAGGGCGGTGGAGCGTTCGCAGTATGCCGTTTTGAGGCACGAGACAAGCTCGCGGCGTCGCAAGGGGGAGCTTGTGGGCCTGGGAGTTGCGCTCCTGGTCGGGATCGGGGCGCAGGGGCCCTCCAGGGAGACCGGCGGGCCGGCCTGGGAGGCCGCCACGGTTCATGTCAGTGCGGACGGTTCGGCGGAGGTCTTCACGGGCGGACTGGCCTGTGGCGAGGGGCACGAGACTGTATTGGCACGGATCGCAGCCCATGCCTTGGGGGTCAAGGCGGACGCTGTACGCGTGGGGCGTGCTGACACCCAGACGATGCGAGCTGGAGTCGGCTCATTCGGCGGGCGTTCGATCGCGACAACCGGCTCTGCTGTACTGGGCGCCGCACGCGCGCTTGAGCGAAGGCTTCGTGGCGTGGCGGCCGGCATTTTGTGCACTTCTGTCGAGTACGTCGACCGAGATGGCGCCGACTTTGTCTCGGGCAGCCGCAGGGTCAGCTACCGAGATCTTTGTCTTCTTGCCCATGGGGCCAGTCAGCTCGAGCCAGGATCCTCGCCATTGCTTGAGGAAACGTTCGTATTCGAGCCGCAAGGCTCGACACATCCGATTTCCATTCACGTGGCTCAGGTCGTCATCGATTCTGAAACGGGTGAAGTCTCCGTTGAGCGTTGTTGTAATGTCCGAGACCTTGGCCGGGAGCTTGACCCGGCCCTGGTCGAGGCGCAAGTGCGCGGCGGAATTGCACTCGGCATTGAGCTCGCGCTTCTGGCCGGGTCTCCCCGGGGTGACGATGGCCAGCCCCTTCAGCGGACTTTCATGGAACGCCCCGTCTCCAGGGCTCAGGGGGTGCCTCGATTTGATATTTCAAGCCTGCCGACACCGACCACGCTCAACCCGCTTGGGGCCAAGGGCCTCGGTGACACGGTCACGATGGCCGCATTTGCCTCCGTCATGAATGCGGTTGTCGATGCCCTGCGTCCGCTGGGCGTTCTTCACGTGGATCCTCCAGCGACGCCCGAGAAGATCTGGCGCATCGTTCGCTCGTGCCGCGGGACGGGAGGCGCCTGATGCTTCCGGCCTTCGAGTACAGGTCGCCGCTGTCGGTTGAGGAGGCGCTCGAGCTGCTCGCCAAGTACCGAGAGGACGTGAAAGTCCTTGCCGGCGGACACAGCCTTATTCCGGCAATGAAACAGGGGGAGGTCTGCCCGAAGGTGCTCCTTGATCTGAGGCGCATGGCGGGCCTTTCTGCTATCGATCCCTTCGAGGATGGTGGTCTACGAATTGGAGCGCTTGTTACCCATCGCGACCTCGAGATTTCGGAGCTTGCCAGAGGGCGATCTCCACTCCTGGCGGAGGTTGCGTCACAAGTCGGGGACGCTCAGGTACGAAATTTTGGGACCCTTGTCGGTTCCGTGTGCCAGGCGGATCCTGCGTCGGACTATCCAGCCGCATTGCTTGCGCTCGAGGCGCAAGTCGTGGTGGCGAGCCCACGCGGTGAACGTTCCGTCCCGGTCGAAGGCTTCATTCAGGGTGCTTTCGAGACGGCTCTCGAGCCCGATGAGCTCGTACTCGCGATCGATGTGCCCCGCAGCTGGGCACGGACGGCGGCTTACGTCAGGGTTCGCCATGTCGCCAGCGGCTTCGCGCTGGCCGGCGTTGCGGCGCAGATTTTGGTGGAAGATGGGCGCATTGCCAGTGCGAGAATCGGCGTTACTGGCGTGGCGGAGAGAGCTTTTCGGCTGGCGGTCATCGAGGAGCAGCTTCTGGGTCGTGAGCCGTTGCCTGGAGCTTTCGCTGAAATGATTCGAGGTGTTGCTCTCGGCAGGGAAATTTTGTCGGACGGCGCCGCTTCGGCCGAATACCGTTCGCACCTCGCTGACGTCTGCACCGCGAGAGCTCTGCGCAAGGCGATCTCGAGGATTGGAGTGTGATTCGATGAAAGTGAACGGCCAGGTCCTGGTAAATCGAACGCCCGCAGACCTCTGGCGACTCCTGATAGATCCCGAGATTCTCAGGAAGTGCCTGCCGAGGTGCGAAGAGTTTCAGGAGATCGGCCCGCGGCGATTCCGGGTGTCAATCAGGGTTGGCGTCGGGCTTATCCGCAGTCGCTTTCGCGGCGAGGCCGAGCTAAAGGACGTCGTGGAGGGAGAAGGTTATCGATTCGAGCTCTACGCGAAGGGATTCAGCGGGTCCGTCGAGGGTGTGACGGTCGTTCGTCTCATGTCTGCAGCGGAAGGCTTGAAGACCGAGCTCATCTATGAGAGCAATGCCCACCTGAGCGGCCTCATTGCCTCGATGGGCTCCCAGCTTATTCAGGGTGCTGCTCGGTCCCTGGCCGATCAGTTTTTTGACGAGATATCGAAGTTGTGAAAAGAAACCGAATCGTGTCGGCGTGTCTATTCGCGCTGGCTCCTCTCTTCGCGCTCCGGGCCGAGTCGTCAGCCACGGATTTGACGGCGCGGATATCGGCGGAGGAGGGCTGGAAGCCATTTCCGCCAGGTGTCTTGCCCTGGGGGGCCGGACGCTTGAGAGTGATTCACTTGGGACAACCGATTGCGATCTCGCTCGATTCATCTTTCAGCGTCGGAGTTGCGGGGGATCTGACTCTTCGTTTCTTGAAGCCAGGGGCCGAAGGCCAGGAGGCTTCCGTGGTGACAGGCCTCCTCCTCTCGGACCCTGAAAGCGGCGCGATGACCATCGAGATTGAGACCGCGTTTCCCGGCTTCGAGGGCGCGGCACCCGTTCGTTTCGCGTCGCGGGGGGTCGAAGGGGTTGTTTTCCTGAGCTTTCGGGGGAGCGGCGCGGATGTCGCCACCGGGCTCCTTGATCCGCAAGGCCGCGTTGGCCTTGACTTCAGCGGTGTCTTTCACGGCCTCACGTTCTCGGGCTTGACGTTCCTGAAGGCGGAGGGGCGAAAGATGCGTATTGCAGGGCGGATTCCCAGGGGCAAGGAGATCGCCGTCTTTTCGTGCCGAAGGATCGAAGCTGCTTTCCCCGCCCCGAGAGAGCCTGTCCTGGATTCTGGTTCCGTCAGCCACCTTGCTGGCTGGAGCCTTCCGGGCGGGAAAGACCTCGTTCGTGAGACCCTGAAGCTTCCGCCAATGGCTTGTTTTGGACGCTTGCTCGAGATCGGTGACGGTTGGCAGGGCAAGTCGGGTGGAACGGCGTTTGGGGGATTGAATCGCAAGTGGCCCCTGGGTTCTGGCAAGGATGATGTGGAGCGATGGCTTGCCATCGCGAGAGATCTTTCGAGTCTCAAGGAAGCCGACTTCAGCCCCGCGCTCTGGCTTGTGCCTCATGGTCAAGGCGAGGAGAAAGTCTTCCGCGAGCGGCCAGAGGCCTTCGTGAGGGACAAGGCGGGCGCGGCCGTGCACGGCGGGTTCCTCGGTCGTTACGTCGTCGACGCCACCTCCCGGTCCGGAGTCGACTACTTGAAGGAGCTTTTTCGGGGCTTGCGCGAGAACGGAGCCTTGATTTTTCGCCTCGGTGGACTCAAAGACGCGCTTACCTTTTACCTCCGCGAGCGGCGAAACCTTTCGGATTCGAGCAGGGACCCGGCGTTGGCGCTGGGAGCCTCTATCCTTGCAATGCGAGAGGGTGCGGGCGAGGGATCCTTCTTCGCGGGCGACTGGGGCACGCCTCTGGAGTTGTCTGGCAGCCTCGACTCAGCAAGGCCTGGCCGCCCCGAAGGCCTGGGTCGAGTGGATCCTCTGCTCGAGGAAGTCATGGCGACAACGGCGGCCTATTGGCTCCATCGTCGCTCGTGGCTCAGCGAGTGTTTTCCCTGGACGGCCTGGAGCGAGGGCCGAAGCGACGAGGAGAGAAAAGAGTTGGATCGAAGCCGCGTACTCTTTGCCGCCTTGACGGGGCGGGGAATCCTGCACGATGGCAGCGTGAAGTCGCCGGCGTGGGCGGAGGAGCTTTTCCGTCCCGCCTGGCCTCCTTTTCCCATCGTGCCCATCGACTTCTTCCGGATGCAGGCTGTGCCTGCGGTGTGGGACTTGAAGCTGCCGCAGGGGGGAGACCTCGTGGGCCTCTTCAACCTGGAGAGCCTCTCGTCCGCAAGCCTGGCCATTGTTCCCCGGGAACTGGGTCTCGGCACCGCCCCTTCGGGACGATTTCTTGGCTTCGACGTCGTGGAGGAGCGTTTTGTGGGACTTGTTCGAAGCCGGCTCGATGTCTTGCTTCTCCCGGGCCGATCTCGCCTCGTAGCCCTTCATGCGGAGAAGGAACATCCGCAAGTTGTCGCCGTGTCGGGGCATTACCTTGCGACCGCGGTGCAGCTCGACGGCGTTGTGTGGGACCCTGCCCGCTCCGAGCTTCGCGGCGCCCTCACCTTTCCCCGCGAAATGCAGAGTGCGAAGGAGGCGCGAGTCCATGTCGCCTTGAGGCCAGGGGACGGCGTCTTGAACGCCACGGCAGAGCCTGGCATTGTGCAGTTCAGCACCGTGAGAGGGCATCTCATACTCCGGGTGAGTGCCAGTGGCGGCGACCGCGTGAGCTTTCTCGTGAGATTCACTCAGGCGGGTCCACTGAGGGCAGTGGCAAGCTTGGAGCCGCCGACCGATCTACGCATTGGGTTTGACGAGGGTGAAAGGCGGCCGATCCTGTCGTGGCGCATGGGCGAGGGGCTTGACGGCTGGCGTGATGTCGAACGTTTCATTGTGTGGCGGAATGGGAAGGAGTTGGGTCGCACCACGGGCAGCGTGTTCATGGATTCCGAAGTGCTGCCGGGCGGTTCATGCTCCTACGCAGTCTCGACGCTGCCAGGCGGCCAGAGGACGGCTCCGATGGCCTTCTCGTTTCCTACAGCCAGGGATGCGTACCTTGACGCATGGAGCATTGCCACACCGGGCCGCGATGTCGAGGCGCTTTTCAGGCGCCGTTCGGCGACCAATGGCCCGCTCTCCGTCGGAGGTAGGAAGCTGTCGCGTGGACTCGGGACGCGGTCGCCATCTCGTGTGGACTACAGGATTGACGGACTCTATCTGAGTTTTGAGGCGCTCGTTGGTGTGGACGATGCCTCACGTTTTGAGGGGAGCGTGGTCTTCGTCGTGCTCGTCGACGGGGAGGAGCGATATCGCAGTCCCGTCGTGCGTGGCGGTTCGAATGGGCCCATGCCTCTGAGCGTGCCGATCCGTGGCGGCAAGACTCTGAGCCTGCTCGTCGAGGGTGCCGGTGATGGTTCCAACGACGACCTTGCCGACTGGGGCGAGGCGAGAGTGGTGGCAGAGTAGCCCGTTGCGGGGCTGTACGTGAGCTGAGCTGGGGAACTCGACTTGGGCTCGGCTCCTTTTCCCTTGCAGGGCATCGAGTTTCCCCATTATCCTGTTTCAAAAATAGACGTAGTTTTTACGGCCGCCACGCGGTGGACCTCACTTTTTCTGGTGATGAAGCAAGCGGCTTAACACCGACAAGTCGACCCGGACAGCCGTACGGAGTGTGGGTGTCTTTGCCTTCTGATCAGGAATGTCCAGTCTGAGGTGTCATGGGGCATGGCACGTTCAGTTTCCCCAGGTTTGAAACCAGTCACAAATTCGCGAGGTGCGCCCGATGTCGGATTCATCGTTCAAAGACCACGCGGCGTCGCAGCCGGCTGAAAGTGTCGAGCGTCTGGCGCGCGGTCACGACCGGCGCGATTTCTTGAAATCGGTGGGCGCTGTGGCAGGTACGGCCTTTTTGGGTGCGCTCCAGCCAGGGTGTGGTCTGCTCTCCGCCGAGACCCAGAAACCTTGCCCGTCCCCAGGCCTCGTGCGTTTCGGCTCCTCGGATCTCTGCGTCAGTCGGTACTGTCAGGGCACGGCCTTCCGAAAGCTCCCGCGCACCGATAACCCGGAAGCCCGGAAAGTGTTGCAACGCTGCCTGGATGTGGGCATTAACTTCTTCGACAGCTCCGAGGCTTACGGTTGGGGTGGCTCCGAGCAGGTTCTCGGCAAAGTAATCGCGGGCAGGCGCGACAAGGTTGTTGTCTGCACGAAGGTGACCCCGAGTCACCCGCCCTCAAACGACCCTGATCCCAGCAAGTACAAGGTTGGAGATTCACTGCCGCTGTCGCGCGAAGTGTTGCTCCAGAAGGTAGAGGGCAGTCTCAAGAACTTGGGTACCGACTATATTGACCTTTACTTGGTCCACAACCCCGACGAGGTGACTCCCGCCGTTGATATTGCCGATTCGATGACCGCACTTGTCCGTGCGGGGAAAATCCGCTACTGGGGAGTCTCCAATCACAAGCCGGAGAGGGTGGTCGAGTTTCATGAGTTGGGCAAGAAAGCAGGCAGGGCTCCCTTTGTAGGCATCGAGGATAGTTACAACATCTCCATGCGCGAACGTCTCGAGCCCGAGATGTTTGAAGTTATCAGCCGGACGGGTATTGGGCTCATGGCTTTCAGCCCCCAGGACACCGGCAAGCTTTCGTCTGGAGCTGTGCCGGAGGCGAAAATGGTGCCACTGGTGCAGGCCATGGACAAGGTGGCCAGTGAGTTGGGTGCCACTCGGTCTCAAATCTGCATTGCCTGGGTCTTGACCCATCCGCAGGTCAGCAGTGTCCTCGGCGGGGCCGAAAGTCCGGAGCATGTCGAGGAAAACTTTCGCGGCACCCTTCTGAAACTGCCCCCGAGCGCCCTCGCCACTCTCAATGCCGCAAGCGATGCCCACAGGCAGTCGAAGCTGGGCCCCAAGAAGTAGGTAGCGTCGATATTTTATTCCTCGGGGGGAGAGGGAAACCTCCCCCGCAACGGCCGCCAGACGGCGTCCTCAGTATTTCCAGGTTCGTAAAATGGAGAAAAGCATGCAAAGTGGAATCATGAATTCAGGGAAGAGTCGGCGGCGCTGGGTTCTGTTGCTGGTCCTTTTGACAGCCGTTCTGTCCTTCTCGGGCATGAAATTTATTGGTTTAAACCCTCTGGAGTTGCTGGCCCAACAGGCTGATTCTCCGAAGCCCAAGACGCAGGAGCCCAGTGCGCAGCCGGATATCCTGGCTCAGCTCCGTCAGATTCCCACCGCAACGCTGGCAGATGCTATTGATGAGCTTGTCACCAGCCGTGGGTTCATGTCTCACGACATGCGCCCTGTGAATCTCCAGGGTCGAATAGCGGGCCGAGCCAGGACAGTCCTGTACGGGCCCGTAAGCGAGCGGGGGCCGGAAAAAAACCTGGGGCCGCGCTACGAAGTGCAACTCATCGACAAGTCGGGTCCAGGGGACATTTTGGTCGTGGCCATGGGTGATCTGAATATTACAGGACTCGGTGGATTGATGGCGACGACCGCCAAGGTGAGAGGCATGGAAGGGGTCGTTGTCGACGGCGCCGTGCGCGACGTCGAGCAGATCCAGGGCGTGGGGTTGTCGGTCTTCAGCCGCAGCATTAGCCCTGCAAGCTTGCTCGGGCGCGCCACCAGCCTGGCGCACAGTGTCCCTGTCGTCTGTGGAGGTGTGACCGTCTCTCCTGGCGATTACATCGTGGGTGATCGTGACGGGGTCGTGTGCATCCCGCAATCCAAGATTGAAGCGGTGCTTCGGCGTTCTCGCGAAATGGAGGAATCGGAGGCGAAGATGATGCCGAAGATTTATGAGATCAAGTCACTCGAGAAGGTCATTGAGATGTTCAAGAGAATATAGGCTGGAGTGTTTGTCCCGACCGAGGGCAATCCAGCAATAAGTATTTCAGGTTAACGTTGCTCGAAGCATTGCGCTTCACCGTGAAGGTTTTACAGACTCATGACCCAGACCAATCCCTCCAGCATCGCCGATTTTGGCTGCAAGTCCCCTCGAACGGAGCAGTCCAATCCCCGGGATGCTGACCTGGCAGCCGGACGGCCGCCGTACACGCGTCGTCGCTGGATTTCCTCCATGGCATCGTTGGCCGCCGGGGCTGGTATTCTTGGCAGTACTCGCGACTTGAAGGGCCGAAGTCAGCCGCCCGAGGCCGAGTCGGGTATCGTCGACGGGCACGTGCACGTCTGGAGTGCGGACACTGCGAAATATCCCTTCGCCCCGGGTTTCAGCGAGAAAGACTTGTGGTTTCCAAGCTTCACGGTCGAAGAAGTCATGGAGCGCAGCCAGTCTGCCGGCGTCCGCCGTGTCAATCTGGTGCAGATGACCTGGTATGGCCTTGACCACAGCTACATACTGGACGCTATTGCCAGGGAACCGAAGCGTTTCGTGGGTACCGGTGTGGTGCCAGCCGTGAGCGATGTGTCCGGCCCCGCCCCGGATCGAGCGATGGAAGCGCTCTCGAGGCGGGGAATCTACGCTTTTCGCATTCGTGGCAAGACTGCCAGGTCACCAATCGGCAGCGGACCAGGAGCATGCTGGCTTGATCATCCGGGCTATGACCTGATGTTTGCTGCCGGGGCGAAACACAATCTGGCATTGAGCTTTCTCATGAACACCGATGACATCCCGGAACTGGACCGCATGTGCGCGAAATTCCCTGAAACCCCGGTGATCGTGGACCACCTCTGCGGCATTGGCAGCACAGACCCTCGCCGTGACGAGAAGCTCACGGCCCTTTGCGGCCTGGCAAAGCACCGGAAGGTTCTTGTGAAGGTCGGGGCTTTTTATGCTCTGGGGAAGAAGCAGCCTCCTTATCTGGATATGCTTCCCATCGTGCGGCGCGTGGTTGAGGCCTTCGGCCCTGAACGTTGCATGTGGGAAAGTGACGCGCCGAAGGGGGCCGAGAAGCCGCACACGTTTCTCGATGCGGTGGCCGTCATCAAGGAGCATGCTGACTTCCTGTCGCCGAGTGAGCGGGAGCAAATTCTAGTAAAAACAGCAGGGAACTTTTTCTTCAATCGCTGAGCCGGCATCTAGTGAGAACAACCACGGAGATCCAACACCATGCCTGAAGATATCCATCGACGCGGGTTCCTCAAGTCCCTTCCGATAGCGGCCGCTGGCATTGCGGGTGGAGGCGTCGCCCAAGCCGCCGCTGCGGGTGCGAGCCCGTCCGATGTCGGCGCGGCGCAGGGCGAGAGGCCTTTCGTCAACCCTCGAAAAATCATGCTGGCGGAAAACACCCGCAAGGAGTTTCGCGAGTGGATAGAAAGCGGCCGCTTGAAAGCTGCCATCTTGCCAGCTGGCTCGATCGAACAGCACAACGAGCACATGTCCATGGACGTGGATATCGTCGTCTCAACCTTGATCTCGCAACAGGTGGCCCTCGCGCTCTATCCGCAGGTTGTTGTGGCTCCTCCAAGCCCTTGCGGCTTTGCGCCCTACCACATGGCTCGTAAGGGCACGGTCACCCTGCGCAAGGAGACCTTTCAAGCTTATCTGCTCGATGTCTTGAGCTGTCTGAAAGCCCACGGGATTCGCACCCTACTTGTCTTGAATGGGCACGGGGGGAACGGGGCTCCCATGGCGGAGGTCTTGCCCGAGTGGCGCAAGGTCCTGGGGGTCACCGTCGATGCCGACAGCTATTTTACGGCCCATCCCATCGAGTTTCTCAAACAAGTTCTGACCACGCGGCAGCCAGAGTCGCACGCTGGCGAGATCGAAACTTCCATGTACATGGCTGCCTTTCCCGAACGGCTGCGCTATTTCAGCATGAAGGAGTATGACGACGCGAAGCTCAATTACGAATCGGGCTTCTCTCCGGACATC
>SXIK01000065.1 GCA_005772855.1 Planctomycetia bacterium | reverse complement strand
CGCCCAGTACGGCATGTTGACGAGCCACTGGGGCCGCTCGACCTGTTCCTCAGTAACGGCCACCTCGCCGCCTTGTGTCTCATCAACGTATTCGCTCTCGTCGTCGCGGGGCACGGAGGAGGACTCCTTCTCGGGTGGGGCTTTCCGGGAGGCGGGCTTCGCAGGGCTGGACCGTCTGAAGGACAATACCTTCAGAGTCAGCACCCATGCTACTGGTCACCTGTGGAACTGTCAAAGCCTCGAAAGTCGAGCCCCTGGTACGCCGGCGCTTGCAATGGGGCAGAGCGCTCGAGCGGCGCCGACTCGGTGAGCTCTCCGGCTTGCGTGGGCTGGGGGGAGAGTTCTGCCAATACCCGCCACCATTTCGCAGAATGGACAGAAGTCAACGCTTTCGAGGAGCGCCTGTCGTTGTGTGGCCCTGGGGCGAAAGAGGCGCCCGCTGCCACGGTAGCGACAGAAAAAAAACCCGCCGGAAAGCTCCCTGAACGCCGCAAACGATTGCGAGGGGACTTCTATATCCACGACTCGAATCCGGCTGCTTCCCGGCGAGATAGCTATGGCAAGAGACGCGCTCAACCCTCGGTGCCAAGCATCCGCGAGTCCTGAAGCGTCTGGCGCTCTTTGGTGTATAACCTGCATTTTGTAAACCATAGTTCTTGTTCCGGCAAGGGGAAAGCAGCGGAGCCAGCGGCATCCAAGGTTCTCCAATCCGGCGTTGTGGTGACAGGGCGGCTGTGGTGAAGTGGGCCTTCCATGAATGTGGAGACTTTGACCCCCCGGGTTGTTCACAATGGCTATGCCTGGACCGTCGCCGGGCAGGCACCGCCGACGATCGGGCGCCTTTTCGAAGCTTTCCCCGAAATCGAGGACCTCGCTGGCGCTCGAACGATCAAGAGCAACCATTTCCGCACCGTTGTTCATGTCCCCTCCGGCAGCGAGACAGCGCCCGGGCGGGGTCTCCTGGTCAAGGTTTACCGCTACACTGGCCGCTGGGACCGCCTTCGCTACCGCTGGATCCCACACCGGGCACTCAAGGAGTGGACTGCCCTCAAGCGCTTTGCTGAGTTGGGGCTGCCCACCGCTCGAGCCTGGGCCGTTGCCGAGGAGCGCAAGGGAGGCACCATTGTGGGCGGAGGGCTCCTGGTCGAGTTCCTCGAGGGAACGAAGCCCCTCAGCGAATGCGTGCATGAGCTTTTCGGAGATCCTGCTGGTCACCCCTGCGGGCTTCGGGTCCTGACCGCGGCGGCACAGCTTGTCCGGCGAATGCACGACCATGGCGTTTGGCACCGTGATCTGCACTCGGGGAACTTGCTCCGCGATTCCGCCGACACCATCTTTCTGATCGATCTTCACACCTGTGTCTTCCAGCGGAGGCTCTGGCGTTGGCAGAGACTGAGCGGACTCGCGAAGCTGCTGCACTCACTACGAAATTCGATCCCGACCGAAGGTCTCCACCGTATCGTGGACGCCTACGGATCTGACGTGCTGGGGGGCTCGACCGACGAGGCCCTTCGCAAGCTGCTCGTCAGGGTCAACTCGATTCACAAGGTGCGAGTGAAGAGCCGATCGAAGCGCTGTTTTCTGCCCTCGACCCAGTTCCAGGTGACCCGAGAGCCGGGACGAATCACCTACCACCTTCGCAAGATTCCTGCTGCACACCTCGAGCCGCTTCTTTGCTCCGAGGCCCCGGGCTCAGTGATCAAGACGAGTCCTCGAGGCTGGGTCGCCCGCTCTGCCGCCGGAGGAGTCGAGGTGTGTGTGAAGTTCCGCAGGCTTCCGCCACTGGAGAGCCTTCAGGCTCTCTTCGAGAGCCATCGTTTGCGGCGAGCCTACAAGGGTGGCCATGCACTCTCGATTCGTGGCATTGCGACTGCGCAAGTCGTCGCGCTGAGCGAGCGCAGGGTTTTTGGGCTCGTGCGGGAGGCTCATCTGATCACGGAATGGCTCGGTGATGCCGTGCCGCTCGACCAGTACCTCTTGAACGAGTACTGGGGCACGGCCCCCGAGCCCGCTGCCTGTCGCAGAAAGCATCGCCTCGCCGAGGCTGTTGGGGGTTTTGTTCGAAAGGTTCATGACTGCGCCCTTTACCCTCATGACCTCTCCCCCCAAAACCTGCTGGTGCGGCCCGGGCGCCTCGACTCCATCGACACTTTGGAGAGCCAAGCCCTCTACTTGACCGACCTGGACCACCTCTACCTCTGGAAACCGCTTCGTAAAGAAGCTCGCCTCAAGAACCTGACCGACATTGCCAATTTGCCGGAGGGCCACATTTCGACTGCGGACCGCCTGCGCGGTCTCAAGTTCTATGCGCGGGGTGATCAGCGGTTCTGGGGGCACAGATTCATTGCCGAGCTGCGAGAGCGGATTCTTCGCGAGCATCTCAAGGTCCTGAGCGGCTACTCGAGAAGGGAGCGTTTGCGCGGGGAAACTCGACCCTCGTGAGCCGGCCATCGGTGGCAGTGGTCATTGTGCAGTATGGTCCGGAGGCCCCGTGCGCCACTTGCCTGGAATCGGTGCGATCGTCGAGTGGAGTCTCGATTCATTGTGGGGTCGTCGACCATGACCCTGTCTCGAGTTCGAGGATTGAGGCGGTTGCGAGAGGGCTTGGCGGCTTCTACATTCACGATCCCTCGAACCCTGGATTTGCCGCCGGCGCAAATTGTGGAATCCGGGCTGCGAGTGTGATGGGAGACTTTGAGGCCTTCGTGGTCCTCAACGCTGACGTTCGGCTGGAGCCAGACTGCCTCCGAAAACTGTGCGAGTCTCTTCGACGCGATGGAGGAATCGGCATCGCAGGTCCGGGGCTCCTTTGGGACGCCCGTCCGGGTTGTTGGTGGAACGTGGGGAGCGAGATCCGTTGGCCCTCGGGCAGGCCGGTGAGCTTACTGCATGGCCAGGCGGACCCCGGCGAGGATCTCGCAGTCATGGACACGGATTTCGTGGCCGGCGCCGTGCTGGCGATTTCCCCGAAGGCTTGGAACCTACTCGGCGGGCTGAACGAGGACTATTTCCTCTACTTCGAGGACGCCGATCTCGCATTTCGGGCCCGGGAGGCGGGCTTTCGCGTCGTCGTTGACCCATCAGCTCGCGCCTGGCATCTGGGTGGTGGCTCGACGACTGGTCTCGAAGGGGCGCTGGCCTACTATCGCACGCGCAATCGGCTCATCTTCTCGCGCCGCTGGAACCCGCACCCTGTTTGGGGCCCCCACGCAAGAGGTTGCTTCGCATTGAGGCAAGCTTCCAGGTCAATCCTGCGTTTCCTGGGCACGGGCCGAAGCGAGGAGCTGGCTTCCTTCCTGGGAGTGCTCGATCATTTCCGCCGGCGGCTCGGGAAGAGGCGGCCGGGGTTGACATAGAAGCCCCGACGGTCAGCAGCACGGTGAGGAAAAGGTGCCCGTGTTCGAGGGTTGCGGGCCGCAAGGGAAGAGCCCCATGTGGCGGATTGGTGCTGTCACCCGGAAATAACGATTGAGGCGAGTCTCCGAGAGGAGCCTTCCGGTGTTTCTGCAAACCGCCGTTGGGCGGTTGGCCTCAAAGACGTGGTGATCATCGTAGATGAGCCGTGCGGGCTGCTCACGGCAATTGCCAAGGTAGGTGGCTTGCTGGCCGTAGTCCTCGCAGCGCCGATCGAGCGGCGTCGAGAGCTTGGCCGCTCTGACGGTCACGCTGTAGAAACGAATTGGCTGACCGTTCACGTCCTCCTCCACCAGCGTCGTGGCAACCCTGCGGGGATCGCCGAATCCTGAATCCTTCAGGACATCCATGAGCTCGTGCTCGTAGAGCGCCCCGCCCAGGCATTCGGCGACCATCGTTGGGTCGCCCTTGAGCTCGGGGGGGACATGGCGATCCGAGACGATATCCGAGAGGTAGAGCTCGCCCCCAGCCTTCAGCATCCTGTAGGCGTTCTCGAAGACCTTGTCCTTGAGGGGAGACAGGTTGATCACGCAGTTGGAGACCACGAGGTCCGCCGTTTCGCTCTCGACGCAGGCGGCAGTTTCGATGTAGTCCTTGTAAAAAGTCGTGTTCGTTCGAGCATGGCCGTAGGCTCGAGCCACGACGTCCTGATTGCGCCGGGCGATGTCGAGCTGCTCCGTTGTCATGTCAATGCCGATCACCCGGCCCGATTCTCCCACAAGCCGCGAGAAGAGGAAGCAATCGAGCCCTGAGCCCGAACCCAGATCGACCACGGTGAGCCCGGAGAGATCATCGGCTGGAACCGGAGTTCCGCACCCGTAGTTTCGACTTTTCACCTCGTCAGGAATCAACACGAGCACGTCCGCGAAGCGCTTCGCGGTCACGTTTGCGCAGCAAGCCTTCCTTGTGAGGTCCTCCGTGCGTCTCAGGATCTTGCCGTAGTAGTCCTTGAGGTAGCTACGAAGCTGATCGTCACTGGCAGGGTCTCCGGGGGACGGGGTCGAAACATGCGGCTTCATTGTCTGGTTTCCCTTCTCCTGGCTCGGGTCGTGAATCATTTCTCCAGGTCAGAGAATATAGCTTGTCGGACTGCGCACCGATAGGCTCCGCGTGGCCATGATGGGGACACGCTTGAACCCAGGATGCTCTCCCTCCCCCGCGATGAGTATAAAAACGGTTTCAAATTCTGCGCAGAGGTTTCAGTCATGCGACGGGGTGTAATTTTGGGCCTGGCGAGGAGGGTCGTTCGCCCGCTTCTTACGGAAGGCTTGGCTGGTGCGGCTCTCGTGAGACGGGGTTGAAGCCAGTCGGCCCCTCGTGAGGAGTTTTTTCGCCAACAATCGGGCAGGACATTCTTACTCACTGCGGCGTAATTGGAGGCTTGACCGGATGGACTTTGAGTTCTGGGAGGTGCACTCCTTGAGTTAAGCGTTGGCGCGCCGTAGTCTTATCGTGGCGTTCCGGAAAGTGTGCTACCCGGCACATGCCTTGCTTGGATTCCCGGCACAGAGTGTTCGGGTCTTAAGGAGGGTTTTTATGCAAGATCTTGGGTGCAAGTACTGGATCCAACGTGGAGGCGTGACGGTGCTGCTGGGCCTGCTGGTCCCTTTGGCGACGTCTTGCGAACGTAATGGTCTCAGAACGGCGCAAGCGGTGGAGCCTGTTTTCGCCTCACAGCAGATTACCGGTGTCAGCGCCCGCAGCTCCGAGAATGTCAAGATCTCGCCGGGCGTCGTGCTCGACGAGAGCGTCCCGGAGAAGGAAGAGGTGATGGACTCCTCGCCCGGGCTGAATACGGATGGTCTCCGAGTTGTGGTTCTGACGCCAACGAGCGCGAAAGTGGTCTGGACCACGCCGCATGCCTCCGACAGCGAGGTTCGTTGGGGCCGGACCGCGAAGCTGGAAATGACGCCGATCCTCCAACCCGAGCCCGTGATGCAACATGTTGTTCTCCTGGCTCGGCTCGAGCCTGGTACGACCTACTTCGTGCAGACGGCTTCCAATTCAACTGGTGGGAGCAGGGTGGAGTCACCGGTGACGACGTTCGAGACCCTGAGCGACGAGGTCTACCTCGTCCGGAAGAGTCATCCTCGGATCTTCTTCAATTCGGACGACTTACCGGCGCTCCGAAAGCGGCTCCTGTCGAGTCATTCGAAGGTGTGGGGAGAGCTTCGGCGGGCTTGCGAGGGGTCCCTCGGAAAGGACTCTGCAAAGATTGCGGAGGGCGGTAGCAAGTGCGCCTACGCGCGAGCGTTCGCATTTGCTGGGCTCCTGGACAATGACGTGAGATTCAAGCGAAAGGCCGAGGAGATCGCGCTCGCCTGCGCGCGTCTGGGTGGCGCAGGAGACAAGATGGATGTGCGGCTTCGGGCCATGGCTGTTGCCTGTGTCTATGATTGGATTCACGCGGACCTCTCCGAGTCCACGCGCGGCCGGCTCCGGGGCGGGATGCTGGAAATGTACAAGAACCTTGAAAACGATTCGAATGATCACGAGTTCGTCTGGGGGCACAGCCACGGCAATCACCGTCCCATGGTGCTCGTGGCGTTGGCCCTTTACGGCGAGGACCGCGTGGCCACCGAGAACCTTGATGGGCTTCTGGGGGCTTACCGAAATGGTTTCTTCGCCACGTGGCGTAACTACGGCGATGAGGGCGGCTCGCTCAAGGGCTGGTGGTACACGACGTGGACGCTCGACATGGAGGTCGAAGTGCTTGCTGCCGTGGCCAGCGCCACGAATGTCAACTGGTTCAAGACCGAGGTCTGGTTTGAAAAGCTCATTGACTGGTACCTCATGGCCTTCCGCTCCGATGGCACTTTCTTGCGCAGCGGGGACCATCGCCCCAACTATACAGTGAGTCAGTTTGAGTGGATCTACGCTCTTTGTGTCGCTCACCATTACAAGAACGGCAAGGCCAAGTGGCTGGCGCAGAGAGTCGCGCAATCCGAAGCTGTATGGTCGCTCTACAATGTCTTCTCGATCCTCTGGGACGACCCCGATGTCGCTCCCGTGGCGCCTTCTGGAAGCCTGTCTCGCTTCTATCGTGCGCCGGGACAGGTGCTTTTGCGCAGCTCGTGGGGCACCGATGCCGTGCTGGCAAATTTCCGCTCCGCCTCCGACTACACGCTCGGGCATACGCACCTCGACAACAATAGCTTTACTCTTCACTACAGGGGCGGCCTGGCGATCAACTCGGGCATGTACGATTCATTTGGAAGCAGTCATCACGACAACTACTACCGCCGCACGATTGCGCACAACTCAATTCTGGTCCACGATCCGAAGGAGAAGTTTCAGCTCTATGGAAAACAGCTGATCAACGACGGAGGTCAGCGGTTCTTGAGCCCGAGGTTGGACGGTGTGCGGCGCTCCTTCCCCGCACGTATCGAGGAGGTGCTCGACCCCTCGAGTGGCTACCGCGCGGGCGGCATCTGCCAATTTGAACAGGGTGCAGACTTCACCTACGCACTCGGTGACGCTGCTTCCTCCTATGCCAAGGAAAAGCTCTCGCGTTTCGACCGGCACTTTCTCTGGCTCAACGTCGTGGATCGACATGCCAAGCCAGCCGTCGTCGTCCTTGACGATGTCGTCGCGAAGTCACCATCCTTCAAGAAAACCTATCTCCTTCACACGCAGGAGAGGCCCACCGTCGATGGCCGTCTCGTCTCCACGGTGAACAAGGACGCAGTCCTCCTTCAGGAGACGCTGATCCCGCAGTCACCAAGGATCGAGGTCGTGGGCGGTCCAGGGAGGGAGTTCAGCGTCCAGGGCGAGAACTTCCCGACGACTCGCGAGCCCACTGACAAGGACGAAGTGGGTGGCTGGCGCGTGGAAATCTCGCCCAAGAAGCCCAGCGCCTCGGAGACGTTCCTCCACATTCTTTACGCAGATGATGTCGGGCAAGCCACGCGGCTTGACTGCGCCCTGCTCCCGGCCGAAGGCCTTGTGGGGTGTACGGTCGAGCGGTGGGCGGTGCTCTTCGGCACTGGTCGCCGTGGCGTGGCCGAGGCCACATATGCTGTCCCCCAGGGAGCCTGGCGCCACCTGATTGCCGGGGTCGTGCCCAACGCGACCTACTCGGTGAATGTGGATGGTAGGGCCCTGAGCCAACCCACAGCGAGCCAGAACGGAATGCTGCGATTTGACTCGGGCTTTGGAGGGAAGGTCGAGCTCCTGCGAATTGTCGACTCGCGGCCGAAGCCCGTGGTCTCCGCTCCGCTGCCCTCGCCGGAGCTCGGGGGCGGCGGCTCTTTCGAACCCGAATCGGTGATGGCACCGACGCCGAGCGACTTGCCTCCGGGTGGGCAGACGGGCCCCGAGGAGCCCGGGGATTCGGTGTCGGTCGAAGATCCTGTCGCCATCGGGGATCCACTCGACGAGTCGGTCCCCCCACCCAGCGCCCGACGCTCCGTCGCTGCACGTGAAGCACAGTGATAGTTCCCGCGAAGACCTGACCACGAGTGCGCTGCTCGTGGGAACCGCTCTCAGAATTCTTGTGAGCCTGTAGGACGATCCGGCTGGCTCGGGCCCTTGGCCCGAGCCAGTTTTTTTTGATTCTTCTTCTCGACGTCAAGCCATCGGTCCACAGCATGAACCAGGTCCTCTTCCGTGGGTGCTGGACCGAATGGGGCTCGCAGCCAACTTGTGGCATCGAAGGCATCGAAAAGAACACCCGAAGGCCAGTTGCGCGGGCCCAATACGAACCCCCGGTAACGCCTCCAGTGGGGGGGGAACGCGAACTCGTGCGCAGAATTCACTCGGCGCTGGTAGATATTGAGCCAACGCGTGACGTCTCGTTGGGCCTCGGCGCAGGAATTGAAATGCTCGACGATGCTTTTTTCTGTGAACCGGTGGTCCTCCTCCCCGGCGATTTCCTCAAGGATGTGCCAGAGCTCTCCGAGGTGGCCAGGAATTGGCACGCCCGCCGGAACTTCCACGCGCCGAACCGGGGTCGTGGTGGCCCCTGGAGTCTGGGTCTTCGCCTGTTCGAACTCTTTCTTGGGTCTCAGAAACAAGGGAGCCCGTCCGGGGTTGGGTCGAAGCTGCTCTCCGGGTAGGGTGCCGGCAGCGGGCCTCCACCCTGAAAGAGTGCGCGAAGGGTAAAGATGGCGTCGGTCAAGTTCACGACGCCAGAGTCGTTGGAGTCGCCTGCATCCTCGCAGGGTAGCGGTGGGCCGCCGCGGAAGAGATAACCGAGTGTTACGATCACGTCGGTGAGGTTCACGGCGCCGTTCGCATCAGCATCGCCTCGCACGAAGTTCACCGTGGCCTGGGAGAATGCCTTGAGCCGCAGGATCTCCGCGAAGGCTCCGCTTCCAACGGCGATCAGATCATCGCCCCTGATGAGAATGCCCGTTATGTTGATTCCAGCATTTCCAACCGGGATCTCCAAACCCGTGAGCTTTCCTTCAAGCGTCATTTCCATTGCCCTTGTAATCCTGAAGTCGTGGCGGTCGGAGCCAGTGATGAAGAGCGTCCCGCGTTTCGACGCGTTCGCGACACCCAGGTTGAAGACAAAGTTCTGGAATGGGGGGGCCGGGTGAGGAAAGGTCCGAATCACGTCCCCGGTGGGGCTCATCTGCACGAATGTCTTTGAGTTCCTCTCAAGGAAATAGAAGGTGTCGCTCGTCTCGTGCCAGGCGAGGCCCGTGGGAAATGTGATGAACCCATTCGTGGGCCGTGGGGGGGTGATCTCGCGCGCGGACAGAAGCAGTCCATCCCTGGACTCCTTGACGAGCAAGAACTTCTGCGAAGCCACCTGGCCAATTGGCACCGGCTGCTGCCAGGTGATGTAGTTGAGCTCCCACTCGCCGCCCCTGGGGGCTCGGATGGCAACTGCGGCGATCTCGATGCTCTCGTCGACGACCGAGTCTCGCAGGCCCACATAGTTAAACGACCGGTCGAAAAAATAGACCTTGCGTTGCTCGTCCCGCCAGTTCGTCACGACGGCAAAGGAGCCGTCAGTGGGATCGAGCGTGATCTGTTGCGGCGAACGGGCTGGCCAGAGGAACGCTCGAGCCAGGACGGCGCCGGGGCCCACCTGGAGGGCCGCTCGTACCCAATCGCTCGCCGCGCCGTTCCGTACGCCACGGACGGCGTATTCGTGATAGCCAACTGGCGCGTTACGGTCCAAAAAACTCGACTCCGTATTGCCCAGGTTCCCCAGGCTCACGCAGTCTCGGGTGACTTCGAGCCGGTCGTAGGGTCCGTTCAAACGGAACGTGAGCTCGACTTGGTCCGCGAACCCGGGCTGTCGGGCCCTCAGGAACGTGGGGGATTGCACAGAGGGGATGTTGTGACGCAGTTCGAGCAGTTGCGAGCGGTTGCCCGTCAGGGCCAGTGCCACCAGCTTTGGTTTTCCATCCAGGAGGACGGTTGCAAGCGTGCTGAAGCTTGTTCCCGAAGTGTCCCTGACGCCGTCCAGAGGGATCATCGATCCTGGAACGACGAGGCCTGTTTTTTTCTCGACGCGGAAGATATGCGTCTGTCGCAGGTCGCGCAGAGTACCGCCAGTGAGGTAGAGCTCATCGGGGTTTCCACCAGCCGCCATGGAAATGGCGCCTGAGGAGATTCCGAAAGGCGTGTCTGCGGGTGGGGGCTCGATTTCCAGGAAGGGATGTGGAAAGCTGCGGAGCACTTGTCCTTCCGATACACCCGCTGTGCCGATCTCGTAGATCCAATCCCTGTCGGCCTCCACAACCCAGAGCGAACCCTCACCGCCGGCGCCCGTCGGGTCATACGTCATGCCGAGCACGAAACCGAGGTCGGGCTCGTTCGCTGGATCCTGCTCGATATTCGGCAAGGCTGCGGGGAAGACCTTCAGGAGTGCCACCGTCTCGTCGAAAACTCCAACCGTCGATTGCGTCGCGTTGAAGACATAAAGAGTTCGGCTCCCTGCCGAGAAGGCGACACCTGTGATCGTATCCCGCTCGCCCACGAAAGTCTCGTTGAGGCGTACCTCTCCGACGGCCGCGAAGTTCAGGTCCCTCAGAAGGATCGAGCGCGTACGGGCATCGGTCACGAGAAGGAACTCCCCCCCATCCCAGTCGAGGTCCACGGGTGATTCGCCACCCACTTGCTCGCTCCGGACCACCTGGCCTGCTCCCACCACTGCTGTGCATTCGAGGGGAGGGGTGCTCTTGCCTGCCGCGTGGGCCTTGACGCTGACCTGGTAGAAGCCGTCCGCTTCGAACGAAACGCTCCAATCGTCAGCGTTGCCTGCAAGCGTGGCAAGCAGCTCGCAGCCCCGGGTGATTTCGATCCTGTCGTAGGTCTGATGGCGTGTCCACGAGATGTTGGTTGTGCGGTCCTGGGTGCTGCAGGTGAAGCGTGTCAGCTCCCGGAAGTCAGGTTCGCCTCCCTCGAGCACGGCGAAGCGAGCATTCGAATCGACTACACAGAGGAACGAATCGGTCTTTATCCCCGGGGTGCGCTCAAAGGGCAGGCGAAGGATACCGCTCACCGATCCGCCCGTCTCCGCGACAGAGATCGAGACGCCCTTGTAGGTTCCCTCCGCATCGAGGCGCCGAATGTGGGTGATGCTGCCGCGCCCGCCGGTCACATAGTAGCCGGCAATTGCTTTCGTCTTGGGATCAAGGATCAAGTCGACGTCGGCGATCGGGGGGGGGGGGCCTGTCCTGAAGTGCCCACCGGTGTGTCCGGGTGGGGAAGCTTGTTGATGGTTCGGCCATCCAAAGTGATCTCATAGATGAGGGCTCCGGACACCTCGACGAAGACGATCGAACCGTTGCCGAAATCACCGTGGGGGTTATAAGCCATGCCCCGGAGGAACGGAGCCGTGGACCTCGGATCGAAGCTTGGGGCAATGGACAGGCCCGTCGGAACTCCATCCTTGCCAATTTCAATGATGCGGCTCGATAGCGCGTCGGTGACGAGGAGTGTGTCAGCGGTCGAGTTGTAGGCGATCCCGGTTGGGTAAGTTCCCGAAACCGGGTAGGGAATTTGGCCGAGCGAGGTCTTCAGTGAGGCGTCGTAATGGCAGATCTTGTTGTCGAGGAAGGCCGTGATCCAGAACGTCCCGTCCGCATCCATCGCGATGTCCTGGGGCGCCACCGTGTGAAAGGGGATGAACTCGACGAAATCTCCGGGCTCGCCCCGAGCCACGCTGCAATTCGCCGCCGCCAGAAAAAGGGCAATCAACCAAGAACGATTCGATTCCGCGCTCATAAACCTCCGGGCTCCTGTTGCTTGCCGCGCTTCCGACTCAGAAAGCCCTACATTCCGCGAACCGTTTCAAATGGTACTGGTCGAGCGACCTCGCCGCAACCAGACGCCCCCAGTCGTGTGGTCAAGAATTCTCGATTGCGGCGCAGTCAAAAAACCTCATCCGGTGTCTCGATGGTGGTACTTCAGTAGCCCACCGAGCCTTTAGCGACAGTGAATTGGCCCATCTCTGGCCTGATGAGCGGCGGGCTGGGGGAGCGGGGTGACATTGTCGAGCCCTTCATGATCTTGCTCGGAGAGAAAGGGGAGGTTGTCGTCCCCCCGGGTCGCTCTCCACATCTGGCTGCGTGCTCGTACAATGAACGCATGCCTGGAAACACCTTTGGTACGCTCTTTCGCATTTCCACCTGGGGAGAGTCCCATGGCGCCGGGATTGGCGTCACCATCGACGGCTGTCCGAGTGGAATTCCGATCCTTCGCGACGAGATCCAGCTAGAGCTTGATCGGCGGCGGCCCGGGCAAAGTCGCATTACAACGCAGCGAAGTGAGGCGGACCAGGTTGAGATTCTCTCGGGGGTCGAGGATGACCGCTCGACGGGCACTCCCATTGCTCTCCTCGTCCGCAACTCGGACGCCAGGCCCGAGGCTTACGATTCCCTCAGGGAGGTCTACCGTCCCTCGCACGCCGACTACACTTATCAGGCCAAGTATGGGCTGCGTAGCTGGAAAGGAGGAGGCCGTGCAAGCGCCCGGGAGACGATCGGTCGCGTGGCTGCTGGTGCGATCGCGCAGCGTATTCTCAAGGACGCAGCAGGAGTTGAGATCGTGGCTTTCGTGAAGCGCATTCAAGATATTGAGGCCCATGTGGACCTTGAAGGTGTCACTCGAGACGATGTCGAGAGCAACATCGTCCGTTGCCCCGACCCTCTCGTCGCCGAGGCCATGATCGCCCACATCGAGTCGGTGCGGAAAAACGGCGACTCGGTGGGGGGTGTGATCGAGCTGGTTGCTCGCAAGGTTCCAGCCGGGCTCGGCGAGCCGGTTTTTGACCGGCTGGAGGCGGATCTGGCCAAGGCGATGCTATCGCTGCCTGCGACAAAGGGCTTCGAAATCGGCTCTGGATTTGCCGGCACGCTGCTCACCGGCAGCCAGCACAACGATGCGTATTACATGGAAGGATCCAGGGTACGAACTCGCACGAATCGCTCGGGGGGAGTGCAGGGCGGGATCTCAAGCGGCGAGGACATTGTGCTCCGCGTCGCGTTCAAGCCGACGGCCACGATTGCGATGACGCAGGAGACGGTAACCACAACGGGCGACCCCACCGTGCTTCGGGCCAAGGGCCGGCACGATCCCTGTGTGCTGCCGCGCGCCGTGCCCATGGTGGAGGCGATGGCGGCTCTGGTCCTCGTGGATCACTGGCTTCGCCAGCGCGCGCAAAGGGTTCAGCCTTGAAGGCACCTCGGGGCGCGTACAACACTGGGATTCTCCCGCCTCTTTACCTGATCACGGACGCCGATCGTGTCGGAGTCGATCGTCTCCTTGAAGCCGCCGAAGCGGCCGTCGCCGCGGGGCTTCGCTGGATCCAGGTGAGAGAACCTACCTGGGAGCCTGATCGCGTGAAATCGCTCATTGCCCGCCTCAAGGAGCAATTGCGACCCGAGTGTCATCCGGGCTTCCGGATCGTCGTTGGACATCGTCCAGAGCTGGCCCGATCGCTTGGGCTCGCCGGGGTGCACCTCGGCGGCGGAAGAGTGGAGCGTGTGATCGCGGCCCGCGAACTGCTCGGCCCGGACGCCATCGTCGGTTACTCCGCCCACTCCCTCGCCGAGATCACTCAAGTGGCCGAGGCTGGCGCCGACTACGTGAGCTACTCTCCAATTTTCGCATCTATTTCGAAGACGCATTCGTTGCCGCCTCTCGGCCTCGATGGCTTGCGAATTGCCTGCGAGCGTGCCAAGGTACCTGTCTACGCGCTCGGTGGCGTCACCCCGAGCGCCGCGTCCGGGCTGAGGAGATCCGGGGCTGCCGGGGCTGCGATGATCGGTGCCATTCTGGATGCGGCCGATCCGGGCTCTGTGACCGGATCGTTTCTCCTGGCCTGGAGCTCGGATCGTGCTTCGAGCGACCAGGCAATTGCGACGCAAAGTCCCGCGAAAAGCCCGGCGGCGTGGGAGCCCGAAAGGTAGACGACTCCGAGCGTGCTCTCGAGAAATTTACCCTGCCAGATCCAGCCGTTTTGCAGGCACTCAAGCGTCGTCTTCACGGCAAGAATTGCGACAATCAACGGGCCGATCATCAAGCGCCGGCTCAGGGGCCAGGCTCTCGCGGCTTTCATCGGCGCACCGAGGAGGGCCACCGCCAGGAGCCCGTAGACAACGCCCGAGAGGCCGCAGTAAGTGCTCCAACCTGTGTGAAGCCAGCGCACTCCAAGTGCGACAGCGCCTGCAATGACCAGGAGCTCCAGCAACAGGCGTTGGAGTCCAACCTTTCGTTCCCGCCACGCCGAGATCGGCACAAAGAGGGCCAGGTTCAGCACAAGGTGCTGATAGCTCGCATGCACGAGATGGCCTGTGAAGAAGCGCCACGGCTCGAAGCGGTCGCTCAGGTCCCTGATGTCGATGAGCGCGCGGCGGAGAAATGGCAGCGCAGTGCTCAGCGTCGCGAACAAGGCCAGGCAGGCGGTCCCCGCCGGGTACTGAGCGAGGAGTTCCCTGCATGCGCCACGCACCGGGGCTGTGCGCCTGAGTAGCATTTGGCCCATCGACATTGGCTCAGGCCTTGTCCCATCGCTTCTTCACGATCCATGCAGCGCCCAGCACAACCAACGGGACCGGATCGACAGGGCCCCCGCCGCCACCGCCGCCTCCGCCGCCACCGGAACCGCCAAAGGCGCCGAAGGAATTCATCGTGTTCTTCGGTCACAACTTGGCTGACCTCACGCCGGAAGCCCTGGACGTGGTCAAGCAGGCTGCGGCTGCAGCCAAGTCGTATGGCAGCTCGAGCATCGCGCTTGTCGGCCACACCGACCGATCGGGTTCGGACACGTACAACCAGGCACTCTCGATGAAGCGCGCCACAAGCGTGAAGTCGGCCCTGGTGACCGAGGGCATCGCAGAAGCCGCCATCGCCATCGAGGCGAAGGGTGAAAGCTCGCCGCTCGTGAACACGGATGACGGCGTGCGCGAGCCGCAGAATCGCCGGGTGAACATCACCCTGCCGTAAACGCCACGGAATTGAGGGGACTGACGAAGAGAAGGCGGAGGCATCACCTCCGCCTTTTTTGTTTGCTGTGCCAGGCTCCCGATTGAGAGCCATTCGCGGAAATTTATTTTCCGCTTCCTGCAATCCGTTTCTCTTCGGTGCGTAACGCACAGTTTTATTGTGTCGCTGAAACTCGTGGTGGTTGCCGTCCGCCAATTGCCGAATCAAGTTCCTGCACGAACACCTTGCACACGCGCCTGCATTCCTCGCGCTGAGTCCGCGCGCGTCGCGCGTAACAGCTTTCTGCAACACCGCGTTAACATCTTGTTAACGAACGATTCGAGCGGTGACCCGGAATCGAAGCCTTTCAAGGGCTGACGCT
>SXIK01000064.1 GCA_005772855.1 Planctomycetia bacterium | reverse complement strand
GACTGAGACCGTGAACCAGGTTCCCTGAGGCACCGAGCCTCCGGAGCCGCTGTCGAGCCAGCTTCGCGGGTCGTCCGAGGTGGCGCTCGCGACGATTTTCTCGAGGCTGAAGCCCAGACCGTCGGCGCCGATGCCCCAATCCCCCTGTTGGTCATAACGGACCGAGTCGGCAAGGTTCCCATGCCCATCGACGAGCGTAATGCGCTCGCCGTCGTTCGAGAGCTGACCAGCAAAGTTGCCGATCGTGTTCGTAATCCCGAAGGTGCCGCGTGCGGAGGCTTCATCTCTGCACACAACAAGCAATTCACCCGGCCCGAGCACTCTGGACTGCGTGAAGCAAAACGTGATGCCTTGCGTGAAGCAATAGTTGAGCAGGTTAACAGGCTCAGCAGAAGTGTTGATGAGCTCCACAAACTCTTCCGTGAGATCCGCATCCGCAAGGGGGTGGTAGTGTATTTCGTTGATGGCGATGGTCGGGCCGAGAAGGGGCGGCGGGGGACAGACCGTGCCTGGGTTCGCCGCAAGAGGAGTCGGCGTCCTGCCGATGCCGGCTCGCCAGTTTGCCGGCGAGTCGGAGTCGGCCCTGGCGCAAAGCCGCTGCAAGGATGCGCCATCGCCATCCGCTCCCGGGTCCCACGGCGGGTCATCGTTGTAGTCGACAGCGTCGACACTGTCGCCATTCGCGTCGACGAGCTGGAGGAACTCACCGCCGCCGTCAAGGCCCGACTCGTGCCACCAGCGGAGGTCGTCAACCTTGAGGCCAAAGTGGAGCGACAGGCTCGCCGGGTCCTCGCACACCACCACGTAGCCGTGCGCGGGGATCACGTCGCCGGGTCCAAACTCATGGTGGATGCCCTCTGTGAACGCCCAACCGTTCAGGTCGATCGGACTTGCGGAGTCATTGTAGAGCTCAAGGAACTCGAGCGCGGAGCTTCCCGGCGGGTTGTAGTGGACCTCGTTGATGACGACCGGGTAAGGGCTTTCATCCACGGAGCTGTGGCCCGAGAGAAGATCGGTATCGCAGGCGTTTCCAGTGCCGTCCCCATCTTGATCGCCCTGCAAGGGATTCGGGACCGCCGGGCAGTTGTCGAGGTGGTCGGGCCTCCCATCTCCATCCGTATCGGTAATCGTGTGGATCGTGAGGCGGCTCACGGAGCCGTCGCAGCCATTTGTGCCGGTTTCGACAAGAGGCGCCAGCGCAAGGTCCACCGTGTCGCCGACCTTCAGGCTCGAGGTGATCGTGCGCGTCACGCCGGATCCGTCCTGGCTGGCAATGATGGCAGTGTCAACCTGGACTCCATTGACGAACAGGTATCCCTTCACCCCGGTACCACAGCTGACGTCCGTCTTGTGGAGGTGCCAGGTGACCAGCAGCGACTCGGTCCGGTCGCAGGTCCACCGGCGCAGTGTCCAGTGCTCTTCCCCGCTGTTGGTTCCATTGGGATGGGCGTCGTCGCGGCCGAGTGCCGTCCACGGCCCCGACTGCGCGGTCGTGAGGTCCCACTTCAGCCCGGCCCAGTGGTTTCCGGTGGGGCTGACGACCCCGCCTCCCGGACCCACGGAATTGGTGAAGGGGATAAAATCGTTCACGCTGTAGAGGCGGTTCGCATCGAGAGTTCGGTTGTAGTAACCGGAACTCCAGCCCTTTTCACCCTGTACCCCGACCGTTGACCAGTCGTCGTGCGAGTCGGCGACGGTCGCCGCGTCAAGCCGGCAACTGAGAATTGCCAGCGAGACTGCGATGAAAGTCTGCCGGACCCTGTGATCGGCTCCACCCATCGAAACCGGGACAACGCGAGAGATACGGCCAGAAAAGGTATCAAGCATGCTGATTTGTAAGCTCCGGAGCTTTCCGCAGGTTCTCCGTCAGGCGAGCATTTCCACCTCGAAGTGCAGCCTCAGAAAAGCAGTAGGGGGTAGTCAAGCCTAAGGTTGAGTGAACCGGAAAGCAATCACAGCCCGGCAGCCCGGCAGTGGCATGGACTTCACGATCCTTGCGAGATGGCTGTGTACCCTCGGCAGAGACCGTTGAGCCAGCTTCCGTGGCAAGGGAGTAAGAACCTCACCTGGCCAGGTCCGCTGGTGCCTTCAGCGCTCGCCGGCGGCATCCTGGATCTTGCGGAGCATCGACTCGACCTCGGCTTGCTTTTTCTTGATCAGGCCAAGCTCCTGGTTTCCCTCGGGGCCGATCTTCACCGTGGGCTTGCGCTTCAGATCAAGGCTTTTCGTGCGCTCGTTGACACGATGCTGGAGATCCCGGACCAGCTGGAGCTCGGTGGAAAGAGGTAGCAGGGGGCCCGCGCCGCTCTTCGATCCGCGCCCCTGGCCGGGGTTGGGTGGCGCTGGGCTGCGCTGGGTCTTCTCGAGCGCCCTCAGAATGTCCTCGAGCGCAGTCTCGATCTCGGCCTGGAGCTGCTGCGTCGCATCGCCCGTCTGGGTGCGCGAGAGGAGGCCGCTTACCCGGGCGAGGTCGACCTTGACCTCCTCAACCACACCCGGAAATACCCGTGTGGTGCCATCCTCGGCGAGGAGCTCCATGACATCGTCCGCGACGAGCGTGAGGGCTGTTTCGCGGGATGCCAGGGCCTCGGCCGTCTGGCGGTCCTTGCGGTCGGGTTCGAAGGATTCTGAGCCGCTGGCTGCGGAGGTCGCCTGGAGTGCGCGGAGCTTCAGGTTGAGAGACCTTGTCTCCCGCGTGATCGCGCGCTGGTCGTTCAGGATCTGGGTGAACTTCTCAAGCAGGTGGGCCAGAATTCTGTCGCGAAGGGCCTTCTGCAACTCCTCCAGAGCCTCCTCCGCCTTCTCGCGGCCCTTCCTGAGCTTGTCGAGGGATTTTGACTGCGCTCCTGAAGCTTCGCGCGGTTTGCCCTCCCCGAGCCCTTGCGACGCCTCCCGAAGATCGATTGAGGCGGCCTCGACTTCCTTCTTGCCGGGCACGCCCACCTCCGGGGTCGAGATCAGAGGCAGTGGCTCGTGCATCTTTCGCGCGACGGCATCCACGTCCTTCTTCGTCGAGTCCTGGGCGTCCTTCAGCTCCCTGAAGTCCCGCATTGCCCGCAGGCGCTCGAGCTTCTTCTCCGCCTGCGCGGTAGCCTCCTCCAGGAGTGCTCGTGCCTCGGTGGTCTTCTCGCCCGACGCTGGCGCGTCGCCCTCTCGCAGGCTCCGGGCCGCCCCGGTCAGCGCCGCTTCCGCCTCCTCGAGCTTCTTCCTGTCGAGGGCGCCCTCGGCTCTCGTTGAAGCGGGCTGTGCCTTCGCTCCCTCTTCGCGCTCCGCGTTGCCTTCTCGAAGTCTCCGTGTCTCACCCCGGATTGCGTCCTCCTGCGGTGCGAGCTTGCCGAGTGCAGCCTTCGAGGCATTCGCGGGGTCTTTCGCGCCCTTCTCTACTTCCTTTTGGCGGCGGATCAAGCCCTCCAGGGTGGCCAGATCGTTCTGCAGGGCTTCGGTCGCGGCACCGGACAGCCCCGCGTCGCTCGAGTTTATCTGCTCATTTCTTACCTGTTCGATCACCCTGTCGAGGTCCTGGACGATCTCGCGAACGCGACGGATGTGCCTCAGCAGCTCGCGCGGGTCGATATCCTTCTCAAGGAGGATATTCAGAAGCTCCTCGAGGTTGATCTTTAACTGGCCTTGATCCTCGATGGCACGGTCGAGCCTGTGTTCGCTCAAGTACTTGACAACGCGGTCCATGCCCTCGCGAAGCAGCCGGTCGCGGGCCTCGCCAAAGGCGAGCTTCAGCTTCGCTGCATTTTGCGGCTCGGTCCCGACGAGTGAACGCGCGAGGCGGTCCATCGCCTCTTCCAGCCGCTCGAGCTTCTCCCGCGCCTCCTGTTGCTTCACCCGGGCAAGGTCGGGCGCCGACACCTTTCCGAGGTCCTCGGAATGGGCCGAGGACCCGATGAGGAGCGGGAGTGACAGGAGCGCGAGGCGCCCCGAAGTAGCTTTGAGTGTCATGACGGCCTCCTCACCTCGAGCGGTTACCGGTTTCCCTGGGCTTCCTTTCCGGCACCCCGGGAGTGGGTTGCAGGTCCCCGGGTTCCGGATCCTCGAAGATGGACTTTACCTCACGGTCGTACGCCTTCCGGGTCTCCTTCATCGAATCCTCCTGCAGCTGGATCACGGCGCGAAGTCGGTTAACGACCTCGGTGAAACCTTCGAGGCGCCGCAGGCTAGCCAGCACACTCTCGAGGCGCGCAAGGATCGTCTCCAGGTCGTTGGCCAGAATGCCCCCGCGTCGAAGACGGTCCCGTGGCTTCGACGCCTCCCGGATCTCGCCGATCTTCCCTGCAGCATCTGGCAAGAGGCGCTCGGCAAGGTCCTTGAGAGGCTCGATGATCGTGCTCACTAACCGGTCGACTTCCCTGGTCTCGCCTAGACGATTGTTGAGCATCTCGTCCCGGATGAGTTGGATGGCGCCCGAGACTCCCGTGACCTGGCGGGCGAGCTGCCGCTCGGTCCGCATCAGCCCCTCCATCTCCCTCTTGACAGCCTCGTCGAGGGCTCCTTCCGCCCTCCAGGCACCGTCGATGAGCCGGTAGACGGTGTCGCGCACGAGTCGCTCGTCACTGGTCGCCCGTTCCAGGATCCGCCGTTGCTCTTCCTCGCGCCTGAGGAGCTCCTCTCCAAGTTTTTGTGGGGTCACGACGAGGAAGGACTGTGTCGAGGCGAAGCCCGTCTTCGAGCCATGGATTCCGTCGTTGTCCGTTGCGAATACGCGGATGTCAAGTCGCCGATCGGGCTCCATGTGAAGCGGAGTGATCTCCCAGACCGGAGCTTCCTCGATCCTGCGCCCGGGCTCCTTCAGGGCCGGCAGTGCCGCGATACCCTTCAGTGCGTCAAAGGGTTTGTCCGTGACGACCGATGACAGGGAAAACTCGATCCCGATCGAGGTCACGCCGTGGTCGTCGTCTGCCCGTACCTTCAGGGGAATCCTGGCAAGCGGAGTGATCAGACTTCCGATGCCCTCCGTGGCTCCCAGAACGGTCGGCGACCTGTCGGGCACCGTCGTCACGGTGAAGCGAAAGTACTGGTTGGGAGGGACGCCTTCCTCGTCGGCGAGGTGGACCGTGGCGACTCCGCTCGAGGCCGGCGAGTAGCTTCCTCTGAATGCCTCCCGGGATTGGGCGTCGCACTCCAGCTCCACAGTGAGGCCTTCCACCTCGAGCCAGGCCCGTCTCAGAGTCTTCGTGGCGCGGCCTTCAAGGAGGAGAATTGTGCCCTCATTCACGGCGAGCTCACCCAGGTCGCCCGAGAGTGTCCTGGCGGGCTTCCCGGTGTACGCAGGGAATTCGAGTGTCACGCGAATCTCCTTCACCTCGGGGCGCTCCAGCACGCGAACACCATGGGTTGGCGAACGGTAATCGCCCCCCTCGAGGGTGAAGAAGAAGGGCTCGGTGATCTCCGCATGCTCGTGGAGGAACACGCGGTCACCCTCGCGAGCGAGGTTGGCGCTCTGGTGTTCGCGAGCGTACTGGAGTCGGATTCGCACGCGAGCTGGCACTTCACCCTCCGTGGTCACCTGGAGTCTCAGTGGATCGCCTCTGGGCACTCCGCGCTCGTAGGCCGGGGCATCAAACCCGTCGACATGGAGGATCGTCCGGTAGGGCCATTCGATGTCCTCGAAGATCACATTGCGCCGGAACCAGAGTGAGAAAGTGTGGCTCGAGAGTGCGCCGATGACGCCCACGCACAACACCACGACGAGGCTACTCACCATGGTGTTCACGATTCGGGGCGAGTCGATGACATCGTCTGCCCGCAAAGTTCTTGCGTCCTCCACGGCCTCCTCGATGACCTTGCGTTTCAGCAGGGTCTGAACGTCCTCGGAGCCTGCCGGATCGCCGAGGCGAGGGTCACTCGCGAATTCCAGCGCGCTGCAGAACCGGTCGAGCAGGTGGGGGAAGCGGTGCTCGAACAGGTCGGCGAGCATGCGGTCGGGGAGTCTGCGCGTCACGGGCCGCAGAAAAAGCTTCCAGCCAAGGCACAGGAAGGCGGAAGCGTAAATGGACTGCGCCGCGATGCGCGCTGCCATCGGAAGCCGGAAGAGGCGGTCCACGACGAGCGAGAAAAGGACCCCTCCAGCGAGCGCCGCCAGCAGGATTGCGGCGGCGCGAAGCGTGAGCGAGTAGCGGACCATCCGACGCAGCTCACCGAGACGACGCTCGAGAGGTTGAACGGAGGCCCGAGTGTTGCGGTCGCTTCGCAAGGAGCTCACAAGAGCCTCCAGAGCTTCCTCAGAATCCATTCGAGGGTGAAGAGACCCGCGATCATGGTCATTGTCAGCGAATTGTCCCACAGAGGGATCGGCTCATCCGTTGTCACGAGAGTCTGGCGACGATCGGGGATCTGATCGGGGACCCTGGAGATCTCCGCAAGGGTCGAGTAGGAGCCTCCCGTGAGTTGGGCCAGCTCCTTCAGAGCCTCCTCGTCGAGTCGAGGGGATTCGAACTCGATCCGGGGTGCATCGACGCGTAGTGACTTCAGGGTCGGCGCCTCTCCGGCGCCTCCCGCCATTCGGAGCTGGTGTTCCCCGGTGGACCTCGGAAGCAGGATTCCGCGGTACCAGCCCGGGTCGGCCGTGTCTCTTGAGAGCTTCATCTCGAAGGGTTCGCCGCCAGGCGCAGTGACCTCCACGCTGACATCCTCCGCCGCCAGCGGCCGGAAATCTTCGTTGGTCGCGAACGCCGATACGCGAACGGACTCGCCGAGGTCGTAGGCATCCTTGTCGGTCTGGAGGAGCTTTCGGCGGTCGCCGCTCAAGCGGTTCTCGGTCAGGTAGCGCAGGCTTTGCACCCAGAAGCTGTCGTAGACCTCCTCCGCGGTTGCCCGCCACCGCCAGGTCGAGTTGAGCCCGCACCACAGCACGCGCCCGCCCTCGTAGAACTGGAGCGCGATCACGGGCCTTGGCTCTCCTGCGCGAGCCAGAAGTGGTGATGAGTGCGCAAGAAGCACGGAAGCGGCCGGCTTGCCCCGGCGTGCCGGGAAGGACCAGTAGACTCCGGCGATCTCGGCCCAGCGGTCGCGGTTGCGGTCGACCTGGGACGCTATCCGTGTGGCCGAATGAGTCATGGCGACCGGCGTGGGCTCGAGAGGCCAGAGGTGTTCGTGAAATAGTCCGTTCCCCACCTCCTTCACCTCGTCCAGGTCGAAAGTCACTGGCAGCATGCCACGCACCGGCGCCATCTCGGGGGAGTCAAGGAAGGCGGACGCGAACTTCTCGCCGGCGGAGTAAACGAGCCCACCCCGTCTCTTGCCGACGAACTCCTCCAGGAGCATCCCGAAGCCGTCGGGGAGGCCCTGGGGATCCGGGTCCATCAGGATCACGACGTCGTACTCGAAGAGCTCCTTCGGCGTGGCAGGCAGCTTCTTCAGGGAGACGTTGCCCTCCTGCGGGAAGTCAGCGTCGGCGCTCATGAGCCAGGCGGCAAGAAAGATGCGGCTGTCGCGGCGCAGGAGGTTCTTGAGAAACCTGTACTCGTAAGATGGTCCGCCGGAGATCAGGAGCACCCTGGAGGCTTCCTTGACGACCTCCACGGCAAGGGTGCGTTCGTTGTCGTTGCTGAAAGTTTCCTCCGGCCGTGGCTCGATGCGGGCCGTGAGCCTGTGCTTGCCAATACCCCGGGGCTCGAAGCGAAAACTGACAGTGGTATCGGCGCGTCCCTGCGGAAAAATGGCCTCAATCGCCTGCACCCGGACAGGGGACCCTGGAGCTTCACCCCGAGGCTCGAAGACATCGACCAGCTCCACCTTCACGGGCTCCCCGTCAAAGCCCACCTCGTCGACCCGCACGTCGACCACGACAGGGTCGCCGAGGAAAACGCGCTCACTCGCAAGCAGGGCTGTCACGCGGTAGTTGCGGGCGGGGCTTGGGTCGCCGACTCCGACCGCATGGACCGGGAGCCCTTGCGAGGCGAGGAACGTGCCGACGGTCTTCAGGTCTTCTCCCGCGGTCGCGCGCCCATCGGTCACGAGCACGATCCCGGCCACACGGCCGCTGCCTTCCTCCTCCACGCTGGAGCGAAGTGCTCCGCCCAGGTCGGTGATGGCGCCGCGGGGTTCCGTGCCGAGGGCCTGGGTGTCTCCGTGCGGGGAGAGGTTGGGGTCTGCCACTGGCTCGAGGGGCAAGCCTGCGAAGGTATAGGTCTTGAGTTGGTTTTTTTCAGCAAGGCCCGCGAGAATTCTGGCCTGGGGGCCCCGAAGGGCCTTGTGGACCAGCTCGGCTCGGCTGAGGGACTGCACTTCCTCCGGCCGCAGGCCGAGAGATTGCGCGAGCGCATCGCGTCGTGGGATGTCGGCCTGGTAGCGATCCTTGATCGTCTGGCTCAAGCTCCCATCGATCAGCAAGATGGTCGTCGCTCGAAGCTCCTGCGCACGATCCACCTCCAGCACGGGGCAAAAAAGCACGAGCGCTGCCGCAAGAATAATTCCGCAGCGAAGGCATGCCAGGAGGATCTTTCTCGAGCGCAGGAGTTGTCCCTCGTGGCGATAGTTCCAGGCAACGTACGTGAAGGCTGCCAGGAGGATTGGCACGACGAGGAGGCCCCAAAGTCCTTCCGGAAACCGGGCGAAACGGAAGTGCTCCGTGCCGCCATCGAGGCGCGCGATGTCGATCCCGAGCGAGTGGAGAATCCACACCCGGAGGCTGCTCATGGGGGCGAGGTCGCTCATGGCTTGAAGTGGCCTGCGGGGGAGTTTGGAGCCCCTGGGTGGTGTGCAAGGAGGCGGGCCAGAGAAACCTCCAGAATGAGAAAAGCGAGGAAGGTCCACAGCAGGAAGTCCGACACTTCAAAGCTGCCGCGTCCCACGTGCGAGAAGGCGGCGGCGTCCTTCACGACGCTCAGGTCGACCCCCGGGTAGAGCTCGGTGAGCCTGGCAGCCGAGATCCGATGCAGATCGGATTCCAGCGCATCGTGGCGGACGGCGAACTGCCTCCACTCCTCGTCGCCCGACTTCGTCCTCAGTGCGAGCGCGTAAAGCCCCGCGCGGTCGGTGTCCCTGATTTCGAACCGGAAGCCAGCCGCCCGGGAGCCCGTCTTCGCCTCCGTGGGTTCTGGAGCGGCTGTGATCTCCACCTCGGGGTCGTCGGGGTAACCGGGCGTCCGAAGACGCGCCTTGAGTGAGTAAAGCGTGATGTCGATCGGCACATCGATCGGTTCGCCGGCGAGATGCTGGGTCGCCTCGGTACGGGCGCGCAGGGCCTGCGTCACGAGCTCCTGGAGCACCATGAGGAACGACGGATTGCGTGGCCAGTCGTGCCACTCGAGGTCGGCGGCGGTCGCGAAGAGGACGACCCGGCCCTTCTCGACGGCCTCCTCGACGATTGCGGGTGAGCGATCGGTGTCGGTGAATCGCGCAAGGACTTGCGCAGTCGGCCCAGGCTCGAGTGAAAAGTACTTCGAGATACGTACCCCGCCGGTCAAGTCCCTGGCCTCCCGGAGGAGTCGGAAGTAGGCATGGTCGAACCCGGGCGAGAGGCCCACCCCGTCCTGGTGGCTCCTGAGATTCCCCAGGCGTGCGGGGAGAAGTCGGCGCTCGCTCGAAGCCTCCTTCGCGGTCCCTGCCCGCGGGGTCTCGGGGCCGAGCTGCCGATTGAGGATCGCGGCGTCGGTTTGATCTCCCGGAAGGATCACCAGTGTTCCGCCCGAGCGGACGTAGCGCTCGAGCGGCGCGAGCGCCTCGGAGGGAACGCTGTGGAGGTTGGCGAGAAAGACGACAGCGTACTTCGCGAGGTCGCCCGTGGAGAGGCTCTCCTCCAGGACGACTTGGGGGCGAATGCCCGAGGTCAGCTCTCCAGCGGGTGCCAGGGCCTCCACAAGGAAGTCCGTCTCGCCCTCGAAGGGTTCGGAGGAAGGCTCGCCAGAGACGAGCAAGACGTCGGTTCCCGAGACCACCTCGACTGCGAGCGCAACTGAGTCGTCACCACGGAGCCCGTCGCGCGCCCCGGAAAGCTCGACCGTGGCTCCGTACCAGCCTGGCGTGTGAAAGGTGCAGGGGATGGTCGTGACGGCGGTTTCGCCAGGAGCGATCTCCTCGAGTGCAGGCCCGATGGCGGTGGCGCCTTTCCGGTCCCCGACGGCAGCCGGCGCAAGTGAATAGCGCACTCGAAGCCCCAGGCCTTGCACGGGGCTCGGACCATGGTTTGTGACCTCGACTCGAAGGTCGGACGCGATCCCGGAGATGGGCTTGCCGCCCTCAACGTGTGCGTTGGTGATGGCGACGTTGTCGGTCTCATCCGTCCCGGCGTCGAGGATGACGATGCGCGTCGGTGCCTCCTCGCTGGAAGTCAGCCGCTCGAGCGCTCGTGCGAGGTTCTCGTTCGCGCCACCCTGCCGACTCGTCCAGTCCACAGCGCGAAGGTCGTTCAGGATCGCCACGACTCGCGGGCGTGCTGCGCTCGAGCCCTCCCGGTCCATGGCCTCGGCGACCGACTGGAGCGCATCGACCAGGCGAAGGCGCGTGTCGGTGGGGGTGAATCCCGAGATCGTCTGCGTGAGCGCAAGGGATCGTTGCCGATCGACCCGAATGCCACGAGCCACCGGCGTTCTGTACTTCGAGGCTCTCAGGAGTGTGAGGCGGTCGCTGGAGCCTCGCTCTCCAAGCCGGCGGATCTGGCTCGTCAGCGCATCCTTCAGGCGGTCAAGGACACTGCGGCCGGCCTCGCGGTGCGCGGTGGAGTGCGAGTCGTCAAGGATGAAGATCTTCTCCTCGCTGCGAAATGCGCCCGAGATCCATTCGAAGCCCCTGTCCGAAAGCACGGGGCGGGCGAGCAGTAGCCCGAGGAGCGCCATGATGGCGAGGCGCAGGACGAGCAACAGTAGCTGCTCGATTTGCACTCGGCGGCGGTTCTTCCTGAGGGCGTCCATGAGAAACTCCATCGCTGCCCAGTCGATCCTCCGAAATTTGCGCCGGTTCAGGAGGTGAATGAGGATTGGGATCGAGACGAGACCGAGGGTGGCCCATGCCAGTCCCGGGTGGAGGAAGAACGAGCCCATCAGCTCCCTCCCCTGAAGTGGGCGCTTGTGGATGTGCGCCGCACCCGCTCCCGGACCGACAACACGGTCACAATGGCGGCGTCGAGAGGCTCCCCCGTGTGGGTGCGGAGGTAGTGAAGGCCGAAATTCGAGCAGATCCGCTGGACCTGATCAAGGTACTTGCGGAGGGAGGCCAGGTAGGAGTCTCGAAGAGCGCGTGGATCGACCCTGCACTCGGGGTATTCCTCGAGACCATGGAACAGCGTATTGCCCTCAAAGGGGAACGTGAGCTCCGTCTCATCCAGCACGTGGAAGACGATCACATCGTGTCGGCGCCGGGCGAGCGCCGCCAGGCCTTCCTGGATCTCGTCGAGGGGCGCGAAGAGGTCGGAGATAAGCGTGACGAGGCCTCGGCGTGGCGTGGATTCCGCAAATGCGACGAGCATGGATCCGAGGGCTGTCTTGCCAGAAGGGAGGGTGGATTCCATCAGCTCGGCGATTCGCGTCAGCACAGCCGAGTGAGTGCTCACCGGCAGCCGGGCGCGCACCTCGGAGTCAAAGAGGGTGAGGCTCACGCCGTCGTGCTGGCGCTCCAGCAAGTAGGCGATCGATGCCGCCAGAGTGCCCGCGTACTCATATTTCGTGAAGCCTTCCCCGCGCTTCCGATCGGGGGACGCGTAGCGCATGGATTCGGACGAGTCGAGCAGGAGGTGCCCACAAAGGTTCGTCTCCTCCTCGAATCGTTTGAGCACGAGGCGGTCGGAGCGCCCCAGGACTTTCCAGTCGATGTGGCGCGGGTCGTCGCCGGGAGTGTAGGCCCGATGATCCACGAACTCCACCGACTGGCCCTCGAAAGGGCTTCGGTGCATTCCGGTGATGATCCCCTCGACGACCATCCGCGCCCGCAGGTCGAGGCGGCTGATACGGGCGAGAGTTCTAGGATCGTAGAATCTTTCGTAGCTGGCCATCGGGGGGAAATGCGCCTTCCTCGGAGGGTGTGATCTCCAGAAGCCTGTCGATGATCCTGTCCGGGCCGAACCCTCTGGCCTCGGCGTGAAAGTTCGTCAAGATTCGGTGTCTCAGGACGGGGTGGGCAACCGCCATGACGTCCTCGACGGCGACACTGTGTCTGCCAGAGAGGAGAGCGCGAGCCTTGGCCCCCAGGACGAGGAACTGGCAAGCCCGTGGTCCGGCGCCCCACGCCACGTACTCCTTGACGAAGTCGGGGGGCACCTCGGTCGCAGCGCCCTCCGAGTTGCCTTCGGGGCGTGTCTGGCGGGCGAGTTTCATGGCGTAGGAGATCACGGCATCCGAGACGGGCACGCGCCGCACCACGTGCTGGAGCTCCTGGATCTCCTCGGCGCCAAAGACCGGCTCGACCTTCGCCTCCGATTCCTCCGTCGTCTGCCGGATGATCGTGTGCTCCTCCTGCCAGCTCGGGTACTTGACGTAGATCTTGAACATGAAGCGATCCTGCTGTGCCTCGGGAAGCGGGTATGTCCCCTCAAACTCTATCGGATTCTGTGTTGCAAAAACAGTAAAGCTGGGAGGGAGGGCATAGCTCTTCCGGTCGATAGTGACCATTCCGAGACGCTGGTCCGCCGCGTC
>SXIK01000063.1 GCA_005772855.1 Planctomycetia bacterium | reverse complement strand
GCTCGCGCCAGAGGCGCCCGGCGCCCATCAGGCGCCGAGGAGGGGGTTTGCGGCGAGCTGGCGGAGCCGCAAACGGCTCGGAGGGAGCCAGCGCCAGCGAGAGCTGGCGGCTCCCGAGAGCCTGGCCCGGAGGCGCACGCGTAGCGTGCGACCGGAGGGGCCGCGTGTCGCGGCCGTCGTGGGGGAGGGTCCGCCTCCCCCACCAGCAGAAACGAGCAGCAGACATGAGATGGTCTTCCTCTGCCCATTCGGAATGTCTCATGTGTGGGCGCGCGAGGTATATTCCTCGCGGGGGAGGAAGACCTCAACCGCACCCGCCGTACGTGCCGCAACCCAGGTCGGACGGAGAGCTTCGCGGGTCCGGGCCACAGGCCGAGGGGCCGGGGTCAAGAGGCGCCAGGCCGCCGCGGAAGAGGTAGTTGAGCACGTGGACCGGGTCGGTAAGGTTGAGAGAGGCATCGTCGTTCGCGTTGGCCGCCTCCATGCAGCCGGGCGCCTCACCTCCCAGGAACAGGAAGCGCAGGGAGACGATGGCATCTCCAATGTCGATGCCTCCGTCGCCGCTTGAATCTCCGCGCAGAAAATTTCGGGGCGCGCCGCACTCATCGGGAATCGCGTTGCCATCAACGTCCCGGCTGAAGGCAGGGTTGCTTTGATTCATCCTGAGGGAGAGCACCGTACCCGTTGCCGTTGCCAGATCCACGTCAAGGTCCCCGTCCAGGTCGGCCGCGAAGCTCGAGAATCCGTTTCCCCCGAGCGTGAACGAGCTCGGATCTTCAAACGTCCCGTCCCCTCGATTGGAGAGTATGACGAGGTTTCCGGTTGCAAGGTCAAGGTCACCATCCAGGTCAAAATCGGCCGCCTCGACGTACGAGCCGACGGCCTCGACTGCGAAGGTATCCGCTGGTTTGAAGCTGCCGTTCTTCCGGTTAAGGAGCACGGCCATGACTCCCTCCGTTGCGCTTGCGACCACGAGGTCGACGTGGGCATCGCCATCGAAATCGCCCCCCGCGGCCGCGACTGGCCTGAAGCCCAGATCATACTGGGTGGGCTCAGCTAACTGGCCCTTACCGTCATTCAAGAGGACCGAAAGATCGCTCGAAAGCTCGTTGGTGAAGGCGAGATCACTGTCACCGTCGTTGTCGAGATCCATGGCAAGCAGAGCGTTCGGCACTTTGCCCGCAAGGATGACGACTGGATCGGCGAAACTGCCCTCGTTCTTGCCGAAGTAAAGTGCGATGCGTGAGGCGCCGCCGAAAATGGCGCCCCCCACCAGCACGAGGTCCATACGGCCATCACCGTTCAAATCGGCTTCGACCATCGCCGCTGGATCGTCGCCGGACAACTTGGATGGCGCCTCGGAAAACGTGCCGCTACTTGACTGCAGGTAGACCCTGATCAGCTTCGAGTCGGCGTCGACGGCTGCGATATCGGGTCGTTGGTTTCCATCGAGATCGCGAGTCACCAGCGCTGTCGTCCGACTGCCTATCGGAAGGACCGGCCCCGGGGTGAAATCGCCCTTGCCTGCGTTCACGCGCACAAGCACGGAGCCCGAAACGTACGCAAGGACCGCCAGGTCGATATCCCCGTCCAGGTCAAAGTCGGCGCCCTTCACCAGCGTGGCGTTGCCCGGGATCGTGAGCGCCATATCCGAAAAAAAACTCCCCTGGCCCCGGTTCTCGATCACCGAGATGTTGTTGGCGAGCTCATTGGAAGTGATGAGGTCGAGGTCTCCATCCTGGTTGATGTCGGCCACGGAGACGGCATTCGCGTCGAGCGCCCCCACCGAATAGGCTTTGGCCTCCTTGAAGGATCCGTCACCACGATTCAGGAGTACCGAGACGTTGTTTGAAAACTCATTCGCCGTGGCAAGATCCAGATCACCGTCGCCATCGACGTCGGCGGCCACGACAAGTGACGGAGTTTTTCCAACCAGATAATCCTCTCTTGCGCCGAACGAAAGCGGTCCCTGATTGCGCAACACGGTGACCGTGTCAATCCCCCACGAGGTCACGGCGAGGTCCAGGTCGCCGTCGCCGTCGAGGTCGGCGGCAGCCACGCTCGACGGCTCATCGCTCACATGCACCTCCGACGCCGGAATGAACACGGCCTTGCCGCTGTAGTCGAAGACCTTGAGATTGCCGCTAGAGAGCACACAGACTGCCAACTCCAGCGCTGCATCGGAGTCCAGATTGGCTGCCATGACGAATATTGGCCGCTCGCCGACCGGGATGTCCGGCCCCGCAACAAGCTTGAGCCCCCCTTGATTCTCTAGAATCGAGACGGTCAGCGACTCGAAGTTGGCGACCGCGAGGTCCGGGTCCCCATCGCCATCGAGGTCGCCGACGCCGATCGAGATGGGCGACGAGCCTGCCTTGACGCTCACGGCAGCCTCGAAGGCACCATTTCCACGACCGGGGAGCACGGAAAGGTCATCAGAACCTCGATTGCCCGCGACAAGGTCGAGCGCGCCATCCCCATCGAGGTCGACGATCTGCATGGCTTGCGGCGAGACGCCCACAGCATGGCTCACGGGCGCCAGCAGCTCGCCCCCTCCGCGATTCAGAAGCACCGAGACGCTCCCCGAGCCCCTGTTGGCGGTGGCGACATCAATGTCGCCATCTCCGTCGAGGTCGGCAACGGGAATCGAGAAGGGGCTTTGCTCCACCGCGTGGGTGGTCGGAGCAGGAAAGACGAGGGACGGGCGAAGATCACACTCGTCCGGAACGTCATTTCGGTTGCAGTCGAGACTGGATCCGCTCACGACGTCGCAAGCGTCCGGAACCCCATTTCGGTTACAGTCGTGGTTCTCGAGCTGACATTCGTCCGGTATACCGTCCGTGTTGCAGTCAACGCTGTCCCCGAGCGCGATATCGTCGGCATCGCTCGTGAAATTGCGATTGCAGTCGGCAGCCTTCACGCTGGTCGTGAGCAGCAGCATCCCCAGCACGCTTGCCCGCGAAAGAAAAAGTCGACTCCTTGGGAACTTTGGCATGCTCGTTTACGCACAGCTTCCGCTGCAAGTCAGATCGTCCAGCACGGGATCTTCTCCACAAGCCTCGACTCCCGGAGGCGGCAGGGGAGTTCCGCCCTGAAAGAGGTGCTTGAGAATCGTGATCGGGTCGCTCAGGTTCACGATTCCGTTGTCGTCGGCGTCGGCAGCCGATTCACAGCCAAGTGGCTCGCCACCCTGGAAAAGCCGAGTCAGGATGACAATGGGGTCGTTAATGGCGAGTTTGCCGTCGCCGCTCACGTCCCCCCTGCGAAACGTTGGCCGGAGGGTAACCTTGCTTCTGCCGAAAAGGATCGTTGCGGTCGTTGAGGAATAGCCGAACAAGTCGGGCACCCCGTCGAGATCCAAGTCACTCACCCGGTGGGCAATGGGGGCGAGGCCGAGCCCATAAACGACGCTCTTGAACTTGAGTTCACCCTCATGAAGGAGTACCGAGGCCGACCGGGCACTGGCGCTCGACGTCGTGATGTCGAGCCTCCCGTCGCCGTTTAAATCCTGAACTACGAGAGACGTGGGCGCGCCGCTCAACTTGAGCGCCACGGGAGCTTCCCACTCGCGACCACCTTTTGCTTGAAGATAAAGGACGCCAAGGCCCTTCGAGTCGCTGATCAGGAGGTCGAGGCGCGTGTCACCATTCAAGTCGCCGGCGGCGACATCGGTGAAGAGTTTGGCCGCGTCTCTCGCCGCCTCGGCGCCAGCCTCGAAGTCTCCGCCTCCCTTGCCGAAGTGCACCACGGCCAGCGTATCGCCGATCACCGCCAAGTCACCAAGGCCGTCGTCGTTCCAGTCCGCGAGGGCCGCGCCCTTTGGCTTCTCCACGGTCGGAACTATCCTGGCCTGTGCGAAGGCGCCACCACCCTCCGCCAGAAACACAGCGACGTGGTTCGAGCCCTTGCACGGGATGGCGACGTCGGCCGTCTCGTTGGAGTCGATCCTTCCAACCTCCACCGCGGAGGGGGAGACCCCTGCGACCAGAGATTTTTGGCTCCTCACAGCTCCGTCGGAGGCGAGGAGAACCACGAGCAGGTTTCCTCCGATGGGATCCGTGCCGACAAGGTCGGAAACATCATCCTCATCAAGGTCGACCACCTCGACGATCGAGACCTTCTCCTGGGTCGTGATCGCGAGCGATGGCTTTGTTGCACGTACTTTTCCCGGCCCCAGGTAAACCTGCACCTCCGCCCTGTCCGACCGTGGAAGGAAAAAATCCGGGGCGCCATCGCGGTTCAGGTCTCCAAGCGCCATCGACTTCGCTGCCGCGAAGCCCGTCACGCTGGTGGCCGACTCCAGGAAGCGCTCGCTGGAGCGGCCCCAGAAGATCGTGAGCGTGCTCGAGAGCTGATCGGCGGAGATCACGTCGATGAGACCGTCACGATCCAGATCGCGTACGATCAGAAAGACCGGCGTGTCGCCTGTGGGCCCAAAAACGGCGGGCTCCGGCAGAAATCGCCCGTCACCTTTCCCGAGGTGAACGACCAGCGATGTGGAACCCTTCGAAACGAGGGCGAGGTCGGGGTTTCCGTCCCCATTCAAGTCCGCGATTGCGGAGGAGTCAACGTCGGGCCCCGCACTGGTCTCGAGCGTCTCCTGGTAGGTCGCATCTCCCAGGCTAATGCCGACAGAGGCCGAGGTCGTCTCCACGCAGGTGGGAGCAAGGTCGCCCTTTCCGTCCAGGTTGAAATCGCCGTGAAGTACGTAGCTTCCCCTGTCGTAGTGCCCAACCTCGGCCAGATATTCCACGCAGCCCATGTGCTCGAAGGAGGGCTTGACCGTGAAGGTTCCGTCCCCCACACCCCGATGCGGCGTGATGCCTGTCAACCCGGTACCCAGGAAAAGGTCGAGCTTCCCGTCCGCGTCGTAGTCGAGAGCCTCGAGCGCGTGCTCTCGTGACCCGGGAAGCCTCTGGCTGAGGCGGAAGCCACCGGCGCCATCGCCGAGAAAAACCGTAATGTCGGCTGCGGAGATATTCGCTGTTGCGAAATCAAGCTTCTGGTCGTTGTCCCAGTCCCCCACCGCAGTCCAGCGCGCTCCCTTCGACTCGGGAAGGGACACCGGCTGCTTGAAGCCATCACCGGGCACGCTTTCGATGAAGAAAGCGGTGGCGGTCAGATCGGCGGCGATGATGTCGTCGAGGCCGTCGCCCGTAAAATCTGCTGACCGGACAAACCACGTCTGGGAACCGACGGGCACAGATTTCTGTTGCCAGTCCTCGCGGCTCGAGGCTCTCTGGAAGTAGACCTGGATTCGATTGGAGCCGTTGGCGGCGATGAGGTCCAGTTTGCCGTCGCCGTTCAGGTCCCCCGAGTGAACCGTCGCGGGCCCGGGGCGCCCGGCGTTCGGAAGGACGAACGAGGACCGAAAGGTGCCGTCCCCGCTGGCTTGCAGCTGGAGGCTGAGAACGAAAACAATGGAGAGAGAGTTACGCACGGGGAGCCTATCTACTACAGAGTGGATCTTCGCATGGCTTGCAATCCAAAAATCTCGCCGGGTTCTGGAATCAAGTGTATCAATCCGGCGCAGCACTTGCTAATCATTGGGGATCAAGGGCGGGCATTTTCCCGGCGCAGGACCGCGCCCGAAGAGATAGCCAAGGAGGAAGATCGCGTCCCGGACGGTCAGCTCCTCGTCCTGATCCACGTCCGTGGCGCAGCCCCCTGGGCAGGCGCGGCCTGCGAAGGCGCACAGCAGGATCGTGACAGCGTCGGAGACGTTGAGCTTCCCATCGTCATTGGCATCGCCGCCGGGAGCCTCGAGCGGAAGGGGAAGTGCCCAGAGCTCCCGGCCATGGAGACCGTCGTCTGCGGCAAGATAAAGTAAATTGCCAACGACGCCGAGTGCTGTCGGCTTTGAGCCGTCGGGGCCCGGAAAAATCTCCTCAACTAGCCCGGTGTGAGCCTCGGTGCCATCGGTCCGCCAGAGTTCGGGCCCGGTCTCGCCGCTGTTCGCGGAGAAGAACAACTGCCCGCGGGCTGAGAGGAACGCCTCCGGAGCGGAGCCCGGGAGCCCGGGAATGATATCGAGAAGCATCCGCGTGCCCTGCCGTGTTCCATCGCTTCGCCAAAGCTCGGCGCCGTGCTCGCCATCGTCAGCGCTGAAATAGGCCGAACCACCCAGCGTGACGGGCAAGCCAGGAAAGGAGCTCTCCACGCCCGAGAAGATGTCCGCCAGGAGGAAAGTGCCTTCTTTCGTGCCATCGCTACGCCAAATTTCGGTGCCATGGTCGCCATCGTCGGCGCTGAAGAAGACCAGCCCTCCCCGCGCCGCAAAATTGCCTGGGCCCGATCCGCCCGGGCCCGGGGATATATCCTTCACGAGTCTCGTTCCGCCTGCGGTGCCGTCCGTGCTCCATGGCTCGGCGCCATGCTCACCATCGTCGGCGCTGAAGTAGACAAGCCCTTCGGCGGCGATCAAGGCACTCGGCCCCGAACTGCCAGGGCCAGGGCGAATGTCGAGCACGAGCTCGGTGCCGCGCTCGGTTCCATCGCTCAGCCAGAGTTCTTTTCCGTGCGCTCCGTCCTCGGCGCTGAAGATGGCCTGACCGCGAAACGCAGTGAGAAAGACGGGAGCCGAAGCGGTCGATCCGGGGAAGATGTCTTTCACCAACGCTGTTCCCGTGGGCGTCCCATCGCTCCTCCAGAGCTCCTGGCCTCGATCACCGTCATCCGCCTTGAAAAAGAGCGTATCCCCCACCACCACGGCCTCGGATGGGTTCGAGCCCTTCGGCCCGGGCAAGATCGCCTTGAGCATCTGGGTACCCTCACTTGTCCCGTCGCTCGACCAGAGCTCGTAGCCTTCTTCCGGCGTCTGGGCGCTTGAGAGCAGCTTTCCCTTCACGGGCAGAATGAACCCCGTGAACCCGCCAACGCCCCCGCCAAAGAAAATCTCCCGCAGCTTGCGGGTTCCATCCGAGCTGCCGTTGGTTATCCAGAGGCCGTCAAGGACGCCGAAAACTGCTGTGCCGTCCAGCTCGACGAGTGAGCGCGGGTTGGAGGACTGCGTCCTGACACCGGGGCCCACGGGCACCGCTGCGGTGCCTTCCTCCGTGCCGTCGGAGACCCACGGCTGTACGCCGTTCACGTTGTCCTCGGCCCTGAAGAAAAGGCCTCGATCCAGCGCCGCAAGACTCGCTGGCGCAGAGCCTGAAGGGCCCTTGTGGACATCCAGGAAGAGGCGAGTGCCCTCAAGGGTGCCGTCGGAAACCCAGAGTTCGGCTCCAAAAGCGGGAACTTGGGCCTGGAAGAAGACACGATCTCCCACCCGGGTCAAGTGGAGGGGGGACGAGCCCTTGCTTCCGGGGAGTAGCTCGATCCTTTGGGGCTCCGACGCGGCAGGCTCGGTCCACCAGAGCTCCCTTCCGTGGATGCCATCCTGAGCGGAAAAGAGAAGCTTCCCTTTCAGCTCCACGAGCCCGGCAGGCTCGGAGCTCATCGGGCCCGGGAGCAGGTCAACTCTCAAGGCCTCCCCCGCCGCAGGACTCCGAATCCACCACAATTCCCGTCCGGAGAAGCCGTCGTCGGCCGTGAAATGAAGCGTGTCGCCCACGGCGGTGACCTCCCGCGGGTCGGACCCCTGGGGGCCCGTTCGAACATCCCATCTGAGCTTCGTGCCCGTCCCGGTGCCGTCGGACACCCAGAGCTCCCGGCCTGAAACGCCATCGTCGGCGGAAAAATAGAGCTTTCCGTTCGCGGCACGAAGCCAGCTTGGCTCCGAGCCGATCTCTCCCGCTCGGACGTCGGCCAGACGAAAGGTTCCGCCCGACGAGCCATCGCTTACCCAGAGCTCCCGGCCTGAAACGCCGTCGGCGGCGGAGAAGCAAACCTTGCCATCGAAAGCGGCGAGGTCTTGTGGGTCCGACCCGCCGACTCCTTCCCGGAGGTCCTTCACAAGCGTCGTGCCCTCGACCGTGCCGTCGCTTTTCCAAAGCTCCCGGCCGTGCGAGCCCTCGCCCCTGGGGTCACCATCCGCTGCGAGAAAGAGCCAGTCCCCCACCACGGTCAGGTGCGACGGGCTCGAGCTATCGGGGCCAGGACGAAGATCCAGGAAGAGACGTAGATCCCTCGAGCCCGAGGGCTCGGTGACCCACAACTCCGAGCCGTGCACGCCGTCGTCGACAACAACGAACACTTGACCTCCAAGCAGCGCGGGATTCGAGATCGAACGAAAGTGTCCAAGCGCGTTTAGATCCCTCACCAGGAAGGCGTCGGCGCCCAGGATTGTCCCACCGCAGAGGAAAAGCGTCCAAAGCCCAGCGAGGCTCAAGCTTGGCACGGCCCATCGCAGCTTCGTCCCTGAAGGGGGGCCAATTGTTAGCAAAGACCTTCGCATGGCGCGAGAGTGCCCTCCGTTGGGTCGATCCCGCATCGCTCGTCTCCCGGGAGGGGGAGAGACTCGGCCCCGAGGAAAAGTCGGTGCGGAATGCTGATGGGGAAGCCAGGGAGGCTCTCGCAGTCGTCGGGGATCGAGTTCCGGTCAAGGTTCCGGCTGAAGCTCCGCTCCGTCAGGTTGAATCGCACCGAGAGAGCCGACCTCTTGGCAGTGACAAGGTCAAGCACTCCGTCGCAGTCGAGGCTCGCGCCGGCGGCGATGTCGGCCCCGTCCTCGCTCGTGTTGCTGCAGTCGGCTGCGTAAGCTGCTGTCCCAACCCACAGGACGACTGCAACTCCTGCAAGGACGCCAACCTGACCCAGGATGCCGGGTGCTTCAGGTTTTTTCATCGACTCCCCTTGGTATACAAGATCGAGGTCCAACGGTCCTGCAAGTGTAGGGGTTTCGGTCCCTCGAGACAATCGGGCTTCTCTCTTGATGTTGCCCGTGGCGGGAGCCTGCTTCACGTGACAAAATCGTCCTTGCCCTTCCCCTGGACAACGTCACGCTGACAGAAGGTTAAATTGGTCGCGTCTCGAAGATCGCTATTTGCATTCCCCATCTTCTTTTACGGCTTGGTGGCCATCGCTGCTGAAGGCGATGCCTACCTCTTCCGGATCAGCACGGTGGAGGAGTTCGAACGCTTTTCGATCGCCGAGCGGTTCCTGCCCGGGGTTGATCGAATCACGAAGTTCCTTGCGCCCTCGAGGGAGGATCCTTCGCTGCTCCCCGTGGTCTTCCAAAACGTCAACCAATACAAGTTTCACCAGGACTTCATGGCAGCCGAGTTTCGCGAGCGTTTCCCGGGCCTTGGAGGCGAGGAGTACCTGGCGCTGGTTGAGCGGCGCTCCACGCGAAGCTACTTTGCGGGAGTAGTGTTCCGCTTCAAGGGGACCCGCGAGGCAAGCTACGGCTTCGATGTCTTCACGCTCTCCGGCAACTCCAGCGAGCTTCCGACCTACGAAGAGACTCTCTGGATCTTTCGAAAACTCGCTGCGGACTTCAAGGTTGGTGTTCCTGCCTACGCTCCACGCTCCGCCAACGCCATCGAGAATGCGAAAGGGTGGAAGAGCCCCGAGTTTCCGATCAACTACTCGCTCGGCGACGCGGGGGACACCACGTACCAGGCCTACACGATCACCTCGAATTATGGGCGCGTGAGGGTCTTCACGAGTGACGGATTTGCCAAGGCGAACGAGTCGGGCGGTTTTGGACTCGAGGACATCGTGGTGGTCGACGAAGCACCGGCGGATATCGAGGGTGTGATAGCTGGCGTGATCACCGGCAGCATTCAAAGCGATTTGGGCCACCTGGCGCTTCGCTCCGCGCGCCGTGGTACGCCAAACGCGTTCGTCAAGAACGCCACCCAGGCTCTCAAGCCCCACGATGGAAAGCTGGTATTCCTCGAGTTGAGCGGGGAGGGCTACAGGGTCACGGACGCCCAGCTCTCCGAGGCCGAGGCCTGGTGGGTGGCCCACAGGCCCAACCTCTCCACCGCGATTCAACCTGCCGATGCCGAATACAAGGCGCTCGACAAGGTGGGTGAGGCGGTTTTTGACGGGCCCGTGAAGCCCGTGGCGCGCTACGGCGGCAAGGGAGCCAACTTTCTCCGGCTCTACACGCTCCTGCCCGAGGAAAACCGGGTGCCGGGGTTTGTCGTGCCCTTCTTCCACTATCGCCAGTTCCTCGAGTCGAACCATACGGTGTCGCTCAAGGATCCGGCGCGGCAGGTCACGTTCGCGAAGCTCATCGAGGAGCTGCTTCAAGATCCGGACTTTCGTGGAAACTCGAGGAAACGCTTCGTGGCGCTCGAAGCTCTGCGCCAGACCCTGGAGAAGGATGGGGTTGTCGACCCCCTGCTCGTCAAGTCGCTGGCTCAGCGTGTGGAGGACGTCTTCGGCACGGTCAAGAAGGCCATCAGGTGCCGATCGTCGTCGAATGCCGAGGACTTGCTCGAGTTTAACGGAGCCGGTCTTTACTCCTCGACGGGCGCCTGCGCCGCTGATGATCTCGACGACGACCGCCTCGGGCCTTCTGCCTGCGATCCCGGGCAAGAGGGGGAGCGAGGCCTCGCTCGAGGCCTGAAGCGCGTCTGGGCCAGCCTCTGGAACTTCCGGGCTTACGAGGAGCGAGAGTACTACCAGATCCCCCACTTGAATACGAAGATGGCGGTGCTGATCTCCGAAGCCTTCCCGGACGAGCTGGCCAACGGCGTTGCCTTCACCGGCAATCCGGCGCTTCGAGGTGATCGGCGGTTTCTTGTCAACGCGCAACTCGGGGACAACGAGGTTGTCTTCACGAACCCCGGCGTGGTTGCGGAGAAAGACGTGCTGGAGATGGCCAACGGGCGGGTGGCAAAGATTTCGCGGGTGCGAGCCTCTTCCCTCGTGCCACCCGGAACGTTCGTCCTCCGCGACGACCATCTCGAGGAGCTGGGAAGCCTCCTGGCGCTCGTCGAAGGGCGTTATCCTTTCGAGTACGGATGGTACTCACCACAGGATGTGCTCCTCGACTTCGAGTTCAAGTTGGACCGGCAGACACGCCGTATCCGACTCAAGCAGGTGCGGCCCTTCCTGATTCCCACGACGACCACAAACCCGCCTGCAAGCTTTTCGTTGCGGGTCCCCGAGGGCATCGTTGCTTGCGCCAGCTTTAACGAGGGGCGGGCCAATGGTGCGGTTTTCCGCTCAAAGGCCAGGTTGGGTCTGAGGGCCGGGCAGGGCAATGTTCGTTCCGACGGCACCACCAGTGCCGACCTCTTCGAGTGGCTCCAGCTCTCGCCGGGAGGTCCCAGGGCGCCCCCCGAGGGCCCTGGCGTCTGGAAAGCCGAACCCACCCAGTTGGCGGGGGGTGGTTTCAAGTACTCGACCTCTCAGGATTTCATCATCTTGGGGCAACGATTGCGGGTCTCTCTTGTAGGGCTCTTCGTCACCAGCGCCGAGACGGAGGAGGTCGTGCTCGATCCGGCAACTCTGACGTGGTCGACCGGGGAGCGCTTCCTTCACCTCGAGTACACGCTCCTCGACACGCCGCCGGAGAACTCACAGGCCACCTGGATTCTTCCGTGTGACTTGAGCCATCTCCCGAGATCCAGCGTCGATGTCCAGTTTGCCACTGGGGACCGCGTGCGCTTCGAGGAGCGCTTCCAGGAGGTCCTGGTGGGCACGGGGCCGGCGGAGCTCGTGTACGCGAAGGTCAACCTTGGAGAGAGCCAACAGGTCATCGAGGACTACTGGCGACTTGTTTACTCCGCTGGCCACCACAACGATACGCCGTACCCCGAGCTCTGGGCGATTTTGGATCCGCCGATCGATGTGAGCGGAGCGGGACGCGCAAGGGTGGTTGGCGTCGCCCAGGGTTTCAAGGGTCAGGAGCCTCAGGCCTTCTTGCTCGACGAAAACTTCAATGAACTGGAGAGGCCCGAGATCATCTTCTTCCGCAGACACCTGGTCGGTGCCGAGGAAGTGCCGCAGTTCAAGCGAGGCGACGCGAACGCCTCTGGCCGCATCAATGTGAGCGACGCAATTGCGGTCCTCTCCTTCCTCTATCAGGGTGGGCCGCTTGCCTGCCCCGACGCAGCGGACTTTGACGACATTGGCTCGATTGAGAGGGACGACGCGATCTTGATCCTGCGCTATCTGTTTCTCGGCCTGGATCCCCCGGCCGCTCCCGGCCCCCGCCGTTGCGGCGTTGACGTCGAACCCGATGATCTGCCTCCGTGCGAGGGTAGAGCGTGCCGCTGAATACCGCCCACCGTAAGTTAGTGCCTGAAAATGAAGCTCTTGGGCGGTACTCGCCAAGGGGAGTGTGAGGGGGGGCAGCGTGGCCCCCCTCAAGAGTACCGCGCGCCTCCAGGAGATTTTCAGGCACCCATTTATGGCGCGCGGTACTGAGAGCGCCATCAATCGACCCGCCGCCCAGGAGGCCACAGCGCCGCCGACGCCGACTGCGGGTGAGCCCTGGTCAAGGATGTCTTACATTCCAGGTCACCCCGGGGTAGCTTCGAGCCTCAGCTCACAACAGCCGGCGAGCCAATGGGTAGCCGGAAGGTTCGAGCACAAGGATGGTGGGTCGGCCAGGCCGCACTGCAGGCGGCGGGAGGGTCACCGTGTGGTGACGTGGAAACACCACCGGGTCATCGGCGAAGTGCGCCAGGAACTTCTCGACAGGGCTGGCGTTGAACGAAACAGGCGGCAGCTCGTAGTGCATCGGCACGACCCACCCCGGCTTCAGGAAGTCGATCATGGGGCTCAGGTCGGCGTGCGACGGCGTGTTGCGCTCGCCCGCAAGCACCAGGAATATATCGCTGTGACCGACGAACGGCCTCAGCTCGTCGTTGCTCAGGCGATAGCCAAGGTCTCCCATGTGGAGGATCCACAACCCGCCGGCCTTGAAGGCATAGAGCGCGTTGTCCATCGGGCTATGCTCGGGGTGGTCCGGCACCTCGCGGGCAGCGACTGTGATCAGCGGCTCGCCGTTGATCACCGCGGTGGCAGTGCCCTGGGCAACGTCCAGGGCATTGATCACGCGAGGGTTGCCAGTGGCCATCTTGTAATTGTTGTGCGCCGCGTCGGTGAGCGAGCTGACGATCACCGTCCCGGCCTCCAACTTTAGCTCCCTGTCGAGGTGCAGTGTCTCGCAGTGGTACGGGTCCATCAGCACGGTGGGCTTGCCATCTTCCCAGAGGCGGAAACAGGCATGCCCGACGAATTCAAGTTGAACGGTCACGAGGCCTCCTAGGCTTTAAAGTGGCGCTGTTCGCGAAAGGCGGCGTGCTCCCACCACCTCGCGTCGACCGGCTCCGCCAACATCACCGGTCGCATGAACTCCACCGACTTCCGCAGCCCTTCCTCGACGGTCATGTACTCGCATTCCATCTCAAGCGAGAGAATGTCATCGTAGCCAATGAAGCGCAGGGTGGTCATGATCTCACGCCAGGTCGACTCGTCGTGGCCCCAACCGCACTGGGTGAAATTCCAGGAGCGATCCTCGGGGCGCTGCGAGTTGGTGGTGTTATTCATGCCTTCGAGGCGCACGTTGTGGTCATTGATGTGGGTGTCCTTGATATGCACGTGCTCTACCAGAGGTCCCAGGTAACGCAGGGCTGTGACCGGGTCGATGCCTTGTACCCACATGTGCGAAACGTCAAAGTTACACGCCACCACAGAGCCGATCTCGTCATGGAACCGCTTGAGCTTGACCGGAGTGTGCAGCATGTCGGCGATTTGCATTTCGAAGCACAGGGTCACGCCGTGGTCGGAAGCGATCTTGGCTTGCTCCTTCCAGTAGGGGATGAGGCGCTTTTCCCACTGCCACTGGAGCGTGTCGCGCCAGAAGCTCATGTTGGGCTCCTGCACCTGCTGGGTAATCCACATCGGGCAGGTGTCTCCTTCGGCCCCAGGCGGTAGGCCCGCCACCAGGGTCATGCGGCGGATGTTGGCTTTTGCCATGAGTTGGCACGCCTGCTTGAACTGGCGCTTGTACTCGGTCGCGATTCTCTCCACAGGCATCAAGGGGGATCCGTGGCAGCTAAGCGACACGATATCGAGCCCGTATTTCGCATACGTCTCTTGCCAGCGGCGCAGTTCACCATCGTCGCCGAGCAGCTTGTCGAGATCGCAGTACTCCTTGGCGGCCTGGCCCCCGGCGGCGACTTCCATGCCCTTCAGGCCAAGCTCCTGTGCGAACTTCAGGCCCTGCTCAAAGTCGAAACACATAATGAAGTGGGTATTGATTCCCAGGTACATTCAGGCGTCCTTGGAGCGTTGATGGGGGTAACAGTCGCAGAGCGCGAGGCGCGGCAGTGCGCCTGCCACGACCGTGAACCCTATGTTCCATCCGACCACGAAAATTATCAAGTGACTCAGATGGGTAGCTCCCTCGGTTCGCGGCTTCAGCCCCGGGCGGTCGAGCGAGTGGGCACAACTCGTCCGGGGCATGAGCTTGAGTCACCGGGCGGCGAGCGGCTCTTCCGGTCCAGCGTTGCATTCTTTAAACGCGAGCCCCTCAACTGCTGCCTTCCCTGCCCTGCCTGCGCTGCTATTGCGCGACGATCGGCGCTTCCACAAACTTCCCCGCCTCGTCGGACCAGTCAAAGGCCTTCAGGTCCACCACCTGCCCCTTGCGTACGCTGAAGACGAGGTGGACCACGCCAGGGTATGCCGGCTCCCCGAAGGGGGCGGCAGCGGCGCTGTCGGTTTCGCTGAAATACGAGTCGTGGTCCGGATGCGAGTGGTAGATCACCCGGAGTGGCTCGCGGGCCTTCTCGTGACGGTCAAGGACGCGTTGCATCTCGGTCGGGTCGAAGAAATAAGCCGTGCGCGCATCCCGGGTGTAGGTCTTCGGGTCCTCACGGTGGAGCCGGTCCTGGATATTTTCCATGGGCACCACCACAAGCTCTGAACCACGGGCGAAGCCAAAGCCGCAGGCCTCGCGGGGGTAGCCGGACTCGGCCAGGGCCGTCATTTGGGCCCGGGCTGCCAGTGACAACTTGAACGGCGAAGGCTCCGCCATCGTCTTGCAACGCGAAAAACTTACTTCGCGGCCTCTTTCTCCTTCAACGCTTGTTCCACGGCCTCGGAGACTTCCTTCCCCAGCGGATCTGCCCTGGGCTCAAAACGGCCGATAACGTTGCCATCCCTGTCGAGCAGAAACTTGTCGAAGTTCCAGCGGATGTCGCCTGCGAACTTGGGGTTTGTCTCCTTTTGCGTCAGGAATTTGTACAGCGGGTGGATGTCGTCGCCCTTGACGGAGATCTTCGAGAAGAGCTTGAAGGCCACGTTTTTCTTGCTGCAAAACTCCTTGATCTCCTTCTCCGTACCCGGCTCCTGCTTGCCGAAGTCGTTGGCAGGAAAGGCCAGGATCTCAAAACCCCTGTCCTTCAGTTTTTCGTGGAGTGAAGCGAGCCCCGCGTACTGCTTGTTTGTGAGCCCACAGATGCTTGCGACGTTCACCACGAGGAGCACCTTGCCCTTGAACGCTCCGAGTGCCACCTCCTTGCCGTCGATGTCCTTGACCTTGAAGTTGAGGGGCGACGCTGGGGGTTTATCCTCGGCGTAAAGCATCACGGCGCCCAGAACGCATACCGCCAGGCTTGTGGAGTTGATAATGGCTCTCATGGAATTCTCCTACGTGGGGGAAACAAAGACCCAAACTCAGGTTGCATAGGCTTGAACCACGGCCTCGAGGCCTGCCCCGATTTGCTTCAGGCGGCCTTGTGAGTAGAGGATGCTCTCGAGGGCCGAGAGAAACCACGTGACGTTCTCTCGAGTGCTTGTTTCGCCCATGAGGCCGATCCTCCAGATTTTCCCGGCCACTTGCCCCAGTCCGCCGCCGATCTCGATGTTGAATTGATCCAGCAGCTGCCTCCGTGTCTTAGCGTCGTCAACGCCTTCCGGTATCCATACGGCATTCAGCATGGGCAGACGGTGCCCCTGGGCCGCGAAGAGCCGGAACCCCAACGCCTCGAGGCCCTTGACCAACGCAAGGGAATTACGCCGGTGCCGCTCGAACCTCGGCTTGAGGCCCTCCTCCAGCACCACCGCAAGCGCCTGGTGAAGCGCATAGTTCATGCTGATCGGCGCCGTGTGGTGGTAGGCTCGTTTCCCGTCGGTCCAGTAGCTCTCGATCAGGCTCATGTCGAGATACCAACTCGAAACCTTGCGCTTGCGAGCGTGAAGCCGGGCGAGCGCCCGGTCGTTCAACGTGATCGGAGCGAGCCCTGGCGGGCAGCTCAGGCACTTTTGGGTGCCCGAGTAGCAGACATCGATGTTCCAGTCGTCGACGGACAGCTCCGTGCCACCGAGGGAGGTGACCGCGTCGACCACGAGGAGGCGGCCGGTCTCCCGACAGAGGCGGCCGATCTCGGCGATGGGTTGATGTGCGCCGGTTGAAGTCTCGGCGTTCACGATGGCCACCACCTTCACGCCCGGACTCTTCTTCAAGGCGTCCTCAATCTCCTCGACCCGAAACACCTCGCCCCAGGGGCATTCGATACGGTGAAGCTTTCCTCCAAGCCGCTCGGTGATGTCGCACATGCGAGCTCCGAAGACCCCGTTTACGCAGACGAGCACGTCGTCGTCGGGCTCGATCAAGTTCACGAGGGCGGCCTCCATGCCAGCCGAGCCGGTGCCGGAGATCGAGATGGTGAGGCGGTTCTTCGTTGCGAAGACTTCTCGCAGCATCTCCTGCGTCTCGTTCATGATGGTGAGGAACTCGGGGTCGAGATGCCCATCAAGTTTACGCGACAGGGCCTCGTACACTCGCGGGTGCACCATGGATGGGCCCGGCCCCATGAGAATGCGGCCGGTGGATCGGAGCGCTCTGTGGGGCGAGACGGAGGTCTGCATGCCTCCGCTTTTACTCGGACGTGGGAGGGAAGGCAAGACCATGGGCCACGGGGAGCATCGCGCTTCCGCAAGGGCTCCTACTCTCTGTCTTCAAACAGGGCGATACTTGCAGTGAAGCCGTGGATGAAGTTCTGGCCGCCCACCGGGCCGATCTCTCCTGCCGCAAAAAATCCGGCCAGCGGCAAGTCGCCAAGCTCCCTGGCGAAACAAAGGGCGTCATGGCTCGGCACCTCGAACATCCTCTTCCCCCGGCCATTGCAACTGAAGATGAGGGCACCCCTGGGCGTGCATCCCGAACCGCGAGAGTCTCTCAGCAGGTACTCCAGGTCCTCGCTCGCCGTCCTGGCGTCACGCAGGTGGAACTGGATCGTTGTTCCAGGCCTCACCACGTCCGCAACGGCGATCGAGCTGTCATCCCGCCTGAAGCCGATCACATTGCGCACCAGGAAGTCGCCACGGCGATGCTCTCGCTTCCGCGCGTCAATCGCGATGCCAACATGAAGTCCGCGCTCGAGCATTGCGCGATCCTCGGCGGAGAGCTCCTTGAGCTCCTGCGAGAGCTTCTCGAGCGCAGGCTTACCGCCCAGCTCTTGAATCAAGTTTTTCTCCGCCCTGGTGACCACGAGCGGCTTCCCAAAGGGCCGGCAGCCCTGTGAGACAATGGGCCAAACACGCACGGGACCCGAGATCAACACTGAAACGGCTCCGTCCACGAGCACCTGGTCCCCCAGAAAAAGCCTGTTTTCGCCCGGGCTTCGCGCAGCACTGGCCATTCCACCGATCACGTTCAGGCCGGGGTGGTCCTCGTGCATGCGGACGAGGAAATCATCGGTTGGAAATGAGAACGGCTCCGGCAAAAGCAGCATCGTCGTCGGACCGTCAGGGATCTCGGGGATTCCCTGGAAAGCGTCACCGTCAGCGGTCACTTCGAGAGAGATTTGCGAGGATCGAATGCTTGCTCGGGGCATGGAGGCAGCCCAGAGTGTGATTGCAGGCTTGCCCTCGTGTTCCGCCTTGCCGCCAATCACCGCCTCGGCCGTGCAACCGATCAAGTGGCATCCCTTCAGGCCCTTTGCGATGAGCGCGGCCGCGGCCTCAAGCTCCGGCGCATGCTGGCGCGAAATGAAGAGCAAGGCGAGGTCGGGCCTTGCGCCCAGGAGCTTCCGCTCCACACCCTCGAGCACTTTCTGCGCTGCCTTGACCGTCTGGACCTCCGTACTAGTGGCTTCAACTACGAACATTTGGCCCCTTTCCCTGGGTAGTCTTCAATTCCTCTGGTTTCTCACGGAGATCCTGGACGGGCGTCACCTCGAAATGTCTGCCGAAGCGAACGAGCGTCTCCGCGACAATCTCGGCCACCTGCGCAGCGATCGTCGTGCAAAATCGCTGCCGGTCCTCTCCGCGAAAATCGCCGAACGGGGCTGTCAGCACATTGCAAACAATGCTTCCCGAAGCCCCCCCAGGCCCTCGATCGACCCGCTGCTGCCACTGAGCCCGATAAAACGAGGCCGCCGATCGCAACTGAGGAGTTACACCCCCGGTCGGGTCAGGGTCTCCCAGCAGCTCGCCGAGGACCAGCTCGCCCGCCCGGATGGCTCCGCAGTCACCTTCCCCTGTGATCCCGCCCCTTCGGAGAGACTGGTAGGGCCGCGTCGGCAGGTTGAAAGTCTCCGCAAGAGCGATTCCACAACTTCGGTGCGGCACCCGCAGCCCCTCGTAGAGTACGAAGGCCTTGTCTCGGGCGGCCTGGATCAGACGGCGCTCCTTGTCCGTAAGCTCCCGGGTCTCTGGGGTGAAGTTGGGCATGGCAAAGTCCTCCGCGTGGGTAGCGAGAGGAGGCATTCTATCGTCCTGTCCCGTTCGTGAGGACTTCAAAGCGCCCGGGAAGGACTTCAAGGTGAAATTGGCTGTCCTTGAGCCACAGATCTCCGTCGGCCAGCAGCTCGCTGGGGGCCGAGAGCCGCAAGTCCACCGGGCCCTGCGTCTGCCGGTAGACAATCGTATCCTCGAGGCTCAGGTGCGTTCCCTTGAGGATCTGTTGCAGTAGCTTGAGGTAGCTCTTGCCGGTGCCGGCCCGGACGAAGCAGAGATCCATCTTGCCGTCGTCGAGTAGAGCCTCTGGGCACGGATAGAAATTCCCGCCGAGCGACCTTTCATTGCCAATAAAGGTGGCGAAGACGGTCTCCTTCAGTGTTTCTCCAGGCAGACGACACTCAAGCTCCAACAGACTTTCTCCTCCTTGTTCCCTTCGCTTCTGGGCCCACAACCCAAGGAGAGCCAGAAGGCGATAGACATGGGGCCCCACCGGACGGCAAAGTCCGCGGAAAAGCGGTCGACGGCGTAGTTTGTCATATGTGGATGCCACATGCGCCGGGTAACCCAGCGCGGCCGTCTGGACGATCACCCGGCTCGAACAGTCTCCGGAGCCGCCCTGATAGGCAATGCCGTCGATGCCCCGCAGGATGCTGCCGCCGGGCCCCACAGTCTCGGCAAAAGCCACTCGCATCGCGGCTCCAATCTCCAGGGGCAGGCCCAGACCCCTCGCCAGGTTGTTGCCCGTGCCAGCCGGCACGATCCCCACGGGGCAAGAGTGTTCCCGACGAAGAAGCCATTCGGCCGCAGCGTTGATCGTCCCGTCACCTCCAATCACGATGATTCGCGCAGGGATTGCCTCGACGGCACTGAGTGCTTGCAACGGCACCCAATCGAGCTGAGCCGCCACGCCAAGGCTCCGGAGCTGCTCGCGAACACGCCTCGTGATGATCGTGCCATTGCGAGAGGACGGGTTGAAAAGAAGCATCCATGGGTTCACGGCGGCGTATTTTCGGTTCTCATGCACGTCATCTCGCATACAATTCCTCCCCCATGCCCATCGAAATTGACCCCATCGCCGGGAGGCTCGAAAGAATGGAGCGCCTCGAGCTGATCGGAAAGCGCGTCAAGCTTTCCGACGGCCGCGAAGGACCGATTGTGCACGTGGAGTACGAGGCTCCACAGCGCGTCGCGCTTGTCAAGACGTTCCCCGAGACGCCTTCGCCGCTCACCCGAGCGGGTGTTGACCGACTGAGCCCCTCCCATTTGCCCCACATAGTCGAGATTGAAGTTGAGCCCCCTGGAACCAGGCGCTGACCGCACCGAGCCGCGCCTCTGGCCGCTCCTGGTCCTCTTCGGTGTTCAAGGAGTCTTCCTTGTGCTCGTCCTCAAGCTGGCGATGGCGTATTCGACAAGGCCGGAGCTATTACCCATTGATGGGGTGACTTTGCCCGGTTCGGAGGCTCGCGTCGGCCTTCGAGTCGTGGATCAGAGCCGTCAGGGGCTTCGTTCGGGCATCAGCGGAGTCAAGATCCGCTTTGAAGAAGAGCTTTCTGAAGGCGGAGAAGCGCCATCTGAGCCCATCGAGGTCGTCCTCGGAGTCGACGGCTTGGCCCTCATGACCCTGAAAGCTCCCGAGAAACCTGGGCTGCGGAGGTTTCGCGCACAGGTCGACCCCTCGGGAAACACGTTGTTCGCCTCCCGGGAGGCGAGTCTGCTTCTTCTGTCCGTTCCGACGAACGCTCCGATGATCTTTGTTGCGATTCCACAGACGATCGAGAGCCCGTCCGACGAGGAGTCTCTTCGCGCGCTTGGAAACTCCGGTGCGATCGTTTACCTGGCGCTTCGTGGGCTCGATAATCCGGAGCGGCTTCGCGACTGGCTCAAGACTTCGAAGCTGCCCTCCGGACCGATCCTCACCCCCCAATCAGGTCTTGCTGGCAGGTCGCTGGAGGTCCTCCTGGCGAGCCTTCAATTGAGCCGATGGCGAAGGAAGCCGTGGGCGATCATTCCTCTGGAATTCGATTCGACGCCATTTGTCTCGAACGGTGTCCGCACAATTCGGCTGGGCGCCGCCCTCACGGCAAGGGCCGGGGAAGTGATGCTTTCCGGGGCGCCCGACTGGAAGGAAGCAAGGAAAATCGTCGAAGCTAGCCGATAATCGCCTTGTCGACTGACTCCAACCCTGACGAGGAATGACCCCCATGCGACTCCCCCACCCAGGCCTCACGTTTCGTCGAATCACTTTGCTGTCCATCTCCCTGCTCTGCTGTGCACCACGGATCCTGGCCGAGGAGGCGGCAGTTCTCGAGCCGATATCGGCCGACAAGATTCGGGAGCATGTCGAGTTCCTCGCAGCGGATGAGCTCCTGGGTCGCGACTCGGGCGAGCCGGGCCTCGAGGTTGCCGCCGAATATCTTGCGAACCAGTTTCGTTCGTACGGGCTCGAGCCCGCCGGGGATGCAGGAACTTACTTCCATCATTTCACAATCCCCTTTGGAGCCGCGTTCGGCCGGGGCGCCAGAGCAGCGTTCGTCGATGCTGATGGCCGAGAGACCCACATTCAGCCTGGAGCCCGGATCGTTCCCTTCGGCTACAGCGAAAGCGGCCGGGTGGACGCCCCCATCGTATTCGCCGGCTATGGCCTCAAGACGGGCGAGGACGAAAAGCGCGATGGATTCGTCTACGACGATTTCTCGGATATCGATGTTCGAGGCAAGGCCGTCATCGTTCTGCGATTCTTGCCACGGTTGAAGACCGGATTCGCCGGCGGGCGACGGAACCCGCTCGCATCGCTCACAACCAAGCTTCGCATGGCCAGGGAGCGGGGCGCTGCGGCTGTAATTTTCGTGACCCCGCCGGTAGCAGAGTCTGTGACGACCGGTGAGCGGGCCCTCGAAGGCATCGCCCACCGAGCGGCCCCTCGTCACCCCACCCTGCCTTCCCTTGTGGCAGAGGCGTCCCTGGTTGATGACATCCTGGCTCGAACGGGAAGAGACCTGGTGTCGATCGTCCGGCGCATCGATGAGACACTCGAGCCCATGAGTTTCGACGTGCCCGGGGCCAGGATTCGTTTCGAGACCATTCTTCGGACTTGCACGCTTCGCAACGTCGTCGCCCGCTTGCCCGGCACCGGCGATTTGGCCCGGGAAGCGATTGTGGTTGGCGGCCACTACGACCACATAGGCCGCTTCGGCAACCAGGTCTCGCAGGAGAACCTGGGCCAAATTCACAACGGCGCCGACGACAATGCCAGCGGCACTGCAGGCGTACTCGAGTTGGCTCGCGTGCTTGCGAAGGGCGGCCATTCGCCTGGACGCACCATCCTCTTCATGGGTTTCTCCGGAGAGGAGCTGGGCCTCCTTGGCAGCAAGGCATGGCTCGCGTCGCCGCGACGCTTCCGCGTGCGCGGTACCACATCCTTTTACCCCAGGGGTGAGAAGCGGGAGGCCGGCGCCTTTGGGCCGGGGACGATCGTCGAGTCTACCGGTGCGGTGCAGATGGACGGCGAGCAGAAGGGCTTCATCGAGGTCCACAGCGTTCAGACGGGCGTCTCGGGTTGGATGAACCCAGCACTGCTTGAACGCATCGGCGGGCCCGAGGCAGTGCACGAAATCGCCGCCATGGTCAACATGGACATGATCGGGCACGGAAAGGCAGAAGCTCCCGTGACCCTTTTTGGTATCGACGGCTCTCCCGAGCTCGAGAAGATGGCCGAGGAGGTGATACGGAGCACCAAGGTTCCGCTTGCAGCGAAGGGGAAGGGTCCGGCCGGCGGAGGCTCTGACCACGAGAGTTTCGCCTCCAGGGGCATCCCGGGACTCTTTTTCTTCACCGGCATGCACAAGCGCTACAACACACCGGATGACGATACCGCGACGCTAGACTACACGGGGGGGCAGCGTTTGCTCGAGGTCGCTCGGGCAGCCATCTCCTGGCTTGCGCAGTCGCCCAACCGGCCGACTCCCACCATCGTCAGGACTTCCCAGGCGGGGAATCCGCATGGCAAAGTGGACCTGGGAGTCGCAGTCGATGGTGATTTTTCGACGGGTGCCAGGGTCTCAAGCACCGAGAGTGACTCGCCGGCCCAAAAGGCAGGGATCGTTGCGGGAGACTTGATTGTGGCCGTACAAGACCAGCAGATCCGGACAGCAGCCGACTGGGCCAAGGCACTCGAAGCGGCGGTGGAAACTCCAGAGCTCGAGCTGAAAATCCTGAGGGCAGGGAAGGAGATCGCCGCGAAGGTCGTCCTGCGAGAGCGGCGAGGTTTTGGCGTGTCCTTCGGAAGCGTGCCGGACTATGGATTCAGCGGCCGAGGCGTTCGCTTTGATGACATCCGCGATGGCACCGCCGCCCAGAAGGCGGGCGTGAAGCCCGGGGATGTTCTGCTTGTCTGGGGCGGAAAAGAGGTGGAGGACGTGGAGCAGTGGACTGGACTTCTTTCCCGCCACAAGCCTGGCGACGAAGTCGTGCTTGTCGTTGAGCGAGCCAGCACCCGAGTGAATCTCACGGTGAGGCTGGAGGCACGGCGGTAAGCACCCGTTCCATTTCCCGCCGGTTCACATCTTGGTAGTAAGCCAGCTCGCCTTGAAAAATAGAGACGGCAGACTCCTCGCCGCTTGATTTGTAGCCAATCCTCTGGACGATTGAGTCGAGATCGGCTGGCGAGAGCGTCGAGAGCGACTGCCCTGCCTCCCCCACGAGAGAAAGACGATTCTCGATCCACCTGAGGAACTGGTAGGAGGTCAAGAGCGCACTGCCCGCGCTCGGGTCAAGAAGCCCGGTGTCCATCAGCTTCTGGAGACCCGCCGCCGTGTTGGGCGTCAAAGTTTCAGGCTGATCCTTCCCGTGGCAAAGCTGGAGCGCCTGCACAATGAACTCAACGTCGACGATCCCACCCTTGCCTCGCTTGAGATCACCTGGCTTCGCGTGTGCCTCGAGCTTGCTTCGCATCTCGCGAATATCCCTCAGGGCCGTCTCCCTGGATGGCGGGCCCGCCGCTCCCCCAAGTACAAGCGACTCGTGGATAAAACGCATGGCCACCTGACCCAGGCCCGGATCGCCTGCCACGGGCCGGGCGCGCAGGAATGCCTGCCGCTCCCAGGTGCAGGCCTGGCCGGTGAGAAAATACTGTTTCCATGCCGCAAGTGAGATCGCCAGCGAGTTGTGCCCGCCCAGCGGGCGAAGCCGCAGATCAACTCTCAGCAGCGGTCCAAAGCGGTCCACGGCACCCGCCTGTTGGAGCAGGAGCTGGGAAAAGCGTTCGAAGTACTCCTGCGTCGAGATCCCCTGCGACGTCTTCCCATCGCCCTCGTAGAGGATTACAAGGTCGACGTCGCTCTTGTAATTCATCTCTTGCCCGCCGAGCTTCCCGAGACCCAGGATGAGATACCTGGGGGAACTTGGTGGCCACGTCCCCAACTTCGCCTCGGCCTCCTTGCACGCGGAGAGCAGGATTGCGTGGAGTAGGGCCTCTGCCAGCTCCGCGATGTGAAGGAGAGTGGCGCTCAAGTTGTCGATTCGCTCCAGATCCCGGATTGCGATCAGGAGGAGGTGTAGGTGCTTGAACTTGAAGATTTCTTGGTCGAAATCAGAGCTCTCCAGAAAGATTCGGCTCGCCTCGGCAATCAGGGTCTCGCGGGTGAACATGTACCCCGTCGCCAGGGCGTCGACGAGCTCGTCAAACAGGTCGGGATGCGCTCGAAGCCGTTCAACCATGAGCGTGCTCCGCGCGGAGATCTCAACAAAGAGTTGGAGGATGCGTTCTGACTCGGCAAGGAGCTGGTAGAAGACGGAACGCGCCCCCAGCGTCCGAACGCACTCCTCGAAATTCCTGAGCGTTCGGTCAGGCTCTGGCTGGCGGCTTACCTCTCTGAGGAGGCGACTCACAATCGACGCGAAGACTTCCTTCGCGCGGCTCCCAAGGAGCGTCGAACGATCCTGGGCTTGTGACAGAGATCGGAGCCGAAGGAAGGCCTCCGCCGGATCGGTAAAGCCGAAGGTTGACAGGTGGCGGCAAGCGGCCCCGAGCGCCAGGTCGACGGGCAGATCGAGCAGCGCAGGCAGCTCCTCGGATACACAACGGGGAGTCGTTGGCTCCTCGAAAAGCAGCTGATAGACGCGTCGAATCTGATCCGAGTGCCTCTTCAATTGCCCGCGAAATGCCTCCACCGTCGAAAATCCCAGGCTCCGGGCCATTGCCAGGAGCTCCTGCGGATCGTCGGGCAGTCGATGCGACTGCCGCAGGTGCGCCATCTGAATTCGATGCTCCACCTTGCGGAGGAAACGGTAGCCTCGCCGCAGCACATCGGTCTCCTCTGGCTTGAGGAGCCCCTCCGCGTCGAGCAGCTCGAGCGCCTGGAACACATTTGCCGTCTTGAGGCTGGGCACCCGCGATGCCTTCACGAGCTGCAGGAACTGAACGATGTACTCAACATCGCGGATGCCTCCACGGCCTATTTTGATCTGGTCCTCCGACGGGCCGCGGATCTCGGACACTTTCTCCATCTGGAGCTTGAGACCTCGAATCTCGGCGATCTCCTCCGGCGACAGGTTGGACGGAAAGACGAAGGCGTCGAGCTCACGGCAGAGCCTCCCACCGAGCTCAAAGTCCCCGGCCACCGGTCGCATGCGAATCAGCGCCTGCCTCTCCCACGCCCGTCCCACTGAATAGTAGTACTCGATGGAAGCTCGTGCTGACCACACGAGCCGACCCGTCGACCCCTCGGGCCTGAGACGAGCATCAAGCCGGTAGAGCTGACCCAGGTCCGTGAACGCCGTGACGAGGTGAACGATTTTTTCGGCGGCCTGGGTGAAGAAACGCTCGATCTCGAGAGGGTCCGTGACGCGTTTGCCATCGAGCGTTTCCAGTGAGGCAAGGGATTCGTCGTGGACAAAGTTGATGTCCACATCACTCGAGTAATTGAGCTCATTGCCTCCAAGTTTGCCGAGCGAAAGGACCACGAAGCCGGCCCCGGGCGGTACCAATCCACGGCGCTCAGAAATCTGTTTCAAGGCCCGCAGGTAGCAAGCTTCGATGAGCGCGTCCGCCAGGCTTGAGATCTGGAGTGTCACACGATCGACCGGCAGGTTCTGAACCAGGTCGAGGTAGGCAATACGCAACAGCTCGAGCCGTTGGAAGCGGCGGATAACGTCGGGAAAGGCCCTGTCGTCGATCGTCTCGACTGTCTGCGCGATGCGTCGGGCCAGCGCTGCACGAGTCTCCCAGCCCGACTGCCAGGCTTCCGGCTTGAAGTCCTGCCACAAAGTCAGGAGCTGGTTTCCCAGCGCCGAGCTCGCTCCTGCAACCGCAATGAAGCCTGCACGAAACGCAGGAGAATTCTCCCAGCGCTCTTGCCGCTCGGCGCTGGACTCCACGGACAGCGTCCCTGGATCGATCCAGCGTGTCCAGAGGGAAAACGCGAGCTTGGGGTCAGCTGAAGTCTGTATCAAGGCCCGCGTTTCAAGCCACTTGAGTACAAACGTGTGGTCTCCGGGCAGGCCTTGCGCCAGGTCCGCCCAGGTGGAGTCGATCTCGGTCATGGGCTCTTCGGGGAGTCCACCGTGATTCTGAAGCGGTCGAACAGCGTGCCCATCGCTCTCAAGAGCTCGGCCTTCGCAAACTGGAGGTCCGCCTTGGCCCGCAGAGCCTGCGTCTGATTCTCGACAAGATCATTCTCAATCACGCTGACGGTGTAGGCGATCGACATGCCGACGCTGACCTTGCGATACTCCGCCCGCAGGAGATCCTCTTGCAATCTCACCCGCTCCTCGAGGTCCACCACCTTGCGGCGCAGAAACTCAATCTTGCGAATCGCCTGGTCCACTTCGAGCACGATCAAGTTCTCTAGCTCGTTCTTGTTCAGGGTCAGCTTGCGAAGCTGGTCGCGAGCATTCCGGTAGATGGCCCGGGGACCGCGATTCGTGAGGGGTACTGAAAACTCGATCCCGACTTCCCAGTCGTAGTAGCGGCCCGAATCGAATTCGTTGTAGGATTTTTGAAAGCCGTCCTCAAGACCCAGCTGTGCCCAACGACCCAAGAGGTCGAGGGACGGCAGCATCTGATTCTTTGCCACCTCGATGCGTATCTGCTGGTTGTCGACGTTGAGCTCGAGCTGACGGTATTCAGGCCGCCGCTGGAAAGCTGTGCTAAGCGCCACATCGCGTGTGGCAGGCAGTTCGTCCGACGAGGGCGGCGTCGTGCAGTTGATCATTACCCTCTCGAAAGTGCCAAGCTTGCTTCCGGCCTCCCAGTGTTCCTTGAGCGATCTCCCCTTTGAATAATTGATCAGCTGCAGAATCCGGTCCCGGGACGTTTCTCGGAGCTGAAGGGCTTCCTCAAGCTCCACTCGACGAAGGGCGGCCTGGCTCTCGGCGGTGGTGACGTCAATGGCCGCGAGCGTTCCCACAGCTTTCCTTATACGGACATTCTCGAGGTTTTCATTCGTTACCTGGTAGGCCTTGATCTTGGCTTCAAGGTTCTGACTTGCAAAGACCAACGCCCAGTAGGATTGCTCGACCTCGAAGACCGTTTGCATTGCAGAGAGCTCGACTTGCTCACGGGAAAATCGTGAATTGTTCTCCGCAATGCGGATATCAGCGCTATTGACTCCGAACCAGGCTCCCTTCAAGAGCGGCTGGCGAGCCGCAATGAAAGCTTCGGTGGTCGTGACAGGGTTAAGAAGCGTGAAGGTCGGATTGACTCGCGGGCGATCCCGCTCCAGCTGAGCCAATCTGACTTCGTAGGTTGTCCCGGCCAGCCACTTGCCGCTTAGCCCGGCACTGTAGGTCAAGGTTTCGGAAGGACTGACGCTGACGCCTTGACCCTGAGACACATCGAGAAAGCTAGCAGAAGGATCGCGATTCTTGGCGAAACTGGCTCCAAGATTAAAAAATGGGTCAAAAACAGCCTTTGCCACGATCAACTCTCGCTTGCTGATGTCATCGTCAAGATAAGTCACCTTCAAGTCGAGGTTGTTTTCAAGTGCCATACGGACCGCGTCTTCGAGGGTGAGCTGGATCACCTCGTCGTAAGCCCGCGCAACTTGCGGTTCCGGCGGCCCGCCAGCTTTCGGCTCCTGGGTTGCGCCGGTGGTGGGGAGAGGCCTGTCGGCCCGGGGTGGGGCATCTTGCGCTGTCTTCGATTCCTCCCGGGGAGCCTCACCAACGCGCTTGGCTTCCTCCTTTGCGGGTCCAGCTTCCTGGGCCTGAGGGAGGGTTGTGATGGAGAGGCACATCAACACGGCCAACGAGACAGCAAGGAGCAAGGTCTTCCGACGCAATAGAATCCTCTTTGATCGGAGTGTGGACAATGTGGGATAGTGCTCGCAGGGGCTGCGAACCAGAATCTTCTACTAGACGAGGATTCAACATGCCACCGTTTTGCGGTGAATTGCTCCCGGAGGCGCGACGAACAAGCCCGAATGGCAGCACTTCGAGAGTCGGCGGGTCGGCTTCAAGGCGTGACGGACCACAGCGGTCTCGGAGAGCGACCGCCCAGGTCAGGTCCAGGCAACGCCCCAGACGGCCCGCCACCGCCCGAACCGAAGGGCCAGGCCAGAGTGGAAGCGCCCGAAGGACGGAGACCGGAGGCGTGGTGCGTAGCCCACGCCGAGCTCGAGCGACGCAGCGCAGCATTTCGGCCTGGCGCTGCCGCGCGGACTTGTTCAACAGGCTGTTAGCATGGCACGGAGCTCCTTCTGTTCGGCTGTCGTGCTAACCACCACCCGAAGACGGCAAAATCGAATGACGAATTCGCTCGAAATCCTCCTTCGAATAGAAGTCAATGGCAATTCTGCCTCGGCCATTTTTCTCCCGAATTCGAACCTTGGTGCCCAGTTTCTCACTGAACTGTTCCTCGAGACTGAGGATGTGAGGACTCTTTTGGCCTGCTCGGGGCCTCGGGCGGGCCTCGGGTTTCGATGCGTTGGAGTCGGGTGTTGGCCCTGGAGTCGTGGTGGTTTCCTTGACACCCTCCAAATCACGGACAGAGAGCTTTTCTTCCGCAATACGTTCAAACAGCAACCGCTGCTCCCTGGGATCCGCGACGGAGAGTAACACCTTGGCGTGCCCCATGCTGACGTGGCCACGGATCAGGGAATTCTGAATATCATCGGGAAGCTCCAGGAGCCGGATCGTGTTGCTGACCACGGGTCGGCTCAGCCCCAAGTTCTGAGCCAGGAGCTCCTGGGTCCAGGTTTTCATGTCCATGAGCTGCCGATAAGCCTGGGCGAGCTCAATGGGATTCAAGTCCTCCCGCTGGATGTTTTCGATCAAAGCAACCTCAAGGAGCCGATCGTCAGCAACCGTCACCACAATCGCTGGCACCTTGGCTAGGCCGAGGTCCTGGCTGGCCCGTAGTCTCCGCTCGCCCGCAACAAGCTCATAGCCTGCTTCTGCTTTGCGCACGAGGAGGGGCTGGAGGACCCCCTCGCGAGCGATGGAAGCCTTCAAGGATTCCAGGTCGTGAATGGAAAATCGCTTACGGGGCTGCTGAGGATTCGGGCGGATCGAATTTGGATCGAGCTCAAGCAATTCGCTTCGACTCGGCGTAGACTCGCGAGCGATCAGCATGTCCAAGCCACGGCCTAACTTACGACCAGTCATGACTCAACGCCTCCTTGGCCAACTCGAGATAGCTCCACGCGCCCCTTGAGAGTGGAGCGTACTCGAATACTGGCAGGCCGTGGCTGGCAGCCTCGGCAAGAACCACATCTCTTGGGATGATCGTCTGAAAAACGGTATCCCTGAAATAATCCCCAATCTCACCCACCACTTCTTGAGACAATTCAAGCGTATTGGAAAACATGGTTAACAGCAATCCTTCTATTTTTAATATAGAATTAGTACTATTCTTTAATTTAGTTATTAACGGCAATATTTGGCTCAGCCCTTCCATCGCGTAATACTCACACTGAATGGGGATCAGAACACTGTGGCTCACAGACAGCGCGATGGTAGGAAGTCCCCCCAGCGACGGTGGGCAATCCATCAAGACATACTCGAAATCACCAGCGACCTGATGGAGTTGCTCTCGAAACTTGGCAAGACCTCTGTCTTGCACTTCTTGAATCAAATCGAGACTTGAGAAATCAGGCGAGGAAGGCAGGACCGATAGGTCGGGAAACTTGGTTGGCTGAACGAACTGCTGAAGTCCTTGCTGCAATATGGCAGCACTAAGCACTCCGACTGGTTTGCTTCTTGTTCGGGTATCGCTGGTCGAAGACTTTGGAAAGCCTACTCCGCTCGAGGCATTACCTTGAGGATCGAAATCCACCAAGAGGGTCTTTCTACCTGCTAACGATAAACTGGCAGCCAAGTTAACTGCTGTAGTTGTTTTTCCAACGCCGCCTTTCTGGCTAGCTATCGTTAAAATTCGTGACAATGGAAGGCCTCTGTTTGCATTTTTTCTGGCCTGTCACTGTAAGCTCTTACAAATGCCAAATCAAGCATCAGATACCTACTTCCAGTGCCGTTGAGCTCAACATAAAGCTTGCGATGTTCCACGTGGAACATCCGCCAACGGACTCAAGTGACACCCACTTACGTTAATCCCTAGATGTTCCACGTGGAACATCTCCAACGTAACGCAACCAAATCCCGCTGGGCTGCCGCAAGCTGCGATGTTCCACGTGGAACATCCGCCACGTAACGCGCTCAAGCCGCTCTTGATGTTCCACGTGGAACATCTCCAACGTAACGCAACCAAATCACGCTGGGCTGCCGCAAGCTGCGATGTTCCACGTGGAACATCCGCCACGTAACGCGCTCAAGCCGCTCTTGATGTTC
>SXIK01000062.1 GCA_005772855.1 Planctomycetia bacterium | reverse complement strand
GCCTCCGAGCGGAGCGAGGGTGGAGCGAGGGCGGCGGCAACAACGACACGCGGCCCCTCCGGTCGCACGCTGCGCGTGCGCCTCCGGGCCAGGCTCTCGGAAGCCGCCAGCTCTCGCTGGCGCCGGCTCCCTCCGAGCCGTGTGCGGCTCCGCCAGCTCGCCGCAAACCCCCTCCTCGGCGCCAGATGGGCGCCGGGCGCCGCGGGCGCGAGCAGCCGCCACCTTTCGCAGGCTGCAAAAGGTCTCATCACTGCCCGCGTGCGGTATATCACAGGCTCAGGAGAGGCCCGACTTGCCACATGTTCTTCGCAACAGACCGAGCTGTCCAAGGTGGTACGTCTCATGCCAGAGGAGGAAATGGGCCGCGCCGTCCCTGGTCGTGGATCCATCGGGAAAGGTTCGACCGTAGGGCAATGCCGCCTCCTCCGGGGATAGCCCGCCGAGACGAGCCTCGAGGCGCCGTCCACTTTCGGCAAAGTCGGCTCTCAGGATCTCCGGCAGGATCACGAATTCGCCGTCATCAGGCCTGGAGCCCTTTGTAAACGCAGACTCCCAAGGCGCTGTCGTCAGATCGCCGCCAAGATTGCGAAAAAGGTTTCGGCGGGAAACGGCAAGGTGCCCCAGAAGCCAGAAAGCGTGACTGGTATCCGCGGCGGCTCGACAGCGCCAATCGCGCTCGGTAAAGCCTTCGACGAGACGATCGAGAACTTTTTCATTGAATCGAAAGCGCTGGGCAAGAGCTATCAGGTGGATCATGCCGCAGGGTATATCATGAAAAAAAGAGGAGGGCGAGCCTCGGATCGAAGGGCAAGGCCACCATTGCAGGGCGACGCTCCTCGGCATAGATTGCGGAAAATAAAGTCGACAAGGGTATCCCGAAGCCCCAGGGAGGGGCGTGACATGCTCAGAGACGTGTTCCTCGCGGGTGGCGTGCGCACACCCATCGGATCCTTCTGCGGGGTCCTGGCCGACGTGCCAGCGGCAAGGCTTGGCGCCATTGCAATCCAGGCAAGCCTCGAGCGCTCCCATGTTCCCGCTGCTCGCGTCGACGAGGTCGTGATGGGAAATGTCGTCGGGGCCGGGCTTGGCCAGAACGTGGCCCGTCAATGCGCAATCGGCGCGGGGTTGCCGCTCTCCGTGGGCGCGACGACCGTGAACCGCGTCTGCGGCTCAGGCTTGAAGGCCGTGATGATGGCGGCCCAGGCGATCCAACTTGGAGACGCCAGCGTCGTCGTCGCCGGTGGGACCGAGAGCATGAGCCGGGCGCCTTATTTGCTCGAGCGGGCCCGCATGGGCTACCGCATGGGAAACGGCGAACTCATCGACTCGATGATCCGTGACGGCCTCTGGGACGTCTACCGCCAGTGCCACATGGGCGTCTGCGGAGACGCGACAGCCAGCGCGCTCAACATCTCCCGACAGGAGCAGGACGAATATGCGATCCGTAGCTTCCAGCGGGCGATCGAGGCTGCCGAGAAGGGTTGGAGTGGAGCGGAGATCGTGCCGGTCGAAATCGCGGACAAGAAGGCGAACAGGGTCATCTGCTCTGACGAGGGCCCGGGTCGATTCAACGAGGAGAAGCTTCGAAAGCTCATCCCGGCCTTCGGCCCGGATGGCACAGTCACGGCCGGCAACGCCTCGAGCATCAACGACGGGGCAGCAGCGATCACCGCGCTTTCGAGCGATCGGTGTCGAGAGCTGGGACTGCGACCCGAGGCCAGGATCCTCGGCTTCGCAACCTTCTCGAAGGAACCTGAATGGTTCACGACCGCGCCCATTGACGTGAACCGAAAGCTGCTCGCCAAGCTGCACCTCACGCCAGAGCAAATCGACGTCAGGGAGGTCAACGAGGCCTTCGCGGTGGTTGTGATCGCACTCATGAAGGACCTCGGCCTCAAGCCAGAGAAGGTCAACCCCTTCGGGGGCGCCATCGCGATCGGCCACCCGATCGGCGCCAGCGGCTGCCGCACGTTGGTCACGATGCTGAACACCCTCCGCGTTCGCCGCCAGCGCCTCGGCATGGTGAGCCTCTGCGTCGGCGGCGGCGAGGCCGTGGCCATGGCCGTTGAGCTTCTCTGACGTGGGGTGTCGCTGCCCTGGCGCAACCACGAGGACTTGCTCGCCAGGTTCTTGCGTACTGTCAGCCTCAGAATTCGGGCAAAAAGAATCTTGACCACTGCCGCGCCCTCGTGGGACCATCCGTTTGGGATCTCATTCTTGCCAGTCCAAAGGGAGATAGCGAATCATGTTGACATTGCATGGACAGCCAAATTCACTGTGCGACGGCATCTCTCGGCGGGGTTTCCTTCGAATAGGTGGCCTTGCCATGGGGGGGCTCTCGCTATCACAGCTTCTCCAGGCCGAGGCTCAGACGGGTAGTAGACCCTCGCAGAAGTCGATTATCATGGTTTTCCTGCCGGGCGGACCTCCCCACATGGACAGCTTCGACCCGAAATCCGAGGCGCCCTCCGAGATTCGAGGGGAATTCGAGCCCATAGAAACTAACGTCCCCGGAATTCAGATCTGCGAGCTTTTCCCGCGAATGGCCGCAATCATGGACAAGCTCGCAATTGTTCGGTCGATCGTGGGCGTGCCCAATGACCACGCCGCCTTTCATTGCCTGACGGGCCGCCGGAGAAACCTTGCGCCTCAGCCAGGACCCCAGCCCTCGGGTGGCTGGCCATCGCTGGGATCCGTCGTTTCGAAGATTCACGGACCCCGAGAAGCCGGCGTTCCTCCGTTCGTGAGTTTGACGCCGAAGATGAGGCTTGATACGTGGGAAGATCCGGGTTCGCCGGGCTTCCTGGGCCCGGCCTATGCGCCCTTTCGCCCGACGGGGCCGGGCTTTGACGACATGGTCCTCAAGGGCATCACCACAGATCGCCTGAGAGATCGGCGCAAACTCCTTGCGAGCCTCGACCAGTTCCGCCGCGATGTGGACGCCAGTGGCATGATGGCGGGAATGGACAAGTTCACACAACAAGCAATGGGTGTGCTCTCCTCCACGAAAATTGTCGAAGCCCTGGACGTGTCGCGCGAGGACCCCAAGGTTCGCGCGAAATATGGCTCTGGGCGGGTGCGGCTCGCCGCGGAAAGTAAGGACGATTACCCCTCCACCGGAGATCTCGAGCACTTTCTCATCGCCAGGCGCCTCGTGGAGGCCGGAGTTCGCTGCGTAACCATGACTTTTGGGAAATACGACTGGCATTCGGTGAATTTCCGCGAGGCGAGGTACACGTTCCCATTGCTCGATCTTGGCGTGGCTGCGCTCGTCACTGATCTGCACGAACGCGGTCTGGACAAGGACGTCACAGTCGTTGTCTGGGGCGAGTTCGGACGCACGCCGCAAGTGAACAGAAATGGCGGTCGTGACCACTGGCCGAATGTCATGAGCGCGGTCCTGGCCGGGGGAGGCATGCGCACCGGGCAGGTGATCGGCTCCACGGACCGCCTCGGCGACAGCGCCAAGGACCGCCCCATACACTTCGAAGAAGTTTTTGCGACGCTTTACCACAATGTTGGAATTGATCTGGAGAAGACGATTTTGCCGGACCTGAGCGGTCGCCCCACGCCACTTCTGGATTTCCGCGAGCCCGTTCGCGAGCTTGTTGGATAGAGTGGACACTCCTGGAACGTTTCCACTCATGGGCCTGAGATAGTGCGCTCGTGCCATGACCACCCCACCGCCGGATGAGACAAAGCCGAAGACGATCGTCAGCACCCTCGTCAACTCCATCGGCATGAGCTTTGTCCTGATCCCGGCTGGCCAGTTCACCATGGGGTGCCCTCAGAGCGAGAAGGGTTCGGTGTTTCATGAAAGGCCCGAGCACCGAGTCAAGATCGCCAAGGACTTCTACCTGGGAAAGTACGAGGTGACCCAGAGTGAGTACCAGAAGGTCACCGGCAAGAACCCAAGCGTTTTCAGTACAGTCCCCGGGGAAGATACCAGTCGGTTTCCCGTGGACAATATCAGCTGGGAAGATGCAGTTCTTTTCGCAAGGAAGCTTTCGGCTCTCGAGGAGGAAACTCAAGCCAAGAGGGAGTATCGTCTGCCAACAGAAGCAGAATGGGAGTACGCGTGTCGCGCTGGGACGACGGGGCCCTTCTCGTTTGGGGACGCACTTTCTTCCCTGGATGCGAACTTCGACGGACAACACCCGTACGGTGGAGCTCCCAGGGGAAACTACCACAGGCGCCCCACGGTTGTGGGGAGCTACAAGCCCAACGCCTTCGGCCTCCATGATATGCACGGCAACGTTTACGAGTGGTGTTCCGACTGGTTCGCGGAGAACTTCTACGCAAACACGCCGTTTGAGGATCCAATGGGCCCGGATGATGGGCCGATAATTCGGGGAGGGCAGTTCCGCATCATCCGTGGCGGAAGCTGGGACACCATCGCGACCCTGTGCCGATCCGGTGAGCGATTCTACGATCAAGCCGTTCATCGCTACCATGACTACGGCTTCCGCATCGTATGTACGAAAAAGCAGTGAAGCCGCATGGGGCCTTGTTAGCCTCCTTGTTGTGGCTGATTGCTTCGATCGCGATAGCGGAGCCGCTGAGAATCACCGCCGAAGGGGTCGAGGCCGACTGCGCCTTCAGTGTGTTAACGTTTGAAATCCGGGGCGTGCCCGAATCGCAAACCGTGACACTCAAGAGTCTCCCGGGCGGCGAAGCCGTTCCGTGCCAGGTCCTCTCGAGGACTGCCAGCCGTGTAAAGATCGCCTGGGTCGCGACCGCGCTCAAGAAAGACAAACAGGCGACGTGGGAAATCGGGCTGGTTCCCGCGGACACAACAGCCCCGGCTGGTGTTGAGGTGAAGCCGAAAGGCGAGGACTTCGAGGTCTTCTTTGGCGGCAGACTCTTCACACGCCTCAACCACGACCCGGCACATCGGAAGCCGTATTTCTTTCCGCTCATGGGGCCCAACGGCAAGATGATCACGCGCCAGTTCCCCATGAAAGAAGGGGTGGACGGCGAGGATCAGGACCACCCTCACCAACGCTCGGTGTGGTTCACGCACGGGGCCGTTGGCGGCGTTGATTTCTGGACGGAAGGCGCCAGGACCGGCTCGATTCGTAAGACGAGAGTCGATGCAGTCGAGAGCGGACCCGTCTTCGGCCGCATTGCAACACGCAACGAATGGGTCACCCCGGAGGGAAAAACGCTCCTCGACGATCGCCGAGTGCTTGTCTTCTATCCACTCGAACGTGATCAAGCCTTCCTCGATGTCTTCGTGACTCTCACCGCAGAAGGCCATGACATTGTGTTCGGAGACACCAAGGAGGGGAGCTTCGGCGTCCGGCTCGCAGAGTCGATGAAGGAGGCGCGAGGCGGTGTCGTGGTGACATCTCGTGGCACGAATGGGACGATGGACGCCTGGGGCAAGCCCGCGGAGTGGGTGGACTACGTCGGCCGGGTTGAAGGTGACACGGTGGGTGTGGCGATTCTCGACCACCCGACGAGCTTCCGGCACCCGACGCACTGGCATGTCAGGGACTACGGTCTCTTCGCGGCAAATCCATTTGGTTACCAAGCCTTCTACAAGAAGGCCCCGGGCAAGGACGGCACCTACAAGCTCAAGAAGGGCAACTCCATGAGCTTCCGGTACCGCATGTACCTACACCACGGCAGCGTCACCGAGGCGAAGGTCGAAGAGGTCTACAACGGATTCGCAAAGGAGCCCGGACTCCGACTCTGGCTCGCCAAGTCCCCTTGAACAAACTCACTCGCGGTGGAGGCAAACCGAGGCCTCCGGCCGTGAGCCTTCAGGGTGCCCCTGCCGAGCGAACACCTGAATCATGGCTCTGTCTCCGAGAGTGCCCAGAGGCACACCATGGTCGTGTGCAGGTTACCGCCGATCCGCGAGTCGTACATCGGGTTGCCCTTGAGCTTTTTCGCATGCTCGGGGTCGTAGACTCCGAAGGATCCGTCGGCGTTTTGTCCCTTGAAGATCCACTCCCTGGCGTCCTTCGCCAGCGCCGTGGATCCTTCCCCCAGCTCCGCAAGGTTCACGAGAAGCTCACCCGCCAAGTCGAGGTTCGCCTGGCGCATCGAGTGCTCAAGTAACCTCCGTACCATCTCCGTCGTGTATACCTTGTCCGTCTCACCCGGGAACTGAAACTGTCTCGCCCCTCGCGCCGTAAGGGCAAAAATCTCGTGCGTGATATCGTAGGGTCGATCCGGAGAGGCAAGGAAGTAGCTGAGCGGCGGATGCCGCGCAATGAGCGTCTCCGGGTAGATCTTCTCCAGCGTCTCCGCAGGCGGGTAGCCGAGCTGCGAGAAGAGCAGCGAGAAGCCCATTCGCTGGTCGACCCCTCGCGTTGGCAAATGCTGCACGATCGCCGGCAAGACTTTTTCGATTTCATTTCGGTATCGAGTGACATCTCTTCCGAATTGGATCGCAAGCCACGAGGCGCGCAGATACGACATGCTGTCCTCCCGGAAGCGCTTCGGATCAACCGAACCCAGCCCGTGGTAGACGTCCAGATCGATAACGCGAAGCGCCTCGAGCGCCAACGTTTTCGCCCTCGCCGACAGATCGGCGTCATCCTTCCTCTGATAGGCAAGAAGGAGCAAATCGAGGTTCTCGACGAAGTGCTTCACCCCCTTCATGTTCCTCTCGCTGCGCAGGCGAATCGGGTGCACATCGAGCCGCGCGGACCATTCAATGGCCCTCCGAAGGGCCGTATTCAGGCGCCTGGAGTCACCCGGTGACCGAGCCGGGCTTTCGCCATCCACCAGGGGCGGAGCGTGGGTAATCGCGACTGGCACCGACGAACCAGTCGGCGAGACATTCGGCGTGCAGGACAGACCGAGGGCCGCGATCGACAATGCAAGAACAATCGTAAGCCTGAGTGATTTTATCAAGACAGAGTACAGAGGCCAAACCCTACCGGGCTGACCGGGTGTCTCCCCTACAATTTCGGTCCATGAGACTGCTACAATGACAACCTTCCAATATTAAAGGACCCCGCATGCAACGTCTCCTTTCCTCAGAGGCCCTCAAACGTCACGGCGAAGCTGTCCGCCTCGCAGGATGGGTCCACAACATCCGTGATTTTCGTGAAGTCAAATTCCTGATCCTGCGCGATCGCGGCGGCCTCGTTCAGACAGTCATTGACCCGGGCGCCAGAATCGACATGACGCGCATCGGGAAGGAGTACGTGGTGGAGCTTGAGGGCAAGGTCGTGCCCGAGCCTCGCGCTCCGGGAGGTGCAGAGGTGCACATCGGCACGCTCAAGGTGCTTGCAAGAGCGCACGAGCCGCCTCTCGAGATCAATCGGCCACAGGTTCTCGCCAAGACACACCTCGACAAGATCCTCGACCACCGCCCGATCTCGGTCAGGGCGCTGCCCATCCGCGCGATTTTCAAGGTGCAGGCGGAGATCATTCGGGCCTACTCCGAATACTTGCGATCCCAGGATTTCACCGAATTCAAGAGCTCCAAGATTGTTGCGACGGGAACCGAAGGCGGCGCGAATCTTTTCCAGATCGAGTACTTCGAGCGGCAGGCCTACCTCGCCCAGTCGCCGCAGTTCTACAAGCAAACGATGGTGGGAAGCGGCTTCGAGCGCGTCTTCGAGGTCGGTCCCGTCTACAGAGCCGAAAAGCACGAGACATCGAGGCACATCAACGAGTACACCTCCCTCGACTTCGAGATGGGCTTCATTCGCGACGAACAGGACGTCATCGCCATGCAAGTGGGCCTTCTCCGTCATATCAGCGAGGAGGTGGCGCGCACCTGCGCCGAGGAGTTGAAGCTCCACGGCGCCAAGGTTCCCGTGATCGGAGACACGATCCCGCAGCTCACGTTCAAGGAGGCAGTCCAGCTCGTCGAGGCGAGCGGCCACCGGCTCCCCGCTGGCGATCTTGATCCGGAAGCAGAACGTCGGCTTTGCGACTGGACGCTCAAGAAAACAGGCTCCGAGCTCGTGTACGTGGTTGGCTTCCCGCTCGCACACCGCCCCATGTACACTTACTTCCGCGAAGATGATCCGGCAACGTCCCGAAGCTTTGATCTCCTCTTCCGTGGTCTCGAGATCACAACCGGCAGCCAACGCATTCACGACCATGACCTGCTCGTGGCGAAGATGCGTGAGCGCGGCCTCGACCCGGAGCTCTACCAGAGTTACCTCTCGATCTTCAAACATGGCATGCCTCCCCACGGGGGGCTGGCGATCGGACTCGAACGACTCACCATGCAGGTGCTCGGCCTCTCCAACGTGAAGGAAGCGACTCTCTTCCCACGCGACAGGCACAGACTAGAGCCTTGATGCTCAGAGCCTGAGGAGGAGCTGCCCACGCTCTCTCTGGCGAGGGATTACCGGTCTGGCCGGGAGTGGCCAGGTCTCTACCGAGCAACATTCCTCCTACAGCCGAGGATCGTCGGGGTCCGATCGTTGTAGCAACATGACTGATCCCAATCCGAACGCTCAGGCGACAACTCCACGCGTCAAGGGCCGAGAATCTTCGCAACGTCTGGGCCTCTTCCTTTCGATGGGCGCGATGGCCATCTACCTTTCCACCTGGTTGGGAGCAGTCGCCTTCCATGTCTCGTTCCAGCAACCACTCCTGGCACTTGAGCGAGGGCCAGATCATGGCGTGCTCTGGCTCCAGCCGCAACCTTCCTTGCCGGCAGGCTCGGAACCCTGGGCCGCCGAGACTCTCGAAGGAATCATTGTCCCCATTCCTCCAGGCCGAATCCTCGAGAAGCGAAGAGACAAGACAACCCTCGGGCTCCAACTGGAGGAGGTCGGCGCAAGCGGCGAGGTAAAGTCCCATGCTGTAACAATCGAACTCCGGCCTGTCGGGTTCTTGACCTCGATCCACCGTGAGAAGCAGCAGTTCCTCGGGGTAAAAACCATTGACCAACTCGGGGACGCCAGCGTCCTTGAGGAACTCGCCAGGGGAAACTTGCAGACCTACCGATTCGGCTGGAACGAGGAAGAGAGGTCCCGCTACGCGGCGCTCATCCTCGCCAAGATGTCCTTGTGGAATACGGACCACGTCACTCGCTTCGAGCTCGCAAGCCGAGGATCCAGCCGCGCCGCGCTCGTTGAGAAACCCAGCGGCGAAGCAAGAATCATTGTCGCCAGCGACGAGTTCGTGCGGTTCGTGACCCTCCCCGCCGGCGTGCCAGAAGCCTGGAAGAATCCTGCGAGCTGGCTGGGAAACTGACTCTGGTTGAGGCTATGCTTCCCGGGTGGCGCAAGCAATGCCATCTCTGCTTCCATCCATTCTTGACGCAAGGCCCTTGCCGACTTGCGCGACCGATACGATCGGCCATTCGCGCGAAGGGCGCCCGATTCAGGCGTTTCTCTTCGGCCAGGGGCCGCTACGGGTGAGCCTCATTGCCGGCTGCCACGCCGACGAGCCCGTCGGTCCCCTGCTGCTTCGGCGACTGGCCGCATTTCTGGCCAGCCTTTCGCCCGAGAACCTGTTCCTCAAGGCGATGGAGTGGTGGCTGATCCCTCACTTGAACCCCGATGGCGAGGAACGGAATCGCGGCTGGTGGCGCGGTGCCGAGGACGCGTGTGACTTGATCGGTTATCTCACGCAAGCGGTGCGAGAACCCCCTGGCGACGACATCGAGTTTGGATTTCCCCGCAATCTTGACGACCTGGAGGCCCGGCCCGAGAACCAGGCGGCGTGGAGTTGGTGGAGGACGGCAAGAGGGCCCTTCCACCTGCACGCTTCGCTCCACGGCATGGCGTTCGCTGGCGGGCCGTGGTTTCTGATCGACCCGGCGTGGACCGATCGCACCCGAGAGCTGCGAAGGCGCTGCGCGGAGGCAGCACAGAGGCTTGGCTATCCGCTGCACGACGTCGAGCGACGCGGCGAGAAGGGTTTCCACAGAGTTGAACGCGGCTTCGCAACACGCCCCAGCTCGCAGGCGATGGCACAACACTTCCTGTCACTCGGCGATGAGATGACGGCACGGCTCTTCCGCCCGAGCAGCATGGAGGCAATCCGATCGCTCGGCGGCGATCCGTTGACCCTTGTCAGCGAGATGCCGCTCTTCATTACACCAGGCGTGGGCGAAGAGATCGGCCCGCCCGATCTCAAGGCGCTCGAGTGGAAAAGAAAAATCGACGTCTGGCGTCTCCAACTCTCGAGGGGGCAGAAACCTGAACGAATTCAGGCCTGTTCGGACTCCGGATGCCTCGCGCCCATGCCGGTACGAAATCAAATGGCGCTTCAATGGGAGTTTGTCTGTGCAGGATTGGAAGCCGTGAAGTCCGCGTCGCCTGATACGCTGGCAGTAGATTCCACGTCGCTTTGAGCTCCGACTTACCCACTCCACTGACGAATCAAAGCCTCAAGGGTGCCTGGAAAAATACGCTGCGAGCACATCTCGCAAGCAAGTGACCTGAGCTTTCGTATGCGCACTCGAGACGGCGAAGCGAAAGAAGCAGCTCGCTGGCCCATTGGCGTAACGGATAAGCGACGGATAGATCTGAGCAGCGAGAAGGCTTCGGATGAGTGAAGCCTGCTCCCGGTAGCCCTGCGGGGCAATGGTGAACATGGGGCCCGGGCGTTCGTTGCTGCCAGGCGCTTTCTCCACGAAGGCCTCGCCAATGCAGCGCACGTTGGTCTCAAGCTGGCGCCGCATTGCAGGACCGCTCCGGATGATCCGCAGCGCGGCCCGAGCCGCGGCCGCCAGCGGCAATGGCAGCGGCGTGCTCGAGGCAAAGACGCGGCTGCGCTTCCAGATCGCGTCGCGAATCCAGCCAGGACCCGCCACCACACCGCCCTGACAACCAAAGGCCTTGCTCAGGGTCAGTGTCAGCACGACACGCGGGTCATCTACGCCGAAGTGCTCCAACACGCCACGGCCCGTACGGCCAAGAACTCCAACACCGTGCGCATCATCCACAAGCAGTGTCCCGGATCCAGGAAGGACCTCAAGGTAGTCCCGGAGCGGCGGAACCGAGCCCTCAAGCGCCGAGAGGCCGTCCGTGAGCACCATCAACCGCGCCCCTCGGCCCAGACGCCGCACCCGGCGGGCGAGGTCTGCGGGTGCGTTGTGGTGGAAGGTCAAGACCCGAGCCTCCGTCAGAAGCGCTGCATCGCGGAGGCAGCCGTGGGCCTTCTCATCCACAAGCACGTGAGTGAAGCGTCCCGCAAGCGCCTGCGCCACCTCCAGAGGTGCCATGTAGCCCGCTGGTGCCAGGACGGCCGACTCGAACCGGAAGAACCTGGCCAGCTCGGCCTCGAGCCGGGGATAGACAGGGTCGTTGCCAGTCGTGATGCGGGATGCAGCGACACTGATACAACGCTTCCTTGCAGCCAGCTCGAGTGCCGCCCGTACCTCCGGATGCCACGAAAGCCGCAAGTAATCGCACCCGCCAAAATAAACCAGGCGCTGCCCGCGCCAAACGACGTGGGTCTTGTCGACAAGCTCAAGGACTTCGGGAGCACTCATTGCCCACAAACGATGAACGCCAGAGGTGAATCTCGCAAGTCCTGATGCGCTGGCAGCCTGATGCGCTGACAGCCCGGTGCGCTGACAGCCCACTCCGCCATCCCGGCAACACCGAGTATGATCTGCCTTCTTGAGGAGTTGCCCGTGGCGGGAGCCTCACATCTTGAAGCACATGGGTGAGGGATAACGCGCGCAGTCAAGCAAGTCGGGCGTCGGATCCATTCCGGGAGAGTCTGGGCCCGGTGGAGGAGGCGGGGGGCCGCCCAGGAAACGATAGGCGAGGCCGTGGACGGCATCCGAAATGTCGATCCGCCCGTCGTCGTTCGAGTCGGCGGCATCCTGGCACCCCGGAGCCTCCCCACCCAGAAAAAGAGCCTCCAGCGTGAAGGACGCATCCGAAATATCGAGCACACCGTCAAGGTTCGAGTCGCCGCGGACGAACCCACCACCCTCGCTCCCCGGAAAGAACGCGTCGCTCGTGTCGGTCACAGAGAATCCTTCGACTGGCGCGCCCCCGGGGATATAGATCAGATCCCCCAAAACAGCGGCGCCAATCCCGTGCCGCGGGTTGGGCATGTTGGCGTCGCTCGCCCAGCTGTTCCTGCAGATGTCGTACACCTCGACCTGCGGGAAGATTCCGTCTGGATCGGCCACGTTTCCCTCTCCCCCGAAGACGAAGATGCAATTGCGCGCAGCGGCTCCCGCAATACCTCCGCGGGCTGTCGGCATCGGCGCGACCTCAACCCAACGGCCCGAGCGCGTGTCGAAGGCTTCCAGTTTGTCGAAAAGCTGTCCCGCACGGCCCCCGACGGCATAGAAAACTCCATCGAAGCTGGCGGCCGCGAGGTGGTTACGCGCCGTGGGCATGGCAGGCAACGAGTCCCATCGATTCGCGGCCACGTGGTAGACGGCAAAATCGTTGAACGACGCGCCTCCGTCTTGCCCTCCCGCAGCATAGATCCTGTCCTCGATCGCGGCGACTCCCATGGCGCCACGAGCTCTCGGCAAGTCAACCCTTCGCTCCCACGCTCCCTTCACTGGATCGTAGGCAAAGAGAGACCTCACGGCGCGAAAGGATGCGTTGAGCCCGCCGATCGCGAAGACAAACCCAGCAGAACTGGCGGCGCCGACGTGGTGAACACGGACACCTTCAGGGAGGGGAGGAACGACTTCCCATTTCCCTTCGAGAGTGTCGAGCCGATGGACGATCCCGGTGGCCGACCCATTCTGCAGAATGCCGCCGATAACATAGACGTAGTTGCCTTCTGCGGCCACGCCGACTTCCTGGCGCGGAGTCGGAAGCGGCGGAAGAGGTTGCCAATAGCTGGCGACCTTCGCTTCCCCGCTCGACGGCAAGAGCCCCGGCGCAACGCAGAGACTGCAAAGCCACAGGGATTGGCGCACTGACATGGATCAACCTCCTCGGTTCAAGTTCATCATGGGTTGTTGGCCTGGCGAACCATCTTGCAAGTAAATGCGTTGAAATGAGACTTTTTTTGCACTTGCGGCCGGGATTCGATCCATGACTTGGAGCTGTTCGCGACGCATACTTTCAAGGCCGTTGCGGGCCGAGCCCGCCCCTGCGCACTGAATCGTCTCCCCTGTTACTCAGGACTCCTTGACGCCATGACCACTGTGAACTTTACCTACTTGACGGGGCTAAAAAGAAAGATCTTTCGTAACGCACGCCTCAAGGGCAGCTGGGACCCGGGTGGCCGCCACTCGAACTTCTGGAGCGAAACACCCATGACGGAGACCCAGGGGGATGACGGGTGCCACGCCTTCAGCGCGAGTGTAAAATTTGACCGGAGCGGCGCCGGACGTACTTTTCGATGGGGAGTGGTTCTGGACGGCCCTTCGGGCGTGAACGTCTGGGGGCTGCCCACCGAGATCCAGGACGGAAGCTCGACGCACCGATATCGCGAGTTCATCCTGCCGACCCCGGGCCATACGCTCCATGAGCGATACCACCTCACTTACTGCCGGCGGCTGGGCGCTCAAAAGCATGGAAGGGAGGGCAAAGACATCCGCTTTTCGCTCTGGGCACCCAACGCTCAGAAGGTCAACGTCGTGTTCGGCCTGCCGGATCGCGGTTACATCTCGGACGATGGAACAGGCATCGACCCGACGCGACCGATCCTTGCGCTCAGGAGAGGTGCCGACGGCTTCTGGCACAGCGAGGCCGTCCCGGACTTCAAGACCTTCGAAAACGCGCCGTACATGTTTCAAGTCCAAAACGCGCAAGGAAAGATCCTCTATCGAACCGACATTTACTCACGCTGGCAACTCGGTCGCGGCGGGATAAACCCACGCACGGGAAACTGGCGTGGCAACCCGAAGGACCTGGACGGGACCGTGAGCTGCAGCGTGGTCATCGATCCGGACAGAGTTCGCAAGTACTTCGAGCCTCCAGCCGCCCAGCCCGTCGAGCAATTGCGCGACGAGGAGTTCTGGAACCACGAATTCACACCGGGACTACCCGTCCCCGCAAGCATTCAAGACCTTGTCATCTACGAGCTGCACCTGGGCTCGCTCGGCTTTGGCTCGAAAAATCCTGGCAGACTTGCTGACGCCATGGCCTTTCTCGACCACCTGGTAGCTCTCGGCATCAATGCCATCGAGCTATTACCCACCGCCGAGTTTTCGGGAGACCTGAGCTGGGGCTACGGAGACACACACCCGCTCGTTATCGAGTCCAGCGCAGGAGGCCGCGACAAATACAAGCACTTCGTGCGGGACTGCCACCGGCGCGGGATCGCCGTCATCCAGGACGTCGTCTACAACCACTATGACCACAACGCCGAACGTGCGCAGTGGCAGTACGACTCCGAGGCCCCGGAAGAGAACATCTATTATTGGTATGAGGGCAAGAGTTCGGACCATGCGCGCCCCGAGGGGGGATACCTCAACAACGGATCCAGCGGCTACACGCCGCGGTTCTGGGAGGAACCCGTCCGGCGGCTCTTCGTGAGCAGCGCGGCACAGCTCATCGAGGAGTTTCACGTTGACGGCCTTCGCGTGGATCTGACGCAGGCGATCCACAGGGACAACTCCCTCAACGCAACCGGTTGGAGCATCACAAGCGCCAATTTGTTCGGTCAGAAATTCTTGCGTGAATGGAGCAGCACGCTGAGATTGATAAGACCCTCGGTGATGCTGATCGCAGAGGATCACTCGGGCTGGAGCGAAGTGACCCGGCCTGCGGCGATGGGGGGTCTAGGCTTCAATGCAATCTGGGACGCTGACTTTTACCACGGGCTCATTGGCGACGCCGATGCGGCCGGCAGCGCAGCGAGACTCCTTCGCGAGGCCGGGTTCGGCGACAATCGCCCGCTTGCAATGGACAGCTTCTCGGGAGCGCTCCAGGCTTCTGCTCTCAACAGGATCGTCTACCACGAGTCCCATGACGAGGCCGGAAACGCCAGGGGCTCGATGCGAACCATCCAGACCGCCGTCAACGGCGCGGACCTGGCCGGAGCGACGCGCTGGTTCGCGGAGGCGCGATCCCGCGTGGTATTCGGCCTTTCGGCCCTTTCAGCGGGCACGCCCATGTTCTTCATGGGCGAGGAGATCGGTGCGCGAAAACTCTTCAGGTACAACAACATCCTTCAGGCACGGGAAGACTTCGACGGGGAACGAGCCAGCCATGGTTCGAAGCTTTTTCGATTCTATCAAGACCTGATCCGGCTTCGCCTCAGGCACGCCGCCATCAGATCCCGATCCATCGACGTCATCCACGCGCACAACGGCAATCGAGTCCTCGCCTTTACCCGGAGGGACGGAACGAACGAGCTTCTGATCGTTGCAAGCCTCAATGACGCTGTTTTCCCTCACGGATACGTCCTTCAGACTCAGCCGGTGCGGCTTCCATCGGGGATGTGGCGGGAGATCTTCAACAGCGACTCAAACGTCTACGGCGGCTCCAACCTCGGCAATTTCGGGGCCGAAATCTTCTGCGAGAACGGGCGAATCAACGTCGTGTTGCCCTCGAACGGCTTCGTGGTCTTCCTGCGACACTGACAGCCCGTGCAGCAGAGTCGCCCGAGCACCTCGGGTCCGGCAACGGCTTGCTGAATAGGCTTGCAAACCAGACCTTGCCGTGGTCACCCTGAAAGCTTGAATGGTGCCTTGGTGAAACTCGAAGTCTTCGCGCCAGGGTCGTCGGTGCGCGTATCGAGAGTGACCCTGTCGTGAAGAAGCCTGTCGTTCCGCCAGACCCAGATCTTCATGCCGGCACAATTTGCGCGATCTCCTCCTCGCCGATCCCCAACGCCTTACAGGTCCCGAGAATCTGCTGCCACGTTGTCGGGTCAATCTCTATCCCATCGCGAAGCCTGAGTTTCCGGGTTCGTTCTTCCAGTTCGCCGGGCATCAAGATCTCGCCCCCCGGCAGCACCGTCCGCGAGCTCTTGACGAAGTCGACAAAGCGCCTGACCTCCGCAGCAAATTCGGGCGCACCGACAAATCGTCCGGGGTCCAGAATGATCGCCAGCATTCCATTGAAAAGCCTGGGAGCTCCGGGCGAGCTGGTGCCGCTTCCCGTGAGTGCTCCGGCGAGGAGCTCGGTGATCACGCTCAAACCAAAACCCTTGTGGCCACCAAAAGGGAGGATGCTCCCCGGTGGATCGGCGTAAAAGACCCGCGGGTCGTCCGTGGGGCGTCCCTCGGAGTCGACGATGGAGCCCGTGGGCACCCGGTCGCCCTTGTTGAACGCGACCTTGATTTTTCCCTCCGCAATCGCGCACGTGGAGATGTCGAGCACGATCGGCTGGCCTCCTTCCACCGGCACGCCGACCGAGATTGGATTCGCAGACAATCGACGATCGATGCCGCCGAAGGGTGCGACAAGAAGGCCATAGCCGCTCGTGTTGACGAAGTGCAGTGAAATCATGCCCGCTCGCGCCGCCTGGAGCGGCCAGTCGCCGATCCGCCCGAGATGGCCACAGTTCCGGAGGGCAAGCACCGCCACGCCGTGCTGTCTTGCCTTTGCGATCCCGAGTCTCATGGCCGCCTCGCCGATTGTCTGACCCAACCCGATCTGTCCATCGAGCACCAGAAGTGCCTCGGTCTCAAGCACCACCTGCAGGGACCGGTTGGGGAGCACCAAGCCTTTTCGCAAGAACTCGACATACGAAGCGACGCGAATGACGCCGTGTGAATCGTGCCCGGCGAGGTTTGCCTCCACGAGGTAATGGGCGATGCGCTCATCCTCGGGAGGTTTCGAGCCGGCCTTCTCGAAGATTCGGCGTACCACCTCCTTGAGCGCGGAGTAATGCACCTTCAGCGGAGGTGCTGGCCGCGACTCACTGCTCACGAGGTTGCCTCCAAGAGCCTCGCTCTGGCACACCAGGGAAATCGGTTGCTACGGGCGGTCCAGAGGGGAAGGCCGGTGAGCTCAAGGAGCCCGCGGCGTGTTTCCTGGCTATTGGGGTTCATGAGTGCAGTCAAGTCCGTGGGTTCGACTCGGAGCTGATCCAAAAATTCCATCCTGGCTTGGGCCGAGGGAGCAAATTTCGCAACCTGCCATCTACGGCAAGTGGCCCTCCCCGAAAATTTGCCGGTCATGTCAGCCCTGGAATGCATCTCTTGAGGAAAGTTGCGGGGTCCTGTTCCGCAGGCTGATAACCGGGCATTGTGCGGTCGATCAGGCAAAGATGCCCGTCAAAACCCTGGCCGGCTCGACTCCCGTGAGTCGAGCATCCAGCCCCTGAAACTTGTAGGTAAGTCGACGGTCGTCGATGCCAGTAAGACGAAGCAGCGTTGCGTGAAGATCGCGAACGTGGACTTGCTGGCCATCCTCGAGGTAGCGGTAGCCAAGCTCGTCGGTACTCCCGTACGTGATGCCGCCCTTGACTCCGCCGCCAGCAAGCCAGATCGAGAATGCGAGAATGTGATGATCACGCCCGTTCCCCTGTCCCATGGGCGTGCGGCCAAACTCGCCACCCCAGATGATCAGGGTCTCGTCGAGGAGGCCGCGCTGCTTCAGATCCTTCAGAAGTGCCGCGGTGGCTTGGTCGACGTCGTGGGCGCTCGCGGGCATGTCGGTAGAAATGTTTCTGTGATGGTCCCACGCGCGATGGTAGAGCTGGATGAACCTCACACCTCGCTCCACAAGCCTGCGCGCCAGGAGACAGTTCGACGCATACGATCCGTCCCCCGGCTCCTTGATCCCGTAGAGGTCAAGAATATGCTTTGGCTCGCTCTTGAAGTCGGTCAAGAGGGGGGTCGACTTCTGCATTCGAAACGCCATCTCGTACTGGCTGATTCGCGTGGCAATCTCCGGATCGACTCGCTCTTCGCTGAGGAGTCCGTTGAGGCGGTTGATCTCCTCCACAACCTGTCGCTGCGTGCTTTGACAAACACCCTCGGGGTTGCCGACATAATGAACCGCATCCCCACGAGACTGGAACAGAATGCCCTGGAACCTGCTAGGGAGAAATCCGCTCGACCACTGCCGGGCCGACACCGGCTGAACCCCGTTCTTGCCCTTCGAGGTGAACACCACAAATCCAGGCAAGTCATCCGCCTCGGAACCTAGCCCATAAAGAAGCCAGGAGCCCATGCTGGGCCGACCCTTCTGAATCGAACCCGAGTTCATGAACGCGTGCGCGGGGTCGTGGTTGATCTGCTCCGTATGAAGAGACCGAATCACGCAGATGTCATCGGCGATGGAGCCGATGTGCGGGAAGATGTCAGCCACCTCCAGGCCCGATTTTCCATGCCGGGTGAACCCGCAGAAGGGGCCACTCGCCTTGAGCTCCGTGTTCTGGAGCTGCGCAAGCTGCTGCCCCTTTGTGAACGAAGCGGGAAACGGCTTCCCGTCGAGCCGCTTCAGTTCCGGCTTTGGATCGAACATCTCAACGTGAGACGGCCCACCCGCCATGCAAAGGTGGATCACATGTTTCGCGCGCGCTGGAAAGTGCGTGGGGTTGACGGCACCTCGCCAGCGGTCAGAACCTGGCACAACCGGAGCTGCCACAGCTCCCGTCCGATTGAGGAGCGAGGAGAGGGCCATCGAGCCGAGCCCGTAGGCTGAACGCTTCAGAAACGTACGGCGATGGATGCTCAGACGGAATTTCTCAGGATCAAAACTTGCGGGTTCCATTGCACTCTCGGCATCAGTAACGGGTAATGGTCTCGTGAAGGTTCAGGATGACTCTGCAGACGTTTGTCCAGGCCGCTAGCTCGGCCGGGGCCAACCCTGGCGGGTTTGGCGCATTGCCAATGGCCAACAGCTTTCGAGCTTCCTCGGCGTTCGCGGCATAGTGGGCTCGTTGATCTCCGAGGAGCGCCATGAGCGAAGGCCGCTCCTTCCCACTGGCCGGTCGAGCCAACGCTCGCTTGAATGCCTCGTCGAGGAGCTCTCCATCCCCTCCAGGCTTTCCAGACTTCATCGACAGCAAGTGAGCAGCGAAGCTACGCGCGGCCTCGACAAACGTCGGATCGTTGAGAAGAGTGAGCGCTTGCTGCGGCGTATTCGAGACAACCCGAGCCGCCGTGCACTCTTCTCGGGACGGCGCATCGAAGTTGGCAAACATGGGGTGGAGAAACGTTCGCTGCCAGTGGGTGTACACCCCTCTGCGGTACTGACGATCATCCATCTGGGGCGTATAGTCGCGGTCGGGAAACTGAATATTCGCATAGTAACCGGCGGGTTGATAGGGCCGTGCGCTGGGACCCCCGACGTCGAGGTTCAGAAGTCCGGCGATGGCAAGGGCATTGTCGCGCACGAACTCGGCCTCGAGCCGTCGTGGATTCTGGCTTGAAAGGAGACGGTTTTGAGGGTCGATATCCCGCAGGGATGGTCTCAAACTCGAGCCCTGTCGATACGTCGACGAAAGCACCATGAGCTTGACCATGTGTTTCACATCCCACCCGCTCGAGATGAACTCCGACGACAGCCAATCGAGCAGCTCGGGATGCGAAGGGGCTTCGCCTTGCGCGCCGACGTCATCAACGGAAGCTGAAAGCCCGGCGCCCATGAAGAGCTTCCAGAGCCGGTTTACAAAGACCCTCGCCGTGAGCGGGTTTTGCGACGACACGATCCAGCGGGCGAGATCGAGCCGGGTGAGCCTGCGACCTTGAGCAGGCGCTTGCGCCAGGAAAGCAGGCACCGACGGCTCCACGACAGCCCCACTCTCGTCCTGCCAGTTGCCGCGGGGGAGCACGCGCACGGTGAGGGGTTCCACCGCCTGCGTGACCATCGTGAACGCCTTGGCATCTCCGATTTCGAGGAGCTCGAGGAGCCCCGCCTGGAGCTGTCTGTGGGTTTCCGCACTCGCCGCCGTGCTGAATAGCCACGCCTTGTGGAGGAGGCGGCGATGCTCTGCCGAGCGAGCCTGGGGCCGAGCCTCGAGCGCTCGGCGGAACGTCTCGCCGAACTCAGCCTCGCGGGGGAGTTCGGGGACGAAGGGGGACACACTGACGCGGACGCAACCCACAGTATCGCTGACGACGGAAACCACCAGCTTTTCCCCTGCAACCACACGGACTGGTCGATCGAGGAGCCAGACAGCCGTCTGCGGCTCCGTGGACCGCGCCGCTCTGGTCGTCCAGCCTCGGTGAACCCCCGCAAGCAGCTCGCCATTGAAGTAAACGGGGTCCTTCGCGTCAGCATCGGCGAACAGGAACGAGATTTCCTCGTCTTTTTTCGCGTCGTCTCGCCTCAAAGTCGCCGAAAGGCGAATCGATGCGCTCGATCCACTGCCCCTGACAATCTTGCCAGAGTGCTTCGGGTGCGGCAGCGCCTCGAGACGGATCGAAGCGATCCGACCTGCCTCAAGCGTAAACTCAAGCTTCCGCTCCTCGCCGGGCTTGGGCTCATTCGGCTTCGTTACAACCACCTTGGGCTCGCCCAGGAACAGCACGCTTCCGTCCGCCTGTGGCTCGCATTCAGCGGCCGTTTCAGTGACACGTGGCACGTGCCAACCGGTCGGACACTGGCCGAGGAATGCGAGGCTCTCTTGCCGCCACAACTCCAGTTCATCCCTCTGGGTTGGATCGGCGACCGATCTGGCCTCCGCCGCCGAGACGGCTTCAAGAATCCGCGACTCTACCCGAGCCTTGCGGCGCAGGAGCGAATCGGAAATTACGATGATCTCGGGCGGCCACGGATGATCGTTGCTGAAGCCCTTCAATTCTGGGTTCGGTGTGTAGGAGTAATCCTGATAAACTCCCCACTGCTTCACGTCCGCGAAGAAGGCGGCGAATGAATAGAAATCCTGGGTTGTGAACGGGTCGTACTTGTGGTCATGGCATTCGGCACAGCCCATCGTCGAGCCAAGCCACGTCACCGCGACAGTACGAACACGGTCGGCGGAGTACTTGGCGAGGTACTCCTTGGGCTGCGCTCCACCCTCGCGAGTCATCATGTTCAGGCGATTGAAACCACTCGCGATTCGGCTCTGCTCCGTGGCCTCAGGAACCAGATCGCCGGCGATCTGCTCGATCGTGAACCGGTCAAACGGCAGGTTCTGGTTGAAAGCATCGATCACGTAGTCCCGGTAAGGAAATATCCGCTGACCCTGGTCTCCGTGGTATCCGACCGAATCCGCAAAGCGGACGAGGTCGAGCCAGGGTACCGCCATTCGCTCACCATAGTGAGGAGAATCAAGCAGCTTGTCGACGAGTCGTTCGTACCCACGCGGGCTTGAATCCGCCAGGAAGGACTCAAGGGTGCTGCGCTCCGGCAGAACGCCGAGGAGGTCAAGACTCACGCGCCGGGCGAGGCGTTCATTATCAGCCTCCTTCGAGGGCTCGAGATTCTGCGACTCGAGCCGACTGAGGACAAAGGCGTCGATGGGGTTCCGCCTCCAGCCCTCCCTCCGGGTCCTTGGCGGCTCGGGCTTCGTGATCGGTGCGTAGGCCCAGTGCACCGTGTAGGGTGCCCCCTCAGCTATCCAGCGGCGCAGCAATTGCCTTTGCCCCTCCATCAGCGGCTTGTTCAGCTCTGCTGGCGGCATCAAGTCCTCGGCGCTCGAGGCGAAAATACGACTAACGAGTGCGCTCTCGTCGGGCTTGCCTGGAACGAAGGCTTTTTTCCGCAGCGCCTCGTCACGGACGTCGAGCCGCAGATCGGCCTTCCGGTGGCTCTTGTCAGGCCCATGGCACTGAAAGCAGTGGTTGGAAAGGATTGGGCGGATATCGCTGTTGAAGTCGAGGGGCGGCGAGGCCGTCGCGAGTGGGGCAAGCCAGGCGATCAGGACCCAAAAAAATAAGGGATGGCCAATGCAAGCAAGTTGGCGCCTGGGTAGGATAAGAGCGCTGGACCGAGTTGCGATACACATCACGATTTTGTTTACCAGATACCGAAGTGGCAAAACACAGCTAATTTGGGCCTCTTGGGCACCGAACATCGCCAAGGAGCGTCTGAATCTCTGCGTCTATTTGACCACCGCAAGCTGTATGTTTCACTAGGGTATTTATTATGGAAGGCTTGTTCCTGCCATGAAGCTTCCGTGGATAATTGTTGGGCTCCTCAACTGGATCTTGGTGCTCGCGCCATGCGTCTCGTCCGGGCACGCTCAGGAGCAGCCGCCGTTCCCACTCTACAATCTACGACCTTACCTTCAGTCGTTGACCTCAACGAGCGTTCTTGTCGTATCCCAGAGCAAGAACAGATTGTTGGCGAACCTTCGGTACGGATCCACTGAAAAGTTGGGCAAGGAGTTGATGGAGGAGGAGCCGGCCCACGACCATGTCTTCAAGATCGAGGGCCTCGAGCCGGGTACTCGTTATTTCTATGAAGTCTCGCACGTCACCGGGGAAACCTATCCCGTTCGATCCTTCCGCACGCTTCCAGAAGCTGGCGGGGAAGTCACCGTGGCCGTCATTGGCGACTCCGGAACGGGTAGTGCTGAACAAGTCGCTCTTGCTGCGCTCATGACCAAGGCTTCCCCGGACATCCTCCTCCACGTTGGCGACATGGCTTACCCTTACGGGGCGCCATCCTACTACTATCAGTACTTCTTCAAGATCTATCCCGAGCTTCTGGCTTCGACTTGCATCTACCCCACCCTCGGCAATCACGATTGCCAAAAGAGCCCCGAGTACTGGCTCTCAGCCTTCCACTTGCCCGCGAACAACCCGGCCGGGTCAGAGAGTTACTACTCCTTTGATGCAGGCGACGCGCACTTCGTCTGTTTGAATAGCTGTGGGGATGATGTCCCTGCCGAGCAAGTCGAATGGCTCAAAAAGGACCTGAGCGCCAGCGATCGAAGCTGGAAAGTCGTCTTCCTGCATCATGCGCCCTACTCGAACGGGCGCCACGGCGGTGTGGACAGGGTCCGCAAGGCGATATCGAGCGTCGTTGAGAGCCATGGCGTCGATCTGGTACTCGCGGGCCACGAACATGTGTACGAACGCACCTACCCGGTGCTTAATGGTCAGGTGCGCAGCGGGTACCAGGACCCCGATTTCGTTTCTCCCGGGGGCACCGTTTATGTCGTGACAGGGGGCGGCGGGGCCCCACTTTACAACTTCGTGGGTAGTCCCGAGGCCTACTTGAATTCGTTCTTCAAGTCGGTGCACCACTTCTGCCGGCTGAGCATCACGCCCGAAAGGCTCGAGTGCAGGGCGATCAGCGCCCAGGGTACGCTCATCGACACTTTCACAATTCGCAAACAGGGGGACGTCCCACCGCTTCGGTTCCTGCGTGGAGATTTTAACGGAGACACCGTGGTCAACCTCACGGACGCCGTGACGATCTTGAAAGCCCTCTTTGCGGGCGCAGATCCATCCTGCCAGGCTGCGGGCGACGTCGATGCTTCCACGTCCATGACGATCACGGACGCGGTGCTACTCCTTACGTTCCTTTTTCAGAGCGGCCCGGCACCGGTCGCACCCTTCCCCGAGTGCGGATCCTCTGCCGGAGTCGACGCGACATCCTGCAAGCAGTCGTGCAACTGAAGCGGTCGTGGAATCCGCCCTTGGGGACTATCCCCAACGAGCTCGAGCAGACCTTCGACCGGGATCGCCGCCCAGGTCGGTCGATGGTTGAACTCGTACGCCACCTCGTAGAGAGTCTTCTCGAGCAGGTAAGCGTCGAGGAGCCTCTGCGTCTCCGCATCGCTCCCGGGGAAAAACGGCGCAGCTCTCACCACCTCCAGGTAGGAGCCCAGGAACAAGGCAGACGCCGACGTACGCCAAAGCTTGGCCCACGGCTCAAGCCTTCTGACTTCCGCAGCCTTGAAATCCGCCGTCGCGGCACGCGACGCGTAGTGAAACGATCGAAGCATGCCCGCCACGTCCCTGAGGGGTGAGTGCTTCGCTCGTCGCTCCGTGATCGGCCGGGTGACCTCGCCCTCGAAGTCCGTAATAACGATGTCGGAGTTTGCGATGAGGACCTGCCCAAGGTGATAGTCGCCGTGGCAACGGATTCGGCTCGAGGCGAACTCACCCAGCAAGAGATCTTCGAAACGCGACCGAATCGCGGCCTCGAGTGACAGCACGCGTCTGAGGGCCTCCCGGGACGGCCCCCTGAGCTTGGGCTCTCGGTCCCTGATGAGGCTCATCGCTTGAATGCAAAGACTCTCGATCGATTCACGCAGGTCCATTCGGGCCCTCTCGGTGAAGGGCTCCGGAGCAAACGCTGGATCTGAAGGGTCGGACGCAAGCACGAGATGCAGCTCACCGGTCCTGCGACCCAGAAGCTTTATCCACCTTGCGTGGTCCCCGAGAAGCTCCAGCCCACCATCGGGAGGCTCGCTCCGGGCCAGCTCGAGCAGGGTAGCCTTCGAGGGAATACGTGGGACAGGGCTGGAGCTTGCAGTCGCCCGCACGAAAGCGGCCTTCAGCGCCCCAAGGGCGAGCTGCCAGCCGTCCCCCTGATTTTTCACAAAGTGCTGGAGCATCCCCAGCGTGATCTCCTCCCCCGAGGGCTTCCGATAGACGATGTTTCCCGCAAGCTCCGGTGCGTTCAAGAATCCGTGCGACGTGAGAAACCGGGAGACTTCAAGGTCCGGCTGTACCCCCGGCTCCACACGGCGATAGAGCTTCAGGAGGTACTGGTCGCCGAACACAAGCGAGGTGTTGCTCTGTTCCGCGACGAGCAGACGGACGGCGAGTGGATCCGCGGAAGGGGCCAAATCTCGCTGGGCCGCTGGCGTCGCGGCCGCCGAAACATCACCCAGAGCGCCATGCAACACCGCTCCCCGGTTCAGGAGAGCCCGCAGGGCCTGCTCGGAGATGGGCTCGCTCACGCACTCACTGAGTGTCACCGTTCGGCCCTTCCGCGACTCAAGCAAGTACAAGGCGTAGGTCTCGGAGCCGAGATCTTCATAGGTGATGCGGGCGAGAACTATGGCCCCGTCCTCCTCACGAGCCGAGAAGGGAATGTGGTCCAAGAGTTCGATGTTGTCGACCTTGCGAGCCTTTCCACGAAACCAGCGCTTGTCGGCGAGGAGCTTCCGGAGCTTCCGTGAGACTCGATCTTCTTCTTGGGTTGTCATGAGACTCTCGAGTGTATAACCAATCCTGCCGACTTCTTTGCAATGCCCGCATGAGTATCGGCACCGGACCCTACTGCCTGCAGAGCATTCGGCATTGCGTGCAAGAATGGAACCTACCCACCACGTCTGAAGTAAGGAGCCGATCCTGTTTCGCGGACGCCTCCATGCTTCGCCCGAAAATCTCCTGTTCCTCGAAGAGCCCGAGGCTTCCCTGCGCCTGAAGCCAGGGGTTATCGGGAACCTCGCCGCGGCGCTGGGAGAGAAGCGACCGGCACTTGCGGGCACTCTTGGACTGAAAAGTGCAAGAATCGACCCGCCGCCCAGGAGGCCACAGCGCCGTCGGGCACCCGGTGCGGGGGAGGTCTCGGTCCCCCGCAAGGAGTATATACCTCGCGCGCCCACACGTGAGACATTCCGAATGGGCAGAGGAGAACCATCTCAAGTCTGCTGCTCGTTTCTGCTGGTGGGGGAGGCGGACCCTCCCCCACGACGGCCGCGACACGCGGCCTCCCCCTCCTCGGCGCCTGATGGGCGCCGGGCGCCTCTGGCGCGAGCAGCCGCAACCTTTCGCAGTCTGCAAAAGGTCTCATCACTGCCCGCGTGCGGTATAACAAACCGCTTGTACACGCCAGTAAAGGCCCGCGGGCATTCATCATCGCCGTGAAGCTACCCATCTTGCTCGACGACTTCAGGAACAATCTGTGGCGCGTGATTCGGTTCTTGTTGATACTCGCTGGCCCGGTCAGGGGTGTGCCAGTGGCGGTTGATGAACTGGGCGGAAGTGTGTGGCATCGGTGTCTCGTTTCGCGGTGGAATCCTGGAGTTTGTGTCGACTCTTCAGTCGCGTCCTCGCGTACGTCCCATGTACAACGAATCCAGTTGCTTGAGATTGGGTGGTGAAAAGAACCAGCCCGCGACAAAAGCCACGCCCATCGTTACAGCGAACGAAGCTGGCATGATCCACATGAACGAGACTTCGTCGATCGAGAACCATTTGCTGAAGGCGATCCAGTTACTGGTCGCGACACCGGCCACGAAGCCGAGCATCACGGCCGCCAAGCCGACATGGCGACACAACATGCCACTGAAGAACACGGCCCCCAGGGGACCAACGAACAAGTGATTCACGCGTTCGATCAGATCGACCAGGTTCCATTCAAAGTCATGCATCATCAAGTAATTGACCACCAGGGAGAACGCGATACCCACAATGCCGGATCCCATGGCCAATACTCTGGGATGTGCCAGGTTCGTTGAATCCTCCGATGAACCTTCGCGGTTGGGCAACAGGTCGCTGACGATCACGGTGGAAATGGAGTTGATGCCGGAAGCCAGGCTGGACATCGCGGCAGCAAGTAGCGCGGCGACCATCAGTCCCGACAATCCGTCGGGGAGGCCGGCGATGAACTTCGGTAAGACCTTGTCGGCCACCGGGGCAATGTTGCGCTGAAAGTCCGAAATGCTCTGGGCTGACTGGTGGAATCTCGAATAGAACAGTGCCAGGCCGGTCGTCATCAGTAGCAAGACGAGTGCGATGTTGGCCACGGAACAAACCCAAAACGCACGGCGGGCGGAATCGGTGGAGGTGGTGCTCAAATAGCGCTGTGCGGCCACTTGATCGGAGCTGTGGGTGCAGATGTTCCAGAAAAAGATCGCCAGAATCAAACCAAAGACAGATGTGCGTTGCGTGGGGTCATGGCTGAAAACGTCAAACTCAGTTCGGCCAGCTTCGGAAAACGCCGCCCACCACACGTCTGGCCCAGAAGACGTTTGAAAGGCAACATGGATCGGGATCAGGATTGCGCCGCCCATCAAGATCACAAACTGGGCGAAGTCAGACCAAATTACAGCCCGCATCCCTCCCAGCGTCGTGTAAAACACGGTCACGATTCCGGAGACAATGATCAGCTTCTGCATCTGGTCGTGCTGCGCTGCCTTGTCCATGTCGCCACCCGTCACCGGGGATATCGCCAGGGCGGCGGTGTAGAGGATCAATCCCAGCCAGATCAATCGCATGAAAACAAAAACCGCAGCGCAAACGGTTCGCGCCGGGGCTCCGAACCGTTTTTCCAAGTAATCATAAATGCTGGTCACACGCAGGCGCATCAGCGCCGGTATGACGACCCACGTGACTAGCGGAACGATGAACAAAAATGCGAACAAGTGTGTGAAAAATCCGATTCCGTTCTTGATCATTTCTCCAGGCAGGGCCACATACGTCACCGTGGAAAGCAGCGTGGCAAACACGCTGATGCCGGCCAGCCACCACGGTACCTGCCGATCGCCGAGGAAATAGTCTTCTCGCGACTTCTGCTTGGTGGAGAGTCTCAGGCCCAACCATAACAAACCGAGAAAATAGACGACGATTACCGTGATATCGAGTGGGCGAAGGGTCATTGGGGTTGGCTCGGTGGAATCGCTGACCCCGGGGAACAAACGCAGGCGCGTGGATCCATCAGCCTTGTCCCGCCAGTCCCGGTGAAATGCAGCGATTGTTTTGAGTAACTCAATCCGCCTTTCCCGGAAGCTGAATCACACCCGGAGGCTACAACGGATGTGAGCAGATTCCTCGCGACTCCAATCACTTTGGCCTCTGAAGCTTCCAATCTGATTCACCCGCCAGCAAGCTGGCGGGGGTCTGGTGGGTGATTGTGGTTGGTGGCCTCAGCTTCGCGGTGACTCCCCATACGTTCTGCCAATTCATCGAGTTCCACCAGCGGGATTTGATGATCGGCGACCATGGCTTCCACGGAACTGGAGTCCTTGAATCCGGCACCGGTCACGAGGCACACCATTGTCGCATCGGGATCGAGCTGCCTGGTCTGAATGGCGTCGAGCGCGGCGGCCAGTGGGGTGGCGCCGGCTGGTTCGCACAGAACTCCTTCTTCACGCGCCAATCGCCGCTGGGCCACGTAGATCGCCTCATCGGAAACGACAAAACCTGTTCCGCCTGTCGCGCGGCAGGCATCCATCGTCGCATTTCCGTCCATCAGGTTGGGTACTTGCAAACCGCTGATCCGGCTGGTGCAACTAACTTCCACGCCACGAGGGTAACCAGCACGCAGCGGCCCCGCAATGGTGTTGTTCCCTGCCGGTTGCACACAGTGAACTCGAGGCGGGCTGACTCGCATTTCCGCCGCCAGCTCAAGGCAGCCGCGTGCAACAGCCAACGCCAACCCTCCCCCACCGACCGGCACAAACACATCGTCGATGGCGCCATTCGTCCCGTCCATCAGTTCGTATGCGATCGTCTTGACGCCCTCCATTCCAACCGGACTGTATTTGAAGGCACTGATCTGCAACGCAGCGCCCGGTTGACGGGCCAGCGCGGCCACTTTTTCGAAGGTCCGTTCGGTCACTTGCGGATCCAGACCGAAGCCGCGGACATAAAACAGCTGAGCGCCGTGGCACAGCATCTGTGTGAGCTTCGCCCGCGGGGCCGACTCGACGATCACCACGTGGCAGCTGATTGCCGCGGCAGTGCAATAGGCGGCCAGTGCGGAGCCCGTGTTACCGCTCGAGGTGGCCACGCACCGCGTCTGGCCTTGCGCGACCATGTGCGAAATAGCGCAGGCCGCAAAACGATCCTTGTACGAGCCCGTGGGATTCGCCGTTTCGACCTTGAACATCATGCGGCCAACACCGGCCTTCGGACCGATGTGCCGCGAAGCGATCAGCGGTGTGGAGCCCTCGCCAAGGGTTAATCTCGATCGCTCGGAAATGTTCGGCAGCCTGCTACTCCATTGCCAAATGCTCATGGTTCGTCTCGCGGTCTTGCCGGCCGGGAATCGTGTTGTCAGTCATCGCCATCTTCTCCCTGAGTTCAAACGTCCCTTTCGTCGTTGGTGTCGTTGACGTCCCTGGCGTCCTTGGCCATTGCTACCGCCCGCTACACTGCCGAAAACCGCACTACAACTCCCAATCCGTCTCCCTCGCCAACGGGCCCGGGCGTATGAATGGCGAGCACGTGCCCGCTGGTCCTTGCCGGTACGAGGACAAGCTTCTCAGGAACAGATACTTCAATTTCTCCGATAGGTTGGCCCGGGGAAATCTCATCCCCTGGCTCGCGCAATGGATAGAAGATACCAGCGACGGGCGCCGCATGGGCGACCTGCATGTTGCCTGAACCTGGCGCGGGATCCTCGGCCCACCAGCGTATGGCCGAGATCGGCGGGTGGCGATCCACCATCCCGAGCGCGCCCATGACGTTCAAGCAACCGGTTACCAGAGGCTCAACGGTCTGCGCTTGAAACTGGTCGGAGCCCAAATATTCGCAATAGATCGCAGGCACGTTCGCGTCCCTTGCCACAGAGAGCGATCGTCCCTGGAGTTCGGGGCAGGTGCCCCATACAACGGGCAAGTTGAAGGCCCGGGCCATTTCGCGCTGTTTGGCCAGGATGGACTCATCTGGATGGAGAATGTACCCCGCCATGGGCCAAATCAAGTAAGCAGCACCACCGGTGTGTAAATCGATATAGTAGTCCGCCTGCCGGATCAGCTGGCTCAGTTGCCAGGCGGATTGTTCGGTCACAGTCCCATCAGGCTTACCTGGGCAGACGCGGGCCAGGTCGAGCCCGTCGTCGGCAACGCGCCGGCGTAGTTCTTGAGCAACGCGATTGACAACTGGCACGAGAGTCACACATCCCGCAAGCGCGGCCGGATCCACTTGTTGCGCGAGCCGGCGAACCGCTTCCATCGGCTCGGGTTCATCGCCATGCACACCGGCGGTGATCAACAAGTGCGGTCCACCGCGAAATCCAACCAGCGAGTGCAGGTCTAGCCTACCAGAGGAATGGTCCATTGGGTCTCAGTCATCATCGGGTTTTCAACATTCGTATTATCATCGAGCTTCAGTACCACTCGGGCCGCGTGGGGTGAGGGGGCCGCGGCACTCGATTTCACTAGCAGCTGAACGGTCAGGAACTTCGATAATCTTCTCCCTTGAACTGGTATACCTCGCGCGCCCCCATGTGAGAAATTCCGAATGGGCAGAGGAGGACCATCTCAAGTCTGCTGCGCGTTTCTGCTGGAGGGGGAGGCGGCCCCCCCTCCTCGGCGCCTGATGGGCGCCGGGCGCCTCTGGCGCGAGCAGCTGCAACTTTTCGTGGGCTGCAAAACGTCTCATCACTGGCAGCGTGCGGTATACATCATTGCGGCTTGTCCGGGCACCAAGTCATTTCCTTCTCAAACGGAAACATGGGTCGCCGTCGCCGATGGAAAACCAATGAAGTCATGTCGGCGGCGGTGACCCCGGGTGTATTCACGCGAATGAGGCGCTGGCACACTTCGCGATACGCCGCGACGGGAGCATGAACCCCCTTGGCCACGACCCCTTCAAACTGCCGTGGGTCGGCGCCACAGCTGGTTAGCTGACCCAAACTGAAAGGCGGGGTTCGTCGCGAGATGACAACGGCCGTCAGCCCACTGACTGCCCGAACCATCGCCGTCGGTCCTTGATTGAAGTGCAAGAATCCCCCGTGACGCACTTCTGAATCACTGAATCGACCATCGCTCGTGGAAACCACTTCGTATTCGGCCACCAGGGGAGGCCCACTCGATGGGGCGGCCTTTCCGCCCAGCGACAAGCCCAGTCGTTTGCCCACGCCAGCAGCGTAGGCCTGGCTCGCGCTTTCGGGGTCCACCAGGCAAATCAAACAATTGGATACGCCGCCGGCAATCAGGGCATGCGCCAGGTGCGTGCTATCGCCATGGCCGCCACCGCCGACATTGTCGCCGACATCCAACAGGCAAGCTGGTCCTGCTTGCTTGCCGACCTCTGCTACTGCTTTGTCCATGGAGATCGGAAGCGTGGCAAAGGCATGCCGTCGGTTCCACAATTCAAGCGCCAGCCCATCGGCCGTTTGCTGCGCCAGTTCGCGATCGTCATCAGTGACCACCACGATCGACGTTCCCAGTTCTTCAACATCGGCATAGGGAAAACCAAGTAGAACGGTAACTGCCAACACGCGTGGACTCTGTTGCAGCGCCCGGGCCCTTTCGACCAACCACCGTGCGGGCTGTTCGCTGGTGTTCTGGCATTCGATATTGATCGCCATGGGCGGGTAAGCGGCGGCATGAACAGGCCGAATCTCACCGCGCAACGTGCGACAAATCAAATCGGCCGCCTCCAGGCCGCGCTCGAGTTGATCGACGTGGGGGTTGGTGCGATACCCGATGATGGCGGTTGTGGCCTGTATCATGGCCGGCGAAAGATTGGCGTGCGGATCGAGCGTACAGACGATGGGGGTTGGTGTGGCCAGTCGCTTGCGCAGCTGCGCGAGGAGCTGACCATCGGCGTCGGGCGCGGGCTCGCTCACCGTGGCGCCATGTGCGGCGACGAGTAGCCCATCCAGCTTTCCAGCGCGATCGAGACCCTTGTCGATTCTCTGGAGCAGTTCCCGCCAGGCGCTCGAGGCAATCACCCCCCAGGGCACGGCCCGCGCGGAAAAGATCGGGACCGCTTCCACGCCAGCAGCTCGCAGAGCGGCAAGGAAGCCGCCCAGCTCGTGCCTCGAACCGTCGAACCTTTCCCGCACGGCATCGCCCTCTAACAGGACGTCGGCTTCAAAATGGCTCAAATCCGTCTGCTGCGAAACAAACGTGTTCGATTCGTGCAATAGCGAAACGATGCCTATGCGCATGGATGTGCGATTCAAGTACGTTCAGCAGTAGGTGAAACGTGGCGCCATGGCCCCCTCACACCTGGCACTCATGTGCCGGGCTCAGCCGTCTCGCGAACGAATCGGCGGATAGGGGGTAGCGTTTACTCGACACGGCTAAGCTGTTACCTTCACCTCCGAGTGGCAGTTTCAGGGATACATGGCTTGCGGTCAAGGAACCACATGAAGAACTATTAGCGCACCGGTCACTCAACATGACAATAACGCTCCACAAGGCAAATCAGTCGCGCAAGCTGTTCGAGAGTGCGCAAGAGGTGCTGGCAACCGGCGTTTCGAGCTCAATGCGGAGAGCAGTTACTTCGCCGCCGCTTTACCTCGAACGGGCCAGCGGACCAAACTTCTACGACGTGGACGGGAGACAGCTGCTGGATTACACGTTGGGTTGGGGACCCTTGATCGCCGGCAGCAATCATCCACGAATCAATGAAGCCGTCACACAACAGCTGGCCCGTGGTTACACGTTTGGAGCACAGCACGAGGGCGAGATTCGTCTGGCACGTGGCATTGTCAGCCTTTGTCCCGGCGTCGAGCAGGTGATCTTTGCGAATACGGGTACCGAAGCGGTTCAAGCCGCCGTCCGCATCGCCCGCGCCAGGACAGGCCGCGACAAACTGGTCAAATTCGAGGGCCATTACCATGGCTGGATGAACAACGTACTGGTTAGCTACCGTCCGCGGGCAACGGATCCCGTCGTATCGCAAGCTACCTGCGGCGGTCAACCGGCAAGCGAATTTGCCGATACGCTCGTCTTGCCATGGAACGATCCCCATCAGCTGCTCGAGACCTTTGCGAAATACCGCGATCAGATCGCCTGCGTGATTTGCGAACCGTTGTTAGCCAACAGCGGCTGCTGTGAACCGGCCGAGGGTTGGCTGGATCTCGTCATCCAAACCTGCCAGCGACACGGCGCGATTTCCGTCTTCGACGAAGTGATTACCGGATTTCGATTGGCGCTGGGCGGCGCGCGCGAGTACTACCGGCTACAGCCTGATCTATCCGTCTATGGAAAGGCGCTGGGAGGAGGTTTCCCCGTTGCCGCGGTGGCAGGGTCGACCGCCGTCTTTGAGGTGCTCACCAGTGGCAAGACGATCCACGCCGGGACCTATAACGGAAATCCGATCTGTTTGGCGGCCGCCGAGGCAACGCTCGGTATCTTGTCCGAGCCGGGTACCTTCGAGCGGATGCACGCTCACGGTCAAGCGATCATTCGAACAATCCGCCAGGCGGCCGCCGAAGTCGGTCAAACATTGGTGGTGTGCGGGGCAGACACGGTATTCAGTGTTCACTTCGGGGTTGAATCGGCACCCCGTAACTACCGTGATACCTTGCGTACCGACATGGAGAAGTACTCACGTTTTCGGCAGGCGATGCTCGAGCGGGAAGTTTATTTATTGCCCGACGGACGCTGGTACATCGGTTCGCAGCACGGCGAAGGTGAACTCGCGGTCGTCCTGCCGGCCATTCAGGCAAGCATCCGCGACGCGCAAGGCCGCCCATCGTGACGGTTTCGCGAATTTCGATAACCCCCGGTGTCAGTATAGTTGCCGCCCTGGAGGCGGCAACTATACTGACACCGGGGGCACCCGCCGGAGCGAGCTCAAAGCAAGCGGTGGAGACCCTGTCAGCCCAGGGGCAAGACGCATGCCCGGCCTGATCGGTGCGGAGCATGGCAGGGCCTCTCGCCACGCTGGGTTCTGTACTTACGCTGGTTGACATCAGGGGATTAACGGATACAGAGGAGGCGGCCTGGACGAGCGGAGTCAACCAGTGTCCACGCGGGGATGCCCCCAGGCGTATGCGTTGTGCCTCTTGCAGCCGACAAATTCTGATGGAATCTCGAGAAGCTCAAGGAACTCCGCCCTCCCCGCCCCCCTCCGGCGAGGGCGCCTCAAACGAGGCCTATACCCCACGGCAAATGGCCGCCCGGGTGGAAAGCGCGGGTGTGCTCAAGGCAAGGCTCGACACTCCGAGCACGTTGGCCCTGGGCTTTCTCGGGGGAGCCTTCATTGGGCTAGGGGCGGACTTTGCGATCATGGCTGTTCTTGGAACTGATCCGGCGCAGGTACCCTCTCGCCTTCTCGGCGCACTGGCATTTTCGCTGGGGCTGATTCTCGTGATCGTGGGTGGGGCCGAGCTCTTCACCGGAAACAACCTGATCAGCATGGCGTGGGCTTCCCGCAAGATCACCACGAGAGAGCTGCTCCGCAACTGGGCCCTGGTCTTTGCTGGAAACGCGCTCGGCGCCATCTCCACTGCGTTTTTCGTCCACTTGAGCGGTCAGTGGAGGCTCGAGGGCGCCGCCGCCGGGGCCAGTGCCTTCAAGATCGCGCTGACCAAGGTGAGTCTGGCGCCGGGAGAAGCGTTTCTGCGCGGAGTCCTTGGCAATGTGCTTGTGTGCCTGGCTGTCTGGCTCTGCTTCAGCGCCCGCAGCACCGCAGACAAGATCCTTTCGATTGTTTTTCCCGTCACGGCGTTCGTGGCGTGCGGCTTCGAGCACAGCATCGCGAACCTCTTTCTGGTGCCTCTCGGATTGTTTCTCCGTGACCAGGTGGGCCCGACAACCCCGACTGAAGGGCTGGGCTGGATCGAGTTTCTGACCCGGAACCTCCTCCCCGTCACGGCTGGAAACGTCGTCGGGGGAAGTCTCTTCGTGGGGGGCGTTTACTGGTTCATCTATCTAAGGCCCAGGCCATGAGACGCGCCAGCGTCGCGCGCTGATCCTGGTCCTGAAGGTCGGTTGTGCCGTCGAGGAGCCCCTCCCTCTGGAGCCGGAAACGCCGCGCGGTCCACTCAAGATCGATTCCGCCCTGGCACTGGCTCTCAGGAACAACCCCGACGTCCAGGTCGCGGTGCAACGCCTTGACTATGCGCGTTCCGCGATCGACAAGGCCTACTCGCACTACTGGCCCGCACTGCAGCTGCTCGAGCGGTTCACGCAAACGAATGTCCCCTCCCAGACCTTTGGCTCCACCTTCGAACAACGGTGCTTTAACAGTACGCTCGACTTCAATGACCCCGGCGTCACCTGGAATTTCAGGACAGGCCTCACGGGAAGCATCAGGCTCTACGATGGAGGCCGGAGACGCTCCCGGACCGAGGAGGCGTCTGCCCGGGCCGACGCCACTGCTGCCCGCCGGCAGATTGTTCGCCGGAGTCTCGCCCTTGAGATCGCGCGATCCTTCCATCTCGTTCACGAGGCCCGGGAGCTGGCGGGACCGGTGTTTTTTTTGAGGAAGCACACCAGCGCCTTCTGCACGGCACTCTTGATTTCGCGGGGTTGGCAAGCGCGTGCAGGCAGCTCAGGGTTCCCCTGGCGGGAACGCGCCAGGTTGAAGGGCTCAAAGCTGAAACCTGGGTGAGATCCGCCAGGACTCACCCCAACTCTTTGGGAAGAGATCCCGGAGGGGGGTGGATAGGCCCAGGTCCACGTGCTATCGTGCCTACAGGGCCGGGCGATGACGCCAAAGTTGAAGGAAACCTCCCATGAGTCGATCGCTGCAAGTCTCGATGGTGCTTCTCTCGTGCCTGGGATTCGCGCTGGATTTGGAAGCCACCCACCCCTTGCCTGGACCTCACTTCCTCCATTGCGAGCAACGCGGCGACGCAGTCACGCTCACCTGGGACGAGCTCGGAATCTCGGAGAGCGTGCACGGGGCCACGCTCCTGCGTGATGGCCTCCTCCTGGCGCTGCTTGCGGCCGATTCCAGCCGATACCACGACATCGCGGCGCCTTCCGGGAAGCACACCTACCGGCTCGAGATTTTCCTGAAGGACCCTGGCGGGGAACAGCCGACACTCATTACCGCCGTTGAGTGCGAGGCAGATGTGCCAGGCGCGCAGGGCATCTTCTGCAATGTCCTTGGGGGAGTCGCCGTGCCACCCAGGGTCGCCATCACCTGGGAGCACCTCTCGCCCAACCCAGCAGTGGTCTCCATTCGTATCGAGCGGGATGGAGACCTTGTCGGCGAGCTTGAACCCACAGCGACGCACTTCGAGGAGGAGCCGCTCTCCGGCGAGCACCTCTACACGGTGATCGGTGTGGTCAGGAGCGCCGAGCCGGCACCCGAGCTGATCGTGGGGAGCTGCCTTGCGACCTTCAGCCCCCCCGTCATCGGCGGCCTCATCCGTGGCGATTCCAACGGCGATGAGGAGTCGGACATTTCCGACTGCGTACTGATCGTGCTTTATCTCTTCGGGGGGGGCGGCGAGCCGGAGTGCCTCAAGAGCGCGGACGTCAACGATTCGGGAAGGATCGAGTTGACGGATGCGATAGGTCTCGCTCAATATCTCTTTGTGGGCGGTGCTCCCCCGGCAGCGCCGTTTCCCGATTGCGGCCACGATGGGACGCCGGACGATCTCACCTGTGATTTCTACGCAAAGTGCTACAACCCGCCCCCTCCTTGAGGCGCTCGATCCTTGTCATCCTGGCGGCACTCGACGCGTGGATAGTCCTCTGGCATGGCCTCCCCTCGGTTCGCCAGGCGGTACGCTTCCTGTGGACGCCGGGCGAATTTCCAGGCATCGTCGCGGTCACCGAGGCCTTGCGAATCTTGCTGGTCTTGACGCTTCTGGGGTCCTCGTGGCTGCTCTTTTGTGGTACGAGGGGTGTGCGCCGCGTCACCTGGCTTGCGCTTCCACTTCGCCTTTACTTCGCCATTCTGGGCGAACCACAGTACCTGAGCCTGGTTTTTCTTCGATCGGCGGCGCTGGCCTGGATTCCAGGCCCTCCCCACCCGCTGCTCGTGCTCGCCGCTCTGGCCGGCGCCGACTTCGTGCGTGCCCTCGTCACCCTGTGGGCCGCTGCGAACAGATCTCGACCCACACGGCCTCTGACGCAGGCCCCAGCGGGCTCACGAGTGGTATGAGCTCCGGGGAAACTTGAGTTTGTCTTTCCAGCTCGGCGCCCTTCCCGAAGCGGAGCCGTAACGAACTCGAGCCTGGGATACGGCCCACGTCGACAAGCCGCTCCTCAAGGGCCCTCGCAACCAGGCCAAACGTCATGCGGGCGTTGATCTCGCCAAGCGGATGGAATCGTTCTCGACCGTCACGATCGCGATGGCGCCAGGCGTCGATGCCGAAGGGACCCGAGTAACCCATGATCCGGAGACGTCCGGCCACGCCGTTCGCGGTCGAGTCGAGGAGGCTCCGTTCCGCTGGCGACAGCGTCGTGGACCTCAACCGGATGCCTCGAAACGAGCCACGGCTGTCCACCTCCAGCTCGTGCGGAGGAAACACATGCAGAAATCCGGGAGCGACGACAGCGCAGACGCCGAAGTCCGCTGTGCGATCCAGCCATGGCTCAAAGAGGACCTCGCCACTGGCCTTGAAGAGCCGCTCGACCGACCCCCGAACAGCTTCAGAAACGAGCGCCCCCTGCGATCGCACCCGGTCGCGTCCGGAGGTCGAGTAAGGCGCCTTCAAGACCCAGGCTCCGCTTGGCGAAGAGCCTGTGGCGGTCAAGGCGAGGTGTCGCTCGAGCTCGGAGACGGAGCGAAGAAGCGCAGCTCCTTCGAGCTTGACTCCCAGCGCCTCTGCGGACTCGAGGGCGAAGCTTCTGTGGTTGGCTCGGGCCGCCGCAAGCGGCGCGGCAGCGGGGATCTCCCAGAGCAGGCTCGCTGCGCGTAACGATGAAGGCGCGACCGCCCGATTCAAGGCGGGCTCCCTCTGCCCACAGGGCTTGCAGAGGCCGGTGACGCTCGCGCTCGAGCACCAGGCGAGGACCCGGGATGGGCGAAGACGCGAGAGGCTGCCGCTGAGGAGCTTCGGCCGAGCGAGCCCGGGAACGTCGGCGACCCGCTCCTCCGGCACAAGGGCCGGTGTCCACAATTCGTCGCCGTCCGCCGCAAAAGCGCGCAGCGCCGTGGCAAAGAGCGAGATCGTACGCTCCACAGCAAGCTTCAGGGGTCGTCCGCCGAACTCGGCCTCGCAGCCGAGGTTGCCCACCAGCAGGCGTCGTGTTTCGCTCATGACCCCGGCCTCTTCAACGGATCCCCTCGATCCGCCCTGGCAAGGGACGCGATGAACTCCTCGTCCAGCCCGGCCCGCCTTCGCTCCTCGGCGCGAAAATCCTTCCCGCGAGCCAGGGCGCCGCGCAGGGGCCAGCTAAGGCTTGATGAGTAGGCGCTCCAGAGGCTCTCGCCCGGCGCTTTCCAACGCTCCAGCCATTTGACAGCGAAGCGAACGTGGCCGATCTCGTCCTCTCCCACCCGCTCGAGGAGACGTGCTGTCCGCTCATCGCCGGCGGCCCTCGCGGCCGCGGCGTACTCCGCCGTGTGGTCCAGATTGGCGTTCTCGAAGGTGAGGCCCATCGCGCAGATGAACCGAAGGGGCGTGGTCCAGGTGGACGACTTGCTCCAGAAGTAGCCGGTGACGGGAAACTCGCCGAGCCGGACCCCAAGCTCCCCGAGGCGCGCCTGGTACAGGAGCGTGTGTCGCTGTTCCTCGATCGTCCGCAACTTCAGTCCTTCTCGAAAGTCGCCTGGAGCGTCCGGGAAGGCAAGGATCGCCCAGGCGAAAAGCTCCACTGCCTGCAGCTCATGGTTCGCGAAGGCGTGCAGGATTCGTACGCGCTGCCTTGGATCGACCATGCCCATCTTCGAGGGCACTCGAACGGCTCTGGCCGGCGAGATCCTCAGGTTCTCGGGTCGGCCCGGCTGCTCGATTCGAAGGGCGACACCAGGATGGTTGTCCGTGATCCGGCCCCGGGGTCTCGAGAGTTTCCCCTCGAGACTTTCCGCGAGAACAACCCCGAGCGCAAAATCGCGAAGCTCCATGGCTCGTTGGACGAGATCAGCGTGCCCGGGGACGCCTACTCAATCGCCCTCCGAGGCGAGCTCAAGCACGGCCTTCCACTCGGCGTCCGTCACGGGAGATACGCTGAGCCGACTCTGCCTGAGGAGCGCCATCTGCGCGAGTGCCTTGTGTTCCCGGATCTCCGCAAGGGGCACGACTCGGGCGAGCCGTTTCAGAACCATCAAGTCAACATTCAGCCATCGCGGGTCGTCGGCCTTCGGGTCACAATATGCGGCCTTCAAGATCCGCGCCGTGCCGACGATTCCGGGATCGCGGCCCGAGTGGTAGATAAAGCATTCGTCGCCCGGCATCATGCTGGCGAGGTAGTTTCGCGCCTGGTGATTTCTTATCCCGTCCCAGTAGGTCGTCTTGTCCCCAAGGAGATCGTCGAACGAGTAGGTCTCGGGGTCCGTCTTCAAGATCCAGTGGGCCATGCTCAGCGCTTCCTTCTCACGGTTTCTTGCTCAGGTCGAGAACCACGAGCTCGTTTGCGTTGCGGGCGTAGAGTCTTCCGGCGACGAGCGCTGGATGCGCTCGCACCGCTCCAGCCATCACCTTCGCCCGGGCTATTTCCTCGAACGCGTCGGGCGAGGCCTTCACGCTTGCGAGCTCGCCCGTCTCGGTCAGGATCAGGATCCGCTCACCTGCCAGGAGGAGCGATCCCCCCCCGAACCCCTTCCTTGACCAGCGAGTCTTGCCGGTCGCAAGCTCGATACACTTGAGGCTCGGGCTTCCCGAGTCGACACGCCCGTCGAGGCCGTAGAGGAAACCGTTGCGCAGCACCGGGGTTGCGTAGTGGGCGGAGATCGCGTCGTCAGAGGTCCAGGCGGGCCTCAAAGTCCCCTCCTCGAAATTCAGGAGTGCAGCTCCGGTCCCGTAGCTGGCGGTGATGAAGACCTGCTCCTTCGCGACGATGGGCGTCGCCGCATTGACGGACGCGGCGATACGAGCTCGCCAGGGAAAGCTGGCGCGCACCGATCCGGTCGCGGGATCCAGAGCCCGAAGCCCGCTTCGAGTAAAGAAGAGGACACCACGCGACTTGCCCAGATTCGCGACCACGGGCGACGAATAGCTGGCCTCGTCGTCCGTCGCCTTCCAGAGGAGCTTTCCGCTCGAGACATCGAGCGCGATGATGCCGGCACCGTTCGATCCGCCAATATTGAGGAGCACACTGTTGCCCTCGACGATGGGCGAGCATGCGAAGCCGAAGTAGCCCAGTGGAGCGTTGAAAGCCTGCCGGGAGTCGAGCCCCCAGATCTTTTTTCCGGACTCAAAATCGAGCGCAAGCACCTGGCCCTCGGCGCCAAGCGAGAAGACTCGACCGTTCGCGATCGTGGGCGTCGCTCGCGGTCCATCATCATCCGCGCCGAAGGAGTCGCGGTAGCTTGACGGAGCTCCGACGCTCCAGATCCGCTTCCCGCTCGAGGAGTCGAGCAGATCGATGATCTCCTCCGGGCCTCTTCGGTAGGAGATGACGACGCGTCCGGCGGACACTACAGGCCCGCTGAGGCCATGGCCCACCGCATACCGCCAGATGACAGGCGGTCCGGAGCCGCCCCAGTTGTCCTCGATGTTCTCGCCCGCTGCGGTACCGTCCCGACTCGGCCCGAGAAACTGCGGCCAGTCGGCCCTCAAGACTGCCGCAGTCGCAGCAAGACGTACAAGAAACAGCGTCAACAGGAGGATTCGCATGTCGCCCCATCAGACTGTGCTCCCGGGCTCTTTGCAACGGAGCAGTAACAACCTCCTCCACTCTCGCGGGCGCCCGGGAGGCAATTGGCGCAGCCGCGTCGGGCGTTCCTGGCGGATCGGCAGTTGAGCCGCCGCAGCACCCTCTTCATCGCCTGGCTGGCGCCTGAAAGGCTTCGCCTGCGGGTAGACCGCGTATAGAATGTCCCGCGTCATGAGCCAACAGTCTGCATCCGAGACTCCGTCGAGTGAGGTTCCGCTCCCGATTCCCGCTGATGTCAGGGCCGAGTCGCCCCAGGCCGCGCCGCCGCCGGTGCAGGTCCACATCCAGGGACTCTCGAAATCCTATGGGGGAAAGACCGCGCTCTCGAAGCTCAATCTCGAAGTCCACGAAGGCGATATCTTCGGCTTCATTGGCCCCAACGGCGCCGGCAAGACGACCACGCTCCGCATCCTCTCCGCGCTCCTTCTCCCCACGGGCGGCAAGGCACTGATCGCTGGCATCGACGTCGTCCAGAACCCTCGGCAGATCAAGGAGCTCGTCGGCTACATGCCCGACTCCTTCGGCGTCTACGAGAACATGACCCTCTTTGAGTATCTCGACTTCTTCGGCGCCGCGTACAAGATTCCCCGGACGCAGCGGCAGATGGTAATCCGCGACGTCCTCGAGCTCACCGACCTCGGCTCCAAGCAGGACGACCAGGTGAGCGCCTTTTCACGTGGCATGAAGCAGCGCGCTTGCCTCGCGAAGACGCTCCTCCACGATCCGAAGGTGCTCATCCTCGACGAGCCCGCCAGTGGCCTCGACCCACGAGCCCGGATCGAGTTCCGGGAGCTCTTGAAGGAGCTTCAGCGCATGGGGAAGACAATCATCGTGTCGTCGCACATCCTCACGGAGCTTTCGACGATGTGCAACACGGTCGGGATCATCGAGGCCGGCAAGCTCGTGGCGGCTGGCGCCGTTGAGGAAATCCTCAAGAGTCTGCGCACGACGAGGATGTTCGTGCTCGATGTTCTTGAGGTGGGCGACGCGCCGCGTGCGGCCGACCTGATTGGCAAGCAGGACGGCGCAGAGGTCGTTGAGTCGCTGGGCAGTGCCGTGAGATTTGGATTCAGCGCCGCCAACCCGGACATCGCTGGCCTCATCGACCGCCTCGTGGCCGAGCGCATCCGCTTCACGAGCTTCCGCGAGGAGCTCGCAGACCTCGAAACAGCCTTCATGACACTCACGAATGGCCGGCTGGCGTGAGCCTGCGGACACGGCCGTGCTCGCGATCTGTCCGGAGTATCGGACCCGGAGCTTGACGCGTCACCCCACGAGGGAAAACCATGCAGGCTCCTTCGATGGGAAGCCCGTCGAGAAGAGCCTTGCGGTCAGGAGCTTCTTCAGGATCGCGACGGGGAGGGTGACGCCTCATCTTGCAGGCAGATCGTCTTGTGGTTTGCTCCACCGGCCCTTATGTTGGTCGGTCCTGAAAGGCAGGCGAAGTTGATCGTCCTCGGTATCGAATCCACGTGCGATGAGACTGGCGTGGCCGTGGTGGAAGACGGCTACCGCATCCTCTCGAACTGCGTCCTCTCCCAGATTCCGCTCCACGAGCGCTTCGGTGGAGTCGTGCCCGAGCTTGCGAGCCGCGCGCACGTGGAAGTCATCACTCGCATGGTGGCCGGTGCGCTCAAGGAGGCAGGTCTCGAGCGACGGAGCGGCCGCCCGGCCCTCGACCTGATCACTGTGGCGAACAGGCCAGGGCTCATCGGATCACTCCTCGTGGGCGTCACGGCAGCGAAGTCGCTCGCGCTCGCCTGGGATATTCCCCTCGTCGGCGTGGATCACATTCACGCGCACATTTACTCGGCAGCGATGCGGGCGAAGCCGCCCTTCGCAAGGCGTGAGCCTGCCTCGATATTTCCAGCCGTGGCGCTCGTGGTCTCGGGAGGCCACACCGCACTCTATTCGTCCTCCAGCTGGACCGAGCACCGCCTCATTGGCGCCACGCAGGACGACGCCGTTGGCGAGGCCTTTGACAAGGCGGCCCAGATCCTCGGGCTCGGTTACCCGGGAGGCCCGGTGATCTCGAGGGCAGCCGAGGGAGGTGACCCCAGGAGCGCCAATTTGCCGCGCACCCTCCTCGAGCCGGGCTCGCTCGACTTCAGCTTCTCGGGGATCAAGACGGCAGTCCTCTACCATGCCAAGGGCCAGGACTCGAGCCGCAAGGCGTCGCTCAAGCCCGGCGTGAAGGTCGCCGACGTGGCAGCGGCTTTCGAGGAGGCCGTCGTGGACGTCATGATAGAGAAGCTGCGTCGGGCAGTGCGGCGGGAGGCCGGTGTCTGCTCTGCCATCATTGCTGGCGGAGTTGCCGCCAACCGCCGACTCCGCAGCCGGCTCGAGAGCTTCCGGAAGGAACAGTCGGTGGAGACGCTGTATCCCGATTTGCCACTGTGCACCGACAACGCCGCCATGATTGCCGGCCTCGGCTTCGAGCTCTGGGAGACAGGCCGGCGCGACGGGCTCGGGCTCGATGCCTTCGCCATGATGGCGAGGTAGCGTGGCTCGCCCGGGTGGCGGCCAACGCAGACAATCCGAACGAACCACGCGAAAGGAAGACGGAATGATTCAGGACGAATTCCGCAAGATCTTGAAAAAGGTGTGGGCCCAAAAAATCAGCGTCGAGGATGCCATGCGCCAGATTCGCATGGAGCCTTACGAGGACATCGCCTGCGCTCGCGTGGACCACCACCGATCCCTGCGGTGCGGCTTCCCGGAGGTCATTTTCTGCCAGGGAAAGCGTCCGGAGGACATCACGGAGATCGCCCGCACGATCCTGAAACGCTCCAGCTACCTCCTGGCCACCCGGGCCGACGAGGCGGCGTCCGAGGCAGTCCTGAATGCACACCCAAGGGCCGAGTACCACAAGCTCGCCCGATGCGTCACAGTCCAGAAGAGAAAGCCCGAGGTCGCGGACGGAAACATTCTCCTGCTTTGCGCCGGTACCGCCGACATTCCCGTGGCCGAGGAAGCTCGCGTGACGGCCGAGATGTTCGGCCACGTGGTCAATACGGCCTATGATGTCGGAGTCGCGGGGATTCACCGACTCCTTGCAAATGCTGACAAGATTCACGAGGCCGACTGCATCATCTGCGTGGCCGGCATGGAAGGAGCGCTGCCAAGTGTGGTGGGTGGGCTCGCCGACTGCCCGGTGATTGCTGTTCCAACCAGCATTGGTTACGGTGCAAGCTTCGGTGGACTGGCTCCGCTCCTCACCATGTTGAACTCGTGCACGGCGGGCGTGGCCGTCGTGAATATCGACAACGGCTTCGGCGCCGGCTACCTTGCAGCCCTCATTACCCGGAAGAAGAAGCCGGACAAAGTTGAATAGCCTGATGGAGCGCCTTCAGATACCCCTTCAGATCCAGCCCCGTGCCCTCAACACGCACAAGGGAACCTACGGGCGGGTCCTCGCAGTGGCGGGCTCGCGATGGTTTCCCGGCGCCGCCATTCTCGTCGCGCGAGCCGCGCTGCGCACCGGCTCGGGTCTCGTGGCCGTCGCGACACCGACGTGCGTGTCGACAGCGTTGGCGGCCGTGTGCCCCGAGGCGATCCAGGCGCCGGCTGACAATGCGGCAGAGGTCGACCCGCGCAGCCCCTTCCAGGCGGCCGCCATTGGGCCGGGCCTCGGGACGGATGACCGTGCGCACGCGCTTGTCACCGCGTTTCTTGGGTTCTGCGATCGCCCGCTCGTTGTCGACGCTGACGCACTCAACGTGATCTCAAGCACGCCAACGCTCCGGGCAGATCCCCGCGCAACTCGCGTCTGGACGCCGCACCCTGGCGAATTCAAGCGACTCCTCGGTGAGCACCCCATCAGCGACGCCGAACGCATGGAAGCCGCCGTGCGCTTCGAGGCCCGCTACGGCGGAGTCCTCGTCCTCAAGGGGCACCGAACTGTCGTCGTGGATCGCTCCAGATTCTACGTGAACAACACGGGCAACCCCGGCATGGCGACGGCGGGCTCCGGCGACGTGCTCTCGGGCGTGATCCTGAGCTTACTTGGCCAGGGCTTTGCGCCGTTTGACGCCGCGGCGCTCAGCGTTTACCTTCACGGGCTCGCTGGCGACCTGGCTCGCGATTCCAGGGGCGAGGCCTCACTGATCGCAAGCGACATCATCGATCACCTCCCGGAAGCTATTCGGAAACATACGCGGAACTCGTGAGCTCTTCCACGCCGCAATCCCCCACTCCAACCCCCCAGTCGCACGCGACAAGGCCCTCGCGAGTCGTCTTCAATCGACGTGTCGGTCCGGGTTGGTATACACTTCGACTGGAAGAGGCCACAATCGCTCAGGTTTCGCGCGCAGGCCAGTTTGTCCAGGTGAAGACGGCGGACCGATCGAGCTTCGATCCGCTACTGCGCCGACCCTTCAGTGTCTACGACGTCGACCGTGAGAGAGGAACCTATGACCTCCTCTATACGGCCGTGGGCCGGGGGACGCGCTGGTTGGCGGACATCCCGGACTCGCCGGGCACGATGGTCGAGGTGGAAGGACCGTTCGGAAACACCTTCACGGCCCCCACCGACCGGGACTCGATCTACCTGGTTGGTGGTGGCGTGGGCGTGGCGCCGCTCTATCTTTTCGCCAGGGAGCTCCTGGCTTCTCGGTCCGCGCTACCCCGCATAACGCTCTGCATGGGCGCACGAACCCGGGAGCAGCTCCAGGGCATCGATGAGTTCCGCCGCCTCTCCCTCCGTTGCGAGGTCGCCACTGACGATGGCTCTGAAGGCTTTCACGGCAGGGTGACGCAGCTCTTCGCGACGCTCGCGGAGAGGGACCGGGAACCACTCCGCGTCTACGGCTGCGGCCCTCAAGGGATGAACGAGAGCCTGCGCGCGATTGCCGTTGAGCGAAGCTATCCGACCGAAATCTGCGTTGAGTCACTCATGGCCTGTGGCTTTGGCGTATGCTTTGGCTGCGTGCTTCCGATCCGCAAGAAGCCCGGCGGAGATTTCTACAATCGGCGGACTTGTTATGAGGGCCCGGTCTTCGATGCCCGGCTCCTACACCCTGGAATTGAGTGATGGACATGAAAAAGATGCTCTGTCTTGTACCCTTGGCCCTGTTTGGCTGCTTCACCCTTGGCTACACGCTCGGCGACAGTGCGACGCCGAAGGGCTGGCAAAAGGGAAAAGGCTGGGGTTGGATTTGGGGCAAGGACGACGAGGTGGGAGCCCTGAATGCAATGACGGACGCCACGCGGCTCGCCGCAGTCTCGCTCGTCAAGCAAGGAAAGGTCTATGACCTTGGCCTGCCCTACGACCGCGAGTCCTTCAAGTGGCCGGGCCACAGCCCCGGTGAGGTAATGACCTTCCGCTCCCCCGAGGGCGTGAAGCGTCAAGGCGACGTGGCGGGCGTGGCGACCGATCCTTCAGGCAGCGGCTGGCATTCCTGCGCTCTCTTCATCAGCGACAATGTCGGCACGCAGATCGACGGGCTCGGCCACGTGACAATGGGCGCCGACAATCACTGGTACAACGGCTTCACCGAGGCCCTGGCAGGTGGCGATTTTGGCCTGCGCAAGTGCGACGCAGCCTCCATCCCGCCGATTGTTCTCTCCGGCGTGCTCATCGATGTGGCTGGATCGAAGAAGCTCGAGAGCCTGCCGCCCCACTACGCGATTACGCCGAGGGACCTGGAAGCTGCTCTGTCCTGGGAAGGGGTGCACATCCAGCCCGGCGATGCTGTCTTCGTCCGTACCGGATTCGGTCGCTACTGGGGCAAGAACGGATCCGATCACGCACGTCTCAAGGAGGCAGACACTCCGGGAATCACGCTCGAGTCCGCGAAATGGCTGGTGGAGGAAAAGGGAGCGGTGCTCCTCGGCGGCGACACCTCCGGCCTCGAGGTGCAGCCGCCTCCGGAAGGCTCGAAGAGCTTCATGCCTTGCCACCTCTATCTGCTCGTGGAGCAGGGCGTTCCTATTGGCGAGTTTCACAATCTCGAGGCGCTTGCGCAGGACCGAGTCTACCGCTTTTGCTACGTTGCGCTGGTGAACAAGATTCGCGGCGCGGCCGCCGGTTTCACCATGCGCCCGATCGCGATGCGATAGGATTTTTCCCACGGAGCCCTCCACGCCACATTGATCCGCATCGCTCATTTCACCGACCTGCACGTGACGGAGGAGCCTTCGCGCATCCCCTGGCGCATGCTGCTTTCGAAGCGGTTCCTCGGCTGGGTCAACCTCTCAATCTTCGGGCGATACAGGCTCTTCGCGGAGTCGGTGAGGATCGGTCGCGCTCTCGTGCGCGACCTGGAGGCGGTCCGGCCTGACTTCATTGTCTCGACCGGCGACCTTACCGGCATTTCGCTTCCGAGCGAGTTTGCGTCCGCTCGCGAGGTTCTCTCGCCGATCCTCGAGGACCCTCGTGTCACCGGAATTCCTGGCAACCACGACGTCTACGTCCGTTCGGCTCAACGCGAACAACTCTACGAGAAGTCCTTCGGCGCCTGGACTCGCACCGACTTGAGCGTGGACGAAATCCCCACGGGTTTCCGGGACATCCATCCATACCCGCTCCTTCGACTGCTGGGCGATGAGGTCGCGCTCTTTTCTCTGAGGGACGTGCGGCCGACCCGGTATCACGACTCATCCGGCAGGGTCGGCGCGCGGCAGATCGCGGCGCTTGATTCCCTCTTCCGCCATCCAAGGGCGACAGGGCGAACGAAAATCCTTGCGTTGCATTATGGACTCTGTCGCGCCGACCGCAGCCCCGACCGACGCCGCCATGGGCTGCGGGACGCCACGGACCTCATCGAGGTAATCCGGCGGCATTCCGTCTCCCTCGTCCTGCACGGCCACCTTCACGGGCGCTTCGTCCTTGAACCAACGGCCCTGTGGCCCTTTGCCATTGCGAACCCGGGAAGCGTGTCGAGCCTTCAGCCGCATCACTCCAGGGCCTACCACGTCCTCGGAGTCGACCGCGGGCACATCAACCTGGAGGTTCGCAGGTATGACAGGACGTCCGAATGCTTCCAACCGTGGCCGGAAGCGCCGGGAGCTGGACGGATATCTGGCAACTTGCGCCGCGGAAACTGAGCGGTAAGGTCATATTCGCGAAATTTTCGTTGAAATCACCCTCCTCATGAGCTTATTTGGGGGACTTTCATCTGAACCCGGCCCTCCAGGGAATAACCGAAAGGTTAGCGGAGCTAAGAATTCATGGGACATTACATCGGCCCGAAAGCCAGAATAAACCGCCGCTTGGGAACTGAAGTCTACGACTCGAGCGGAGCCCTTCGGGCCTCTCATCGGCGCATCTTTCCTCCCGGTCAACATGCGCAGCGACGACGGCGTCCAACGGACTACGGCAAGGCGCTCGCCGAGAAGCAAAAGATCTGCCATTACTACGGCCTAAGCCGCAGGCAGCTCATGAGATTTTTCGGCATGGCCAAGAAGGCCCCCGGTAACACCGGCGAAAATTTGCTCACGCTCTGCGAAAGCCGGCTCGACAACGTCGTCTGGAAGTCTGGCTTTGCGAAAACGCGAGCTCAGGCGCGTCAGGCTGTTAGCCACGGCCACTTCAACGTCAACGGGCGGCGCACGGACATCCCTTCCTTCATCGTTTCGCCGGAGGATGTGATTCAGGTGCGCAAGCGCGAGACTCTTCAAAAAATCTACGCGACCCGGGCGGAGGAGACCGACAGACCCGGAGCGGCCTTCCTCGCAATCGAGCCCAAGGAGCTCCTGGTCAAGGTCATTCGGCTTCCAGACAAGGACGACGTCGGTCTGCCCGTGCAGGTCAATCAGGTTGTCGAGTTCTTGAGCCGCTAAGCTTCATTTCTTTACTCTGCCATGGCGGGTGACAGTGCCTCCAGGAGTCCACAGGAGAGCGCGTGGGATCCGCGCCTCGTGGCTTCCTCGTGGGATTTCGTCGCAAGAGGCTACCGGGACTACTGGACCCCGCGCTTTCGCCCGCTGGTCGAACGGGCAATAGTGTCGTTGGAGCCCCCCGGAAGGGGGCCCATTGCCGTGCCAGGCTGCGGTCCCGGCGATGAAGTCCTCCTCCTCCTGAAGAAGTTTCCAGCTCGAACGATCTTCGCCACCGACCCATCCAGCGAGATGATGGCTCTTTGCCGGGAGAGCCTCGGGGCCGCCAGAGCAACGACTGCCCATGTGACCCTGGGGAAGGCCGAGGACCTCTCGAGCTTGATCCACCAGGCTGCGGGAGTCCTCTCGTGCTTCACTCTGCAACTTCTAGCGGACCCGGCGGCGGCACTTCAGGATTGGTCCCTTGCACTCCGTCTGGGGGGCGTGGTGAGCGCCGTTTTTTGGCCAGAGCCCACGGCGGAGCTTCCCTTTGGACGACTCATGCTGGCACTGCGTGAGGTGACCCAGGAAGCTCGCCCCGCGTGGGAAGACTTTGCCTTGAAGTCCCTTCCCCGCTCGGGGCTGGAGGTCCTTCAGAACGAGCGAGTCCTTGCGGAAATGGAGCACGCGAGCCCCGAGGAGCTCTTCGACGCGATCGTGCATCGCGGTCCGCTTCAAGTGCTCCTCCGGCGCCGCGGTCCGGACATCATCGCGAGAGTCCGGGAGGCCTGGCTCAGATCACACGGACTTGAACGAGTCGGTGCCGGCTGGAAGAACCGAGTAGAGGCTCGGCTGTGGGTCCTCAGAAAAGTTGCGGAACCCGGTGGGGAAGAGCACTGATCCGGCATCAGTTGTGGCGTGGAGGGGCCGCTTCCCCGGGGTCATTTTCTTGCGTTCCCCCGGGGTCACTGGCCCGCCACAAATTTGCCTATGCCCGTTCCCTGGGGCCACCTACAATTTGGGCTTCGGAAACTACCGTCCAAAGGAGCTCAACCCCATGAAATTGGCTCTCCGCTCGTTCCTCTTTCTCGGACTTGCCGTTTCGAGAAGTCTCCTGGCGGACGAGGAAGTCTCGGAGAAGGATTTCAAGGCCGCGCTTGTGTCGACGGACTCGACCCTCCGGCACAACACATGGAAACGCCTCAACGCCGAGAAGGATGGGCAATACAAACAGATTGTCCAGATCCTTCGCGGGCTGCCATGGTACGACCGTGAAGGTGCCATCTTCGCGTTGACCAAGGCTGCCACGGAGGAGACTCTGAAGATGATGGTGAGGGACCTCAAGGAGAACAAGGATCCTTCCGTTCGGCAGGGAATGGCGGCGGCGCTCGCCAAGATGAACGACGAGAAGTTCTATGTCCACCTCTACGATGCCTTGAAGGACAAGGACCCTACTGTGAGGCGAATGGTGGTCCATGATCTTCGCGTCCACAAGAAGAAGGAGGCGGTCGAGGCGCTCATCACGAATTTTCAGAAGGAGGAGGACCCGGTAGTTCAATCATTTTACGTGGACTCGCTCAACGAGCTGACGCAGGCCTATCAGGGCCCCAATCCGAGCAGCTGGTTCACCTGGTGGGAAGGGGCCAAGGCCGACAAGGAATACGAGCTGGGAAAGACGGACGAGGTGGCGAAGAGGAAAGCGGAGGAGCTCGGGAACAAGCTGAAGAAGCGCACGACCGTTTCCGTGTCAGGCGGTGTCAGCCTGGAGACCGAGGAGATCGGGGGCAACAAGGTGAGTGGCGTGCCGATCCTCGTCATCCCGGAGTACGGTTTCTCGAAGGAGATCATGAAGCCGTTCCTCGCCAAGCTCTCGAAGACGAACAAGATCTTCTTCATCGATTTGCCCCGGATCAACTCCTTCAAGGACCTCAAGGTCGTGAGCGATGCCAAGATCCCCTACTACCCGATTGACAGCCTGGTTCAGGCTTTCGAGGACCTCAGGAAGGAGACGAATCAGGAACGATTTGCGATCATGGCCTGCGGCATGAACTCGTGGATCGCCATGCGGTATGCGAACCTTTACCCGAAGTCCGTCTCGCACCTGGTCTTCATCTGTCCGATCTCAAGCAACAAGGCCTATGGCGATGCGACGATGCGCATGCGAAACAAGGGCGAGAAGGAAAGAGATGTCGAGCTGGAGCACTTTGCGCTCACGCGGACCTTCGATACGAAGTCAGGCCAAAATACCCACGACAAGCATCACGAGGACAAGAAGCTACCGAAGCCCGATGGCGAGGCGGCCGCGATCGATCGTCGGGAGTGGAGCCTCTTTTTCAGGGACGTCCGTGACGGCTTGATCGGCATGCTCTACCCCAGGAAAGACCACCCGATGGGGTCCGTGGCGATTCCCGAGTTCCGCTGCTTTGCCGAGCCGCCGAAGGCGAAGATCCCGACGATCGTCATCGCCGGCAAGCACAGCATCCTCTCAAGCATTGAAGACTGCAGCGCGATCGCGAAACACTACGGAGGCCAGTTCTACACGTATGCCAACTCCTCGTGCATGCCCTTTGCCGAGGAGAGTGAGCTCTTCAACAAGCACATGGCTTTTCTCTTGCGAGAGAAGGTCCGATCGAAACCGAAGGCCAAGGTGAAGGCCGGTGCAGAGGAGAAGCCGGGCAAGGAGGCCAGCGGTGATGACAAGCCCGCGGAAGCCTCCGCGAAGGCAGGCTCGAGGGCGAGGGAGAAGTGAACACGTCCTCCAAGAGAACACGCACCGCCGTCGGCGTACTCGTGTTGGCTTCATGGCTTGTTGCCCCCGGGGAGCAGCTCCGGGCGCAGGCAAAGAGATCCGATAAGAGGGTGGAGGCCAAGTCGAGCAAGCAATCTGCGCGAGACGCGGCCACGGAGCGAGCGTTGCTCCAGCAGACCGAGAAGGTCGAGATGGCCCACCTGAAGGAGCTCGAGAAGCTCGCGACCTGGGCCGCCTCGAACGGACTCAAGGCGGAAGGGGAGAAGGTCCTCGAGACCATTCGCGGAATTGACCCGAAGTATCCGAGACTCACCAGGCTGAAGAGTACTGTCGAGAAGACCCGGGACCCGAAGGACGAGACCCAGTCGCCCGATCTGCGCGCAATGTTTGCCCGGAAGCTCGAGACTGTCGGTGATCAGAACGCGAAGCGGCTCTTTGACCTGGCGACGGCTTGCATGAAGCTGGGGCTTTTCACGCGGGCCTTCGACCTCGTTAACAAGGTCATCGAGGCCGATCCAGACCACAAGAGAGCCCGTGACATTCTTGGTTATGTCCTCGATCCAGCAAGCAAGAAGTGGATCCGGAAGTGGGAGGCTCTGACAGCCAGGAAGAACTTCTTGACGGAGGAAGGCTGGATCAAGAAGGAGGACAAGCAGAAGTGGGACCAGGGCCTTCGCGAGTACCAGGGCAAGTGGGTTTCCAGGGAGGAAGAGGAGCGGATCCGGAAGCGGAACACCTACAACATGTTTTCGGTCGAGAGCGAGCACTTTCGCGTGGAGACCAACCTGGGCCGCAAGCAAGGCTGGGAGTACGCGGAGTTGCTCGAGGATTTCTACGCAGAGTTTTTCCGGTTCTACCTCGGATTTTTTGACCAGGCCGCTGGCGCGAATTTGCTCTTCGTATCAGCCAGGAACAAGAAGAAGCACCTCGTGAAGGTGTTCCCCACGAGAGAGGACTACCTGACTTTCGTGAAGGCGGAGAAGAACAATCTCAAGCTTGCAGTGGAGTCCGCAGGTTTCTATGCGTCGCCCGAGCGGTGCTCTTACTTTTACTATGCCGATCGCGCCGAGACGCTCTTTACGCTCTACCACGAGGTGACCCACCAGCTCTTTGCCGAGACGAAGCCTGGCCAGCAAGGCAGCAAGGGGAATAACTGGGTTGTCGAGGGCATCGCCAGCTACATGGAAACGTGGGAGAAGGTCGATGGAAAATGGAAACCGGGGCACAAGATCGCTTCCGAACGACTGCAGAATGCAAGGCAGTTCCTGGCCGCAAACCCCAACTGGAGCCTCTCGAGCTTCCTTGCCGTCGACAACGAGGAGTTCCACAAGGACGGCCGCGGCCTCAATTACGCGCTCTCCGCGGCGTTGTGTCACTTTCTCATGCATGCGCAAGGAGAGCTCTACCGCGAGCCGTTCATTCAGTTCATCAGCGCCTACTACGAGGGGAAGGTCGTGGAGGATTCGCTCGGCCGGTTCATCCCGGTCGAGGGAGGGGGGAGTGCCAGCGGAGTGATCAGCACGCTGGAAACCCAGTTCAAGCAATACATGGCTCAACTTGGAGACAGCGCTCCAGGCGAGCCTTCCAATCTCAAAGCAGAGGAGAGCGAACAGTGACCCTGGCCTTTACAACGAATTCTCGCGCCGCCCTGGCGTTAACCCTGGCCGTGGCGGTACTCACGCCCGCTGCGGTTCAAGCCCAGAACGTGGCCGTGGAGGAGTACGTTCTCGAAAACGGGATGCGTTTTCTGATGCGCCCGAAGAAGGGCGACCCCAACATTGCCGTCGGCTGGATCGCGCGGGTTGGATCGGTCAACGAGAGGCCGGGCATCACGGGGCTCGCCCACCTCTTCGAGCACATGATGTTCAAGGGCACGCAAGTGATCGGCACCCGCGACATCGAGAAGAACCTGAAGATCTTGACCGACCTCGACCGGGTGAAGAACGACATTGCCAGGGAGGAGGCCGCCCTGGCGGTGAAACAGCGCCTCGGCGAGATTCCCACGCCAGCGCGGCCCGAGGACCGCAGCAGAGGCCACAATGAGCTTCTCCGGGAGCTCGACAAGCTCACGACGGCGGAACGTGGAGTCATCGTCAAGGACGAGTTCGACAAGGTCTACACGTCTGCCGGTGCCAGCGGGATGAATGCCGGCACCACGAATGACTTCACGATCTATTTCATCAACGTGCCCGCGAACAAACTCGAGCTCTGGTTCTGGATGGAGTCCGACCGTCTCCTGAACCCGGTCTTCCGCGAGTTTTATAGTGAACGAGACGTGGTGCGGGAGGAGCGCCGACTCCGCATCGACAGCACGCCGATCGGCCGATTTGAAGAGGAGTTCGACGCCCTCTTCTGGAGCTCTTCCCCCTACGCTTGGCCCGTCATTGGTTGGCCTTGCGACATTGAGGCAATCACCCGAGACGAGGCCATGGATTTCTTCGGCGTCTACTATGCCCCGAACAATCTGACCGCCTGCCTCGTGGGCGACTTCGATCCAGCTGCGGCAAAGGAGCTCGCGCGGCGATACTTCGGACGTCTGAAGCGCGGCCCCCGCGAACCGCCCGGGCTTCGCACACGGGAAGTGCCGCAGCTCGCCGAGCGCCGAATGATCGCCGTCGCCGAAACGAAGCCGCGTGTAAGAGTCCGCTGGCACACAGTGCCCGACGGACACGTGGATGAGCCGGCGCTCACGCTCCTCGCCAGTGTGCTGAGCGGGAAGACAGGCCGCCTCTACAAGGCCCTGGTACTGGACCACAAGGTGGCGAATGATGTCGACGCCGATCAGGACAGCCTGAAACATGAAGGCTACTTCGAGGTTGACGGCACTGCAAAGCCTGGCAAGACGCCTGAAGATGTCGAGAAGGCCCTGTACGCCGAGATTGAACGGCTCACGAAGGAACCCGTCTCCGCCCGTGAGCTCGAGAAGGTCAAGAATCAGGAGGCTGCCGCTGACTACAGACGCCTGCGCGTGAACTTCTCGCTCCTCATGCAGCTCCTCATTCGCGACGCCCACCGGGGTTGGCACACCATCAACACCGATCCACCCCGGGTGGCGGCAGTCACGGCGGCTGACATCCAGCGAGTCGCGAGCACTTACTTGTCCTCTGCCAATCGCACCGTCGCCATCTACTACACAAAGGAGTCGCCCGTTGCCGAGGGGCGAGCGAAAAAGACGGAAGGAGCCCAACGATGAGTCAACTGTTCACTGTTCTTGCAATCTCGGCCCTGTTGAGCCCTGCGCCGGACCGCGAGATTCCCAGGCATCCGAAAGAGCTGGTCTTCCCGGAGATTGTCTTTTCGCCCCCGGAGAGGGCCCAGTATCGCCACGTGCTACCCTGCGGGGTCGTCGTCTACATCGTGGAGGATCACGACCTCCCGCTGGTCGACGTCGTCATGACGGTGCGCACGGGCAGCTACCTCGAGCCCGAGGGCAAGGCCGGCGTTGCCTCGCTCACAGGCTCGCAGATGCGTTCGGGCGGTACCTTGAAACAGACTCCGGAGGAAGTTGACGAGGAGCTTGCATTCCTCGCCACCAACATGTCGAGCGGCATTGGTGACACGGAAGGCTCCGCGTCCTTCAACTGCCTTTCCAAGGACCTTCCGCGAGCCCTCGAGATCTTTTTCGACATGATCCGAACGCCGCGATTCGAGCCGAACCGTTTCGAATTGGAGCGAAGCCAGATCCTTCAGAGCCTCCAGCGCCGCAACGACCAGACGGCCTCGATCGAAAGCCGCGAATGGGAGAGGCTCCTGCGGGGCCCGGGCTTCTTTTCGACCGATCGGAGGACGAAGGCTTCCATTGAGGGGATTACTCGCGCGGACCTGGTCGCCTTTCACAACCGCTCCTATCACCCGAAACACTTTCTCCTTGCGGTTGCGGGCGACGTGCGAACCGAGGATGTCCTCGTCCGTCTCGAGGCATTGCTGAAGGGCTGGGCAAAGGATCCCTGCCCTCTCGACCCCGTGCCCCCGATACCGAAGCCCACGAACGAGCCAGGACCAGCCGCCTACCTTGTCGACAAGCCCTCGGTGAACCAGGGCCGAGTTACAATCGGGCACTTGGCCCCCACCCGGGACCATCCCGACTACCACGCTCTCGGGATCATGAACCAGATCCTGGGAGGTGGTGGATTCACCTCGCGCATCACGTCGCGCGTCCGGTCCGACGAGGGCCTTGCATACACGGCGGCCTCCCGGCTCGACCTCGGCACTTACTACGACGGCGTCTTCCGGGCCTTCTTTCAGTCGAAGAGCGAGTCCGTGGGCAAGGCCACGAAGATTGTGCTCGAGGAGATCGACCGGATCCGAAGGGAGAAGGTCACGAAGGAGGAGCTCGATACAGCCGTCAACTACGCGGTGGGTCTGTTTCCCCGGGCCTTTTCGACTGCGCTCTCGACGGCAACAACACTTGCCAGCGAAGAGTTTACGGGAAGATCGCCTCACTTTTGGCGATCCTACCGTGAGAAAATCAAGGCGGTGACCCAGGAAGACGTGCTTCGGGTGGCCCAGACGCACCTGAGGCCGGAGAAGCTCCTGATTCTCGTCGTGGGCAACGCGGAGGAGATTTTGAAGGGCGGCCTGAGTGCCGGGAAGGTCGAAAGAATTCCGCTCCCCGACCCGCAAACCCTCGAGTACGCCGGGAAATAGATGCCGGCTGGCCGAGTGGACTCCCCCCGCCAGGTCAAAATAATCGAACGCCCCGCGGCGTCGAGGCTTGAGGCGTTGAGCACAGCGCCCTCCAACAAGCTCATTCGCTTCCAAGGGTAAGGAGGTTTGCAACGGAACCGTGCCCTGGAAACACCTCGTCGCCTACATCACCAGCACCGTTGATCAGGAGATCCTCCTCTGAAACGAGCACCTCGCCACGGAGAACCGCGTTCCGCGTGGACAAGTCCGCGGCCATCTCCGGCTCACCGACGGCGAGCGCAGTAAGTTGGCCGATATCGGCAAGCGGTTCGGTCGCGAGGCTCACGGTGGTCGCGGCCATCGTCTCGCCGGAGGCCATTTTCGCCTGGCACCCAGGGCTCGTGGAGCACAAGCTCGCTGGCTCGAAGAAGCGCCGTTACCCCGATCGACCAACCCTTGCTCCGGAGGTCGAAGAGCTGATCTTCCGCTTCGTTCGTGAGAACAAGAGCCGGGGCTCCGACCGCATCGCCGGCGCACTCGCCCACCTTGGCCATGTCGAAAGCGACCACACCGTCGCCAACGTCCTCAAGCGTCACGGCATTCCACGTCCTCTTCTTCATCCACGTCGCCACCCGGCGTGTCCCTATCGCCGGCATGACACCGAACCCCGCCGCCACAGGGATGGTGCAGATCGCGCGCAACATCGCCCTTGCCAGCGATGCCTACCTCCTCGACGAGCGTGACTGGAAATTCACTGCCGACTTTGACGACACCCTCCGAGCCGCAGACGTGAAGCCTGCCCAAGCTTCCTGCGAGGAGCCCAAGCCTGAACGCAGCGGGAGGCCGGGTGACATTTTCTGACCCCACGGGCTTCGCCTACCGCCGCTCCTTCGGGGCGTAACGATAGTAGACCTCAAGGGAGAGTATGGAAATGGCCGTCGAATAGACACGCCCGCCCAACTGTGCCCTGCGGTCGAGAGGATCCCAACTGCCCGCGGCCGTGCCCTCTTCCTCGCGGAGTTGAAGCTGGAGCAGGACTTCTTTCATTCGCGAGTTCCATGTTTCCCACGCGACACCCTCCTCCTGGAAGAGGGCGAGGGTGGCGTAGTACCAGTAGTACGAGTTTGCGCCATCCTGGTCACGCAACTCGGGACGGTTCGAGAGCAAGATGCTCACTGTCTCGTTGGCGGCTCTTTGGAGGCGCACTTTTTCAGCCTCCAACTGCGCAGGACGAAGCTCCGAGAGGATCTGCTGGCAAAAAAGTCCCTGCGCAGTCATGGCAAGCGACGAGCGTGGAAGGCCAGGCTGGTACGCAAAGCGCCCACCTGCCTTCGACATACGAGCCGACTCCAGGTACTTGGCCATGCGCTGGACCGCTCGCTTGTCAACCTCGATGCCTCCCACATGCGCGCTCTTGATCGCCATGAGCATCCAGCCAAAAACGCTTGTGTCGACGTCACGGCCCTGCGGGTACGGCTCGTATCGCCAGCCGCCCAGGTCCGGGTTTTGCGTCCGGATGGCGTAACCGATGGCTCTTCGCGCGGGCTCTCCCAATTCCGGGTCTCGCGACAGGGCGTAGGCCTCGCAGAGAGCGAAGGACGCAATCGCGTGCATGTAGAGGTTGCCCCCATTTCGAAGGTCGCCGTCTCGGTTTTGAGCAGACTTGAGAAACTGAAGCCCCCGACGCACGTTTTCCTGGTACGGGCCCGGCTCGGTTTGTGTATCGCCGTGCCCCAGGAAGGCCAGCAGCGCAAGCCCCGTCGCAGCCGTGTCTCCATTGTCGGCCCTGCTCGAGCCGCCTCGACTATCGTTCTTGCCGTTCCCGTCCCAATCGGGGTGCCAGCGGTCGCGATCTGCGACCTCTGTGAGGTGGTCCATGTACTCATCCAGGCTCCAACGCCCGTCAGGGCTTTGATGGAGCGCGAGCCACTTGAGTCCCAGCTCCACGGCCTTCTCGGTATCCTCGGCACCGCCGCCCAGCCTCACTGCCTCCTCCCGGTGGGTTTTCGCGCGGAGCTGGTAGATCCTTGGGACAAAGGAGGATGCCGCCTCCACGGACTCGAGCGCCCCTGGCTCTCGAACCCTGTTTGCGGCAGACCTGGACTCCTCCCTCCCAGGGGCCAGGGACGTTGACGGCAAGAAGCGCAGGGTGAGCCTCGGGGGGCGAGCAGGAACGTCGCTGGAGCCACCCGACCTCGCAAGCTCCGTGCTCTCTCGACGAGGATCGCTCGTGGGGAAGAGATGGGGCGCCCGTTCCGGAATCAGCCGAGCGTCCTTCGGTCGCCAGGCGAGCTCAAGTGGAACCCGTGATGGAGACTTCGGCGCTGCCTGTTTGACGTCAGGAGCCCCGGGTGTGGGTGGATCCGCCGACATCTCCACCACCCGATGGCGAGGCGGTAGCCGTGGATTCGCATCGACAGCGATGGCGCGGGCCCTGAAGTCTCCTCTCGGGGTCATGGCTCTGAGGTCGACTTGAGCAGCGACAAAATGCGCGTTTTCGGGAGCAGCCCCGGGCGCCAGGGCCGACACAGGCTCGACCTCAAGTCGCGGCGAGGCGCGTTCCAGCCTCCGCGGAGTCGATGGTATGAGGCTGACGGAATGAGTGGCTGTGCTCCCCGGCGATGGCTGTTCCAGAGCTCCTTGAAGCACCGGTCGCTCCCGTACGACCGCCTCGGGGGCTAGCCAACGAGGCCGGGTCTGGGGTGCGAGCGACGGCAGCGTATCCTCCACCCGCCGGGACACGGAGACGTCGGTTGACGGTTCCACCCTTGCCATGCGTGGCACAGAGTGAACCTCGTGCCTCGCAACCGATGGACTCACGCCTGTCGGATCAGGCGGCAACGTCGGCACAACTTCGGTAAAAACCGCCAGCGGAGCCGGGGTCATCGACGTGAGACGGCTGTGAGTTGGGTAACGAGGAGGAGAGTCCTGGCTGGACTCGGCGAGCGAAAGCAAGAGAGGTGAGGAGGGGCCCGGGAGCGCGAGATTCAACCCGGGGAGCGAGACTGCGGATTCAGGAGCGTCCGGGATCCTGAGGGACGAGCCGGGAGCCGTGAGCGTTACCAGGAGACCCGAGTCTTCGAGGCCGCGATCGCGAGGGCGAGACGCACCTGGCAGGGCGGCTCCGCCAACCCTTGCTCTCAGGGAAGACTCCGGCTCGAAGGCCAAGTGCTTGCGGCGCTCCCGCTCCATCTCGGTGCGAAGACTCGGCAGTGATCGCACCGAGGGCTCCATGATGGAGAACACCCGCGTGGCGCCCGGAACTGGCTCGGTGATCTGCATCGAGCGAGGCAAAAAAACCCCGGGGAGTTCCTTTACCCGGAGTCGATCGGCTCCACGCGGCGGCTCCACTGCGGGTGGTGTCGGGGTTTGAGCGGCGATTTCCCGACGATCGGCCCTCACCAGGGAGTGCCCATCGGATGTGGGCTCATGGGGCGTCGTGGGAGTGAGCCTCGAGCGGGTTGCCATCGCAAGCTTGAGGCCCGATTGCCGCGGCGCTGGCCTGGTGACGCCTCCAGCTCCCCTGCGCGGCTCAATCTGACGCTCGTCCTTGAGGTCCAGCGGAGCGGGAAGCATTGCCGAGAGATCCGGGGCCAGCACCCTCTCGCGGCTGCCGGACCGAGTTGCTTCCCCGAGGATCCAGGTGTCCTCGGGGCGACCCTCGGCGGGCAGCGGCACCATCGATCGCTCCAGAGGAACGACCGCTCCTTGCGTCAGGGTCTGCCGAACCTTTGTGAGGGTCACCGTGCTCAAGAGGGACGAGGCCACGTCCTTTTCGTCGACCGCCGGGCCGGAGCGAATTTGAGGCGCGTTCGTGAACGACTCGCCGAGAGCCTTGAGGGTGGCCAGATGCCCGGGGGAGGCCTCGCCGCGTTCCGAAGGCTCCCTGGAAGCTCTCACGGCGGCCGGCACGCTCGAAATCCTGTCCTCGCCGTTGTTGAGCGTTGCCGCCAGGGGATCGAGACGGCTCACCGCAGCCTCGGCAGGGACCCGTGCTGCCGTGACTTGCACACTCGGCTCCACGGAGAGCAGAGTACCCTCGCGCCGTGGCACCGGGGAGTCTCCCGGCATCACAACGCCCCGCGGAGGGATGCGCGGGTCCGCCGCGTCGAGCG
>SXIK01000061.1 GCA_005772855.1 Planctomycetia bacterium | reverse complement strand
GCCTTCAAGGTGCGCGGCGGCCTGACCTACATGCGCGAGCTGAAGCGGCAGCAGCCGGATGTCGCCGGGGTCGTCGCTGCCAGCACCGGCAACCACGGTCAGAGCGTGGCCTTCGCCGCCAGACGGACGGGACTGGCGGCCTTCATCGTCGTACCCCACGGCAACAGCACCGAGAAGAACGCCGCCATGCGCGCGCTTGGTGCCGAGCTCATCGAGCATGGCCACGATTTCCAGGCCGCCCACGAGCACTCCACGGGCCTGGCCGCCGAGCGCGGGCTGCATCCGCTGCGCTCCTTTCATCCCTGGCTGTTTCTGGGCGTCGCCAGCTATGCGCTCGAGCTGTTCCACGCCGTGCTAGAGATTGACACCGTATATGTCCCGATCGGACTCGGTTCCGGCATCTGCGGCACCATCGCCGCGCGCGACGCCCTCGGCCTGAAGACCAGGGTAGTCGGCGTGGTTGCCGAAAACGCCCCCGCCTACGCCCTCTCCTTTGCCAGGAAAGCTCCGGTCTCCACCACCAGCACGAACACAATCGCCGACGGCATTGCCTGCCGCGTGCCGGACAACGACGCTCTCGGATTCATCTTCAGGGGCGCCGATCGCCTCGTCACCGTCAGCGAGGACGAGATCAAGACGGCCATGCGCCACTACTTCTCGGACACGCACAACGTCGCCGAGGGCGCTGGCGCCGGGCCGCTGGCGGCGCTCCTCAAGGACCGAGGGGGCATGGCCGGAAAGCGCGTGGCACTGATCCTCTCCGGCGGCAACATCGATCGTCCGCTCTATGCGAGCGTTCTGGCGGCAGGCGCGCCGCACACTTGACGGGGTGTGGACCGCAACAACAACTTCGACTCGGGGCTCGGTCTCTGGCCGACGGAGCAAGTCCCGCGATAGGCCATGGCCTCCTCGCGGGAGAGGTAGACCTCCCCCGGACCGGCCGCCTGGCGGCGCCGAGGGTCAATGAGCGTTGGTCAGGATGTCCCCATCATGGCCGCGCGGAATATAACAAGAAATGACCGAAAACCCCTGGATCGACACCCTCGCCTGGACAGCCGCGGCACTTTGGGCGCTGGTCGCAGCGCTCACCCGCCGGGGCGTGGGAGCGCTGCGACCGCTCGAAGAGCCCGGAGACGGCCCCCAACCCGACGAGGCACGCTCCTCTCCGGCCTGGCCGCGAGTCTCCATCGTGGTGGCGTCCCGCGACGAGGAGAAGGACGTGGTCCAGGCCGTGGGCTCTCTGCTCGAGCTCGACTACCCCGACTACGAAGTAGTGGCCATCAATGACCGCAGCCGCGACAGGACGGGAGAGCATCTGGAAAAGCTGCGAAAACGGTCTGACCGGCTGCGAGTCGTGCACATAACCGAGCTTCCAGAGGGCTGGATTGGCAAGCATCACGCCCTCTGCCGGGGTGTCGAAGTATCCACTGGCGAGTGGATTCTCTTCACAGACGGCGACGTTCGTTTCCACCCAAAGACGCTCAGACTCGCCATGAGGCGCGCCCTCGATCGCAAGTGCGACCTCCTGAGCCTCCTCCCCCGCCTTGACTCGAGGAGCCCCTGGATGCGCGGGTTCTTCTGCGCGTCCGTCGTCGGCGCCGTACTCTTCCTCGGTTTGTGGGCCCACACGCGTCGTCGACAGAGCCTGGTTGCCATGGGCGCTGGCGCTTTTGTTCTCGTCCGACGCTCCGCTTACGCTCGAGCCGGCGGCCACGAGGCGATCCGAATGCGCATGGTTGACGACATTTCACTCGCCATGGCGGTCCGCAAGGCCGGCGGCCGCACCGAGATCGATGTGGCCGTCAACTGGATCCTCGTCCCCTGGGGCCAGACCCTCAGAGACCTCTTCAAGGTCACGCAGAAGAACGGCTTCGCGGTCTTCGAATACAGCTATCTGGCACTGTTCGCGGCTTCCACTCTTCTTTTCGCAGGCAACATTCTTGCGCCCCTCCTCTTCACGCTTGACCTCCGCCTCTGGCCGCAGTCGCTTGTCGTGTGGCTCGCGATTGCGGAGACGTATCGTCTTGTTTCGCCTCACACCCAACTGAGCCCCTTCTATTTCGTGCTTCACCCCATCGTGGTCGCGATCGCAATTCTCCCGGGCTTCAACTCCGCGATCCACGTAACCCGCCATGGCGGGGTGCACTGGCGGGACTCTTTCTATCCCCTCGCCGATTTGCGGCGAGCCCGGTAATTTACGCAATTGTCGCCTCTCTTGGCTTGGAGACACCTCCAGCGTAGAATGCGCGCATGGCCAAAGGCGGTGGATTCCCGGATAGTTTCGACGACCTCTCGAAAGAGGCTTCGACCCTCAGCGACGCGGACCTCGAGCGGCTCATGATGTCGGGCGGCCCGGCCACGCGCGATGGCGACCCCCCAAGTGTCGAATCCCTGGTGCCCGGCAGTCGGGTGGAGGGCGTTGTGATCGAATTCCGCGGAGGAGAGCTGCTCATCGAGCTCGACGGCAAGACGATGGGCGTCGTCAATGAGATCGAGTTCACCGGCGATCTGCCGGCGATCGGCGAACGCATCCAGGCCCAGTTCGAGCGCTACGACAGGAGGAAGGACCTTGCGATTCTCTCGGTCGGCGGCGTGCGACGCGAGGTCATCTGGGAGGAGCTTCGACTCGGCAGCATCGTCGAAGGAACGGTCACCGCTGTGAACAAGGGCGGTTTGACGCTCGACCTCAAGGGACTGCGCGCCTTCATGCCCGCCTCCCAGGTCGCGCGGGAACGGATCGAGGACCTGAGCGCGCTCGTCGGGCAGAAGCTCCGTTGCGAGGTGACCGACATCAACCGTGCGACCCGGGACGTCGTACTCAGCCGCCGCAAGATCCTCGAGCGCGAGTCCGAGGAGGAGAAAGTGAACGTGCTTGCGCGCCTGAGCGAGGGCGAAGTGCTCACCGGAAGGGTCGTGCGAGTCAACGAGTTCGGCGCGTTTGTCGATCTGGGCGGCGCAGACGGCCTCATCCCGGCCAGCAAGATTTATGCGCAGTTGAAGTCGAAGTTACTGGATGGACCGCTCGAGGAAGGGCAGCAAGTCACGGTACAAGTGGTGCGGGTCGATCCGGAAAAGGGGCGTGTGAGCCTGGAGTTGAAGCAGCTCGCGGCAGACACGTGGAAGCGAGTCATCGAGGGCTACTCTGTGGGTGAGGAGGTGACTGGCTGGGTCTCGAGGGCGAGCCCGACAGAGATTGTCGTCACCATTGAGGATGGGCTCGAGGGAGTGATCCCCGAGGGTTACGTGCATCTCCTTGGGAACGAGGGACGCCCTGGCGCCATCCTGAAGGCCGCCATTACCTCCATCGATGCCCAAAAACGACTCATCCTGCTCCGCCCGGCAGAGCCGAAGAAAGCCTGAACGAAGGGAACCGCCTTGAACGAGCGTGCGCAGAAGAGCCCGATACCCGTAATTTTTCTCACGATCTTTGTCGATCTGATGAGCTTCTCGATCGTTTTCCCGCTCTTCCCCGCGATGCTCGGGTACTACCTGGGCAATGAATCAAGCGCGAGCCTCCTCGGCGAGATGCGCGACTGGATCACGAGCGTCTCGAATACAGAGTCGTCTGGTAGCGCTACTCGTCAAGCCGTTCTGTTCGGCGGGATCCTGGGCTCTCTCTACTCCATCCTTCAGTTCCTCTTCGCGCCGTTCTGGGGAGGCCTGTCGGATCGCGTGGGCCGCCGACCGGTGCTGCTCGTGACAATCCTGGGAATCACCGTGAGCTACGTGCTCTGGTTTTTCAGCTCGAGCTTCACACTGCTCTTGGTCGCGCGGTTCCTCGGCGGCATGATGGGCGGGAATATCTCGGTTGCAACTGCGGCCGTGGCCGACTGCACCACGCGGGAAAACCGCTCGAAGGGCATGGCAATCATCGGCGTGGCCTTCGGACTTGGGTTCATTCTGGGCCCGGCCCTGGGCGGAGCGCTGAGCCATGTCGATTTGAGGGTCTATTGGCCGTCTCTTTTGCCTCTCGGGCTCAACCCCTTCAGCGCCGTGGCCGGGGCGGCAGCGATCCTGAGCACAGCAAACTTCCTCTGGGTTTACCGCAGCTTCAGGGAAACCCTCCGTGATGAGGATCGGGGGAAGGCTCGAGAGGAGCGCCGCACGATCAACCCCATTCGTCTCTTCAAACCACTCGATCTCAAGGGTGTCAATGCCGGAAACCTGATCTGGTTCTTCTACCTGACGGCCTTCAGCGGCATGGAGTTCACGCTCACGTTCCTCGCCACCGACCGGTTTCAGTACACGACGCGCCAGATCACCTATCTCTTTCTCTTCTCGGGTCTCATCATTGCCGTCGTTCAAGGTGGCATGGTCCGCCAGCTCGCCCCCCTGTACGGGGAGAAGGCGCTCCTGATCCTGGGCCTCGCCCTGGTGATTCCGGGATTCGCGCTGGTCGGATGGGCGCCGAGGGAGGGCGCCCTCTACCTCGGGCTCGGCCTCATGGCGCTCGGTAGCGCCTTTGTAACTCCGAGCGCCAGCGCGCTGGTGTCCCTTTACACGCCATCGGACCGACAAGGCAGCGTGCTCGGCATTTTTCGATCGCTCGGCGCGCTGGCACGAGCCGTCGGCCCGATCCTCGGCTGCACGGTCTACTGGCAACTTGAAGCCCAGGCCGCCTACCTTGCTGCGGCCGTGCTGCTCTTGCTACCGCTGGGCCTGACGTTCCTGCTGCCACCACCGCTCAAGAACGTATAGCTCAAGAAGAGCCTGTCGAAAGAGTCCCCACAGTTGTGTCGCAAGCGCCGACGGTGGGACGATGATCATGCTCTCAATTCATCTCCGGATTCGGTGGCATGAGCGAGAAGAACTTGTAGACGCCGCCCAGAGCACCAAGGGCATTCATCCAGAGGCGCTCGGGGGGCTCGCGAAAGACTTGCTCGCTCGTCGCCTCGCAGGTGAGCCAACCGCCCTCCTCCATTTCTTTGTCCAGCTGGCCAGCCCCCCACCCCGAATATCCACAAAAGACTCGCAGGAGGCCCGCCTGGCCCTTCTCCGCCCCGCGGGTGAGGAGCTCGCCGAAGGCCTCCACCTCGCTCGACATGTAGACTCCAGGCACAATCGGCTCGCTCTCACCGGCAAGGTCGGCGTGACCATGCAAGAGAATGAGCGCATTCTTCTGCACAGGTCCGCCCACGAAAGCATTGAGCTTCGTGTCCAACGGCACTCCCCCGATCGACTCCCAGAGGTCGGCCACTTTCAGTTGCCCGGGACGATTCAAGACGAGCCCGATGGCCCCTTCCTCGCCATGCTCGGCAACAATGACGACCGTCCTCAAGAAGTTGGGGTCAATGAGACCAGGAGAAGCGATGAGTAGAGAGCCCTTGAGCGATTTCATGAAATACGATTGTAGGCTCGGGACCGGCGGGTGCCAGTCGTGTGATGGCTAGAACGAATGAGGAGTCGCCACGGAGCGATTCGATCCTTGCGACTGGCGTAATCGATGCCAATCCGTGGTGTACGGAGAATGGCCAAGTCCGGGACAGCCTGCCACTCCTCGATGAACAAGTCCTCTCCCAAGACAAAGTCCGCCTCATTCAGCAGGCGGTCGATCCCAAGCGCCTGGCACAGGCGGGCTGGGCCGCTTGTGAGCTCGACATCGGCGCGACCGGGCCTCCGCTCGCGAATCGCCTCGAGCCCCAGCTCGGGCTCTATCGCCCGGATGAGGACGGCCGCCGGAAATCCCTCCCTCTCGGTCACGACGTTCAACATCCAGTGCATCCCGTAAGTGAAGTAGACATAGGCCAGACCAGGTGGGCCGTACAGGACCCGATTGCGCTCGGTGCGGCCTCTCGAAGCATGGCAAGCGGTGTCTTCCTCCCCAACATAGGCCTCAACCTCCACAATCCGGCCGCCCGCCTCGCCGCCGCCCCCGGCGAAGCGACGAATTAACCGGCAACCCAGCAAAGAACGCGCAACGTCCAGTGTTGGTCGATCGAAAAACTGACGAGAAATCCGCGCGGACAGGAGCACTACCCTCAGATGCGCGCCCGGCGTTCCGTCACCGCATGAGCGATATTCACCCAGGCGTGCACGTGGGGTGATCCACGGAAGTACCACACCAGACTGGGGCCCTGGACCATCCATCGGTCCCAGATCCCATCGCTCCCAAGGTCCCCCTCCTTGTAAAAGCTGAGGCGCAGCGAATCGAAGCTGCCGCTCTTCTGGACGCAAAGAAGCGCCTCCTCGACGTCCGACGCGCGGTACATGCCGAGCATGTCTCGCAGCACTTTCTCGATCACACCCTTCTGGTCGGGGGCGAGCTCTCCGACGGGCAGGCCGGGAATACCCTCGGTCGTGCCCATCAATCGCACCACGGTATCTTCGTCCGCCGGCGACGTCTCGAGGAGCGCCCGGTCACGTTGTTTGCCATCGAGCGACTGGAAGACCTCGTTCGCCAGGCGCGCCTGATGCCACCAGAGGTTGCCCGGGTGGTTCGGGCGCTCGTTGAACTCGACCGCGTGGCCGTAAAAGATCGGCCCTCCAAACACTGTGCTCTCGACTGAATCCCCGTCAGCCCGCATCGTGAGGTGACGACCCGTGAGCACCCACTCGAACTTGCCCGTGCCCGGCTCGCCGAAGATCGCGCAGGTGTAGTTCTCGAATCCGCCGCCGTCATCCTTCATCTGCTTTTCGAACTTCTCGTACCCCTCGGGAGACGTCACACCCTTGAATGCCTGGCGAATAAGCTCTCGCTGCTCGGGGTTGTAGAGCTTGCCGATCGCGCCCACGTTCTCATCGACCACATGCCAGTTGTTCGAGATGAAACTTCTGAGCTTGTGATCGAACGGAAAACACATAATCTTCCGCTGCTCGGGATTGAGACTGTCAAAGAGCGCCTTGACAGCCGTCTCGGCGGGTCTTGAGCCCGCCGGCTGGACCGTCCGGGCAGCCAGGAGCGGCGCCACGCCAGCCATTGTTCCAGCCGCGCCCAGAAGCGCGGCGCCGCTGACGGACTTGATGAAGCCACGGCGACTCAAGCCCGCACACTCAGAGCAGATTTCAACACGAGGCCGAGACGGTAGATGCTGCGACATGAAGGAACCTCCCGGGAAGACACTGGCGCAAGGACACGCTCCGTCTATGGTATAGCAAGTGGCGGTACCAGGCCAGAAGCGCATTCTCGTCGCATGCGTCTCCATCATCAGAACCCTGGTTTCTGCCCTTGAAATATGGCCCCGTCATGCTCAAGGCTGGGCGTGGGGGCACGCAGCCCCGAAAATGATCGAGGCGAAGGCTCCGAAACCCAATAAACTTGTGCCTCCAGGTGCTTTGCATCTCCGGCTCTGGACCCTCGCTTGCCCGAAAGACTCAACAGTGAAAACGTGCTCAGGAAAACGACGCAAGCTCCACACGGCACCCGTTCTCTGGGCCCTCGCCCTCGTCGCGCCAACCGCGAGGCCCCTGGCGGGCTCGCTGGTGCTAGAGCTCAACCTCGTCCAGCTGCAGGACAGGGCGGGAGCCATCGTCCATGGCCGATGTTTCGCAAGGAGGGACGTTCCGGACGGCCAGCCGCTGCCTTACACCGAGTACACCTTCGAGGTCCTCGAGGCTGTGAAGGGATGCCAGGACGCGAACAAGAAGACGCTCGAAAGAATCACCTTTCGACATGCGGGGACTCTCCGCGGAACGGCCCGGGCCGATGGGACCGAGGCCGTACCCCTCAACCTGGGCCTCCCATCGTATGAGCTGGGCAAGGAGTACGTGCTCTTTCTCACCAGGGAGTCAAAGGCCGGACTCTGCGCGCCGGTAGGGCTCACGCTCGGCAAGTTCACGGTCCAACGCAAGGAGGGACGCGCGTGGGTGGCCAACTCTCGCGGCAAGAAGCTCTTTGAAGGCATCAGCAAGGCATCCTTCAGAGGCTTGAGTGTCGAGGAGGCCAACGCGCTCCAATCAGGAGCAGACGACGGTGGCGCACACGGGCCGGGCGAACCCACGATCGAGCTCAAGTGTTTCCTTGGGCTCTGCGGCAAGGTAACAACAAAGTGACCGCTCAGGGAAAGGCCTCCACCGCCGCAAGGGTTTGGCTCGGCTTCCTGGCGAGCTTTGCCCTTCTGCCCGTGCCGCTAGACGCCGGCGGGCCACTGCTCATCTCGAGGGACGGAAAGCCGCGCCGCTGGAGCACGAGTGAGCCCATCCAGCTCAACCTGGACCGGGGCTCCCTCGGCAAGCTCGCAAGTCCGGGCGACCTCATGCGAAACGCCATCGCCGCGTGGAATTCCGTGGAGACCTCCTCTCTCAAGCTTGCCATCGGTGAGCCTCTTCTGAAAGACGTCGAAGACCTCAGTGAATCCGAGTTCAACTCACTCATCACCCGGAGAGACAACACCAACCCGATCATCTTCGACTCTGACGGCGACATCTTCGAGGGTATCTACGGAGCGCAAAATGGCATCGTGGGCGTGGCAGGGCCCAGCCTGATCCAGACAAACGAAGGAATCATCGTCAAGGGATTCGCGATGTTCAACGGCGCCGAGGTGACCCAGGCCTCGGCCGATCTCATCCAGGCCGCCATGACTCACGAGCTGGGGCATTTCGTGAACTTGGAGCACTCGCAAGTCAACGGCACGCGGATCGACGAGACGGTCCCTGGCTTCAACGGCACCATCACCACGATCGACGTCGAGACGATGTTTCCATTGCTCGTCCAGGCGGACACGCAGCCACATCCGATGTCGAGCCTTCACACGGACGACATCGCCGCCTTCTCGGCACTCTACCCAACCCCTGAATTCCAGGCCAGGGCGGCGTCCATCAGCGGCAATGTTTTCGACGTCGACGGCTCAACAGCCCTTCAGGGCGTGAACGTGGTCGCGCGCAACGTCGATGACCCGTTTGGAGATGCAGTGTCCTCCGTCTCGGGGCTGCTGTACGGTTCGAGCCCTTCGAGCGCAGCGCCCAGCCTCAAGGGCGCTTACGAGCTCCCGGGGCTGACTCCGAACGCCACCTATTTCGTCTACATGGAGGAGGTCGCGAAATTCTTCAGGTCGGGAGCCCGCGTCGGGCCGCTGGACCCGCCACTGGACTTGATTCCGACAGAATCCGTGGGATTCCTCGAGTTCTGGAATGGGTCGGAGGAATCCTCCAGTAACCCCCCCGACGACCCGCTTGAGGCATCATCTCTGCGTCTTGCCGCTGGTGCCACCGCCGCGAGGACTGACTTCATATTCAACGGCGTGGTCCCTCGCGTCTCGAGCGTAACACCGAGCTCGGAAAGCTACCAGCTCCCAACACAGATCGCGGTGAAGGGAGCGAACTTCATTGGCGCGACAGGCGTCACGTTTTGGAAAAGTCCACTGGACTTTCAGCTCGCCGACGTAAAGGTCCTCAGCGCAAATCTCTTGCACGCCAGGCTCCCTGCTGGCGTGATCCCGGGCAAGTACAGCGTGATTGTCACCAATTTGCAGGGCTCGAGCGCCCCGGGCCCGGCGGAGTTCACGGTGACGGAGCCGCTACCCGTCGTCACAGGGGTGGTACCGGACGCAATCGAAAACGATCGGGCTCGCACGATCACAATCCAGGGACAGCACCTCCTCGGCGCTTTCGCGTTTCGGCTCCAAAACTCAGACTCACCCGATTTTCCGCTCAAGCTCGTGGGCAACCCGGAGAGCTCCAGCCAGGCCCTGGCCGAAGTGCCCTCCGGCTTGCTTCCGGGAAGCTACTCGATCGTCACAACCAATACCGCCGGCGATGGCAAGCCGAGCGAGCTCCAACTCTTCGTGCTGGAACTGGCACCCGTCATCTCAACTGAGATCTCCCCACCCTCCGCTCGCAACTCCCGCTCGAGAGAGGTCCGCGTGCTTGGCGCCAACCTGGCTGGCACAACCGGCGTCGAGCTCCTTGCCAACGGAAACGCCGTACCCCTGGTAATTCGTTCCACGACGCTGACAGAGGTCCTGGTGACGGTGCCCGGTGGCCTCGAGCCCGCAACTTACACGGTCCGCCTGACAAACACCGAGGGCACCGCTACAGGGCCTGCGGTGTTTACTGTGAAAAGGGCCTCGAGCGGAGGAGGCGGCTGCTCGCGCTCGGGCGACGGCTCGACGACCAGCCTGCCAGGCGTTGCCTGGATCGCGGCGCTCCTCGGGCTCGGCGCTGTCATCCGCCGCTGTTTTTTCAGGTCACAACCTCCATTCTTTCACGGTCCTCAACCTCGAGGTTGAAGAACCGGGCACCGACAGCACGCTTGAAACCGCAAGGAAAGAGGCGAGAAACGATCCGTGAAGAAGCCAAGAGCACCGATAGCCGTCATCCACACACGGAAATCTCGCTGCCTCTGACACCGGCACGTGCTTCGCGCGTTGCGCGGGTTGGGGCTTGAAGGCATCGAGATCTGTGTTGAGGAGCTTGGAGCGTGGCGAGACGCGATCTCTGCGGCCCCCCTAGTCTTCGAGCTCACCGACACCTACCGGGGCTCCGGAGAGTTACGAGCTGTTGTGAGGCACACCGTTGAGGCCTGGGGCGGCCGACTCGCCGGATCTCCTGCCTCGGCAGCGCACGTGTCTGACGACAAGGTCGAATCTGGCAGGCGCCTTCTGGCAGCGGGGCTGCGCGTGCCGGCCTCCAGTGTTGTCTCCGATCCGGCCGAGCTTTGCCGCGCCGCCTTCCCCGCGGTGCTCAAACGTCCCTTTGAGCACGGGAGCCGGGGAGTATCGCTCGTGGAGAATGCCGCACAGGCAAGCCGCGCCTTCAAGGCCTGGAGGTCGAAGGGCGAGCACGCAATTCTCGTCGAGGAGTTCGTCGAGGGGCGAGAGCTCGCCGTGAGCGTGCTGGAGACCGCTGGTGGCCCCAAGGCACTGCCGATCGTCGAGGTGCAACTTCGCGAGAGAACCTATTCGGAGCGCGCGAAGTGGGGAAGAGGACCCCTCCCGATTTGCGAGGCGCAGCTCTCGCGTGGCGAGACGAAGAGAATCGAGGGCGCGGCGCTTCGAGCCTTCCGGGTCCTGGGTCTCAGGGACTGTGGCCGCTTCGACATACGCCTGCCGGGGGACGGAATCCCCTGCTTCCTTGAGGCCAACGCCCGGCCCAGCATCGAGGACGGGACCGAGCTCCGACTCTCGGGGGAGCTCGCGGGCCTTGACCTCGAGGCGCTCGTCGCCACTATCATGGAAAATGCCGCGCGGCGGCACGGGGACGGGAGGCTCGAGCATCTTGTGCAGGGCTTGAGAGAGAGGCACAGATCGTGATCCTCGTCGTCAACGCCGATGACGCCGGAGCCGATGCGGCTCGCAACCGTGGGATCCTACGTTCCGTCCGGGAGGGCATTGTTCGCAGCGCCTCACTGCTCGTGACTCACCCGGCCGCGACGGAGTTTGCACGGGAGTCGAAGGCCCTGCCTCAACTATCGGTGGGCCTGCACTGGAACCTTACCGAAGGCGAGCCGATGGTCCCTGGCGCAAGAAGCCTCTCTGGCCCCGACGGCCGATTTCTCGGGAAGCAAGAGCTTCTCCGGCGCGCACGCCTGGGACTCCTGGAGCCTCGCGAAGCTGAACAGGAGCTCGAGGCTCAATGGGTACGGGTCGAAGAGCTCCTCGGGAAACCACCGGCCCACCTCGATGGGCACAACCACGCCCACCTCTTCCCCGGTGCAGCCGAGGCCGTCGCGAGGGTCGTTCCACCAGGAACCTGGGTCCGCGCGTGGACCACCGAGACACCGCTGGCGGAAACTCTCAATGCTGCCGACTGCTACGCCGATCCGCGCCAGCTCGGAGCCCTACTTTCTCTTCTGACGCAGAGCGCGCTGGCACTCGGCTGGGATCGTTTTCGGCGAGTCCAGCGATTCGAGGGCACGGCATCGCTCAACGGATACGACGCGGACGACCTCCTCACCTGGCTTCAGCACTGGAGCGGGGACGGAGAGGAAATCGTGGAGCTCATGACCCACCCGGGCGACGCCTCCTCACACACGACCGGGTTCACGGCCATGCCCGCGCGGACGCGAGAGCTCAAGGCGTTGACGGATCCGCGAGTGCTCGCAAGGGCGCAGGCTCTCGGGATTTGCCTTGTGGGCTTTGGTGGCCTGCCGTGAGCAAGATCGTGATCATCGCGCCGCAGAATCTCGACTGCGTGAGCGGCAACAATACCTCGCGCCGCAGGCTGGCAAGCGGCCTGAGGAAATCGGGCCACGAGGTCGAGGAGATCCCTGTCGCGCAGGCAAGGGGGCGAAGGGACTCACTTCGCGGTGTCGACCTCATCCATGCGCTCCATGCCTTCAAATCGGGGGTCGAGGCACGGAAGCTTGCACTCAAGCTCAAGGTGCCCTACGTCGTTTCCATCACGGGCAGTGACGTGAACGGAGATTTGCAGCAACCCAGCCGGCGGGCCCAGATCCTCGCAGTGCTCACCGACGCGGCGTTGATCCTCTGCGCCGCGAAGGAAACAGCCCTGCGTCTCAACACCGATCTGCGGATCAAAACCCCGTGCCTCCATATTCCCAAGGGCGTGGAGATTCCAGCGGAGACGCCTCCCGAGCCTTCCGGAGACGAGCGCGGAAGCTTCTTGCTCGTCGCGGGATGGCGCACGATCAAGAACCCCCTCTTCTCGCTGGAACCGCTCGAGAGGCTCCACCGAGAGCAGCCTGCGATCCGCCTGCGCTTCGTGGGGCCCGCGCTGGAGTCTGCCTACCTCGATGAGTGGCGCCAGCACCGCGACCGCTTCCCGTTCGCGGAGAACGTCGGGGTGATCGCGCCGGAAGCCATGCCGGAGGAGTACGCCAGGGCATCGATAGCGCTCAACACGTCTCACGCCGAGGGGGGCGCCAACGCGGTGCTCGAGGCGATGGCGCATGCAAGAGCGGTGCTGGCCTCCGATATCGAGGGTAACCGCGAGTTCATCCGGTTCGCCCCCGACCACTGGGAATCATCCACGGGCATTCTGTACCGGACCGAACCTCCACTCACTTCCGGCAAGATCTTGCGGCGCCACGATCCGGAGGACTTTTTCGCGAAGGCTCGACGGCTCATCCTCGATCGAGAGCTCCGGCACCAAATCGGCGCCAATGCCCGGGAGTATGTCCGCCGGGAGCACTCCGTCGACCGGGAGCTCGCCGCCGTGATGCAAGCCTACGCGCAGGCGCAAGCGAGCCCTGCCAACGCCCCGGCGAGCCTCGAGGCTCCGCAAGAGTGAGCGGGCGCGAACGCATCGCCCCCACGGGATCCCCGGAGCTCAACCGAGGGCTCCAGTTGCCACGACGAGCCACCCCGTTCACGTTGTTCGGCCCGGCGACAGGCTCACCATCCGGCGAGGTTCTGCCATTCAGGCTCCCTGCTTGGCCCTGCACCTATCGGCAGTTTCGTGATAGAACGCTATTTTGAACGTTTCGCCAGGGGCCCCGCCGATCGTGGGCCCGAAAGATTCATTTAGGAGAATCATGTCCAAAGTCCTGTTCACCGCACTTCCTCTTTCCAAGGAAACTCTCAAGAGCATCGAGGAAATGGGGTTCGAAATCGCCACCGCCATCCAGGGCGATGCCATTCCGCCCATCATGGGAGGCCGGGACGTCATCGGGCAATCGAGCACCGGCACGGGCAAGACCATTGCCTTCGCGGTGCCCGCGGTGGAAAAAATTGACGCGAGCAAGAACGTCTGCCAAGCCCTCATCCTTTGCCCCACCCGTGAGCTTTGCATCCAGGTGGCAGAGCAGGTGGGCAAGATCGGAAAGCACAAGCGCAACCTGCATGCCCTGCCCATTTACGGCGGACAGGCCTATGACCGCCAGCTTCATGGGCTCAAGCGCGGCGCGCAAATCGTGATCGGAACTCCCGGGCGTCTCATTGACCATCTGGAGCGCGGTAGCCTCAAGCTCGATCAAGTCAAAATGGTGGTCCTCGATGAGGCCGATGAAATGCTGGACATGGGTTTCCAGGAAGACCTGGAAAAAATCCTCAGCCACGTACCCGGCGACCATCAGACCGTACTCTTCGCTGCGACGATGCAGCCCGGCATTCGCCGTCTGGCGACAAGATTTCTCAGGAATCCGCTCACCATCAAGACCTCGACCGAAGCCATGTCGGTACCCGCCATCGAACAGGCCTACATGGAAGTGCGCGGCCCCATGAAGCTCGAGGCCTTGACCCGTGTTCTGGATTTCCACCGCGTCAAGCTGGGCATCGTCTTTTGCAATACTCGCCTGGGCGTCGATGAGCTCGTCGAGCACCTGCAGGCCCGCGGCTATTCGGCGGAGGGTTTGCACGGCGAGCACAAGCAATTCGTTCGCGATCGCATCATGGGCAAGTTCCGCTCCCGCGCGGTAGAAATTCTCGTGGCAACGGATGTGGCCTCGCGTGGCATCGACGTCAAGGATGTGGAAATGGTGGTCAACTACGACCTACCCAAGGACACGGAAGACTACGTCCACCGACTCGGCCGTACCGGCCGCGCCGGCAAGAAGGGGCTTGCCTTGAGTTTCGCCTCCGGCCGCGACATTTTCCGGCTACGCAATATCGAAAGCTTCTCCAGGACCAAGATCCCGCGTCGCCCCGTGCCAACTTTCGACCAGGTGGAGACGGCGCAGCATACCGTGCTTCTCGACAAGGTCCGCGAGACCATTTCCGCAGGCGGATTGGAACGTTACTCCGTCCTGATCGACACCCTCATCGAAGGGGATGTCACCGCCTCCGAAGTGGCCAGCGCCCTGCTCAAGATGACCCTGCCGGAAACCATGGTCCGCGAGGAAGAGCCGTTCCAGAAGGATCGAGGCTTCGAGGGTGCGGGCACTTCAAGGTCGGACCGGAAATACGGGAAGGAAAAGCGGTTTGCAGGCGGGAGCAAGTTCAAAGGCAAAAAAAGGTCCGACGGTGCCGAGGACAGGCCCGACTTCAAACACCGCGCCAAGGAGTCGCACAGCTTCAGGGTCGGCGGCGTCCCGGCCAAGCTTTTTCTCAATGTGGGCCGATTGCAGGGCGTGCTGCCCAAGGATATCCTGGGTGCCTTGGCGGGCGAGACGGGGATTTCCGGTAAGTTCTTCGGCAATATCAATATCCAGTCCAAACATAGCGTGGTGGAAGTCCCCGAGGACAAGTTTGACGCCATAGTCGAGGCCTTCAGGAAAGTGCGCATCAAGGGCGTGCCGGTGAAGGCGCGCCGTTTTGATGAATAGGCTCACTGTCTCGACGCCGTGCCATCAAGAAACCTCATCCGGCAGGGAGCCTGACGGCTGAAAAGGACGCGAGTCTCCGGCAAGTCAGCCATGACAATGGCGGGCGGGACCACCGGAATCGAGGCGCAGTTGTTCGTCGCTACGGTCACCTCGGCTCGCCCGAAAGAGGACGAGCGTGCGGATAGCCTGCTCGTTCTGCGCAGTCCCGGGCCTTTCCTCGTCGTCGGTCGATCCTGCGAGCCACTTGCGCTTCTCCACGTTGGCCGCTGCTCGAGCGACCCTCAGGCGACGAAGTCCTTCAGGCGTACCGGCTGGCGGCGCGCGCCCCAGGTCCCGGCGCTGGCCTCGAACAGGCCAGCGCAGCCAGTGCCGCAAGTGCGGCACTTACCGCCCGAGTCGAGACTCCAGGCGGTGATCTTGTACCCGTCACGCCCGATGAGTTTCTCGCCGCAGTGGTGACAGTAAGTGCTGCCACCTTCCTCGTCGCGGACATTGCCCGTATAGGCGTAGCGCACGCCGTTGTCCATGGCGATCCTGCGTGCACGCGTGAGGGTGGCGGGCGGCGTGGGCGGCAGATCGAGCATCTTCCAGTCCGGGTGGAACGCGGTGAAATGCCACGGAACGTCAGGACCCAGGTGGGTCACTCCCCACCGGGTCATGCGATCGATTTCTTCGTCGGAGTCGTTCTGCCCCGGTATCAACAGGGTAGTAATTTCAAGCCAGACTCGGGTCTCGTGCTTGAGGTAAACCAGCGTATCGAGCACCGGCTGGAGGTGACCGCCGCAGATCTTGAAGTAGAAATCCTCGGTGAAACCCTTCAGGTCGACGTTGGCTGCATCCATGTACTGGTAGAGCTCCCGGCGCGGCTCCGGCGTCATGTAGCCCGCCGTCACGGCAACGGACTTGATGTCGTGCTTGTGGCAGGCCCTGGCGACGTCGATCGCATACTCCAGGAAGACGACCGGATCGTTGTAGGTATAGGCCACGCTGCGACAGCCAAGCCTGAGCGCCGCGAACGCGACGGCTTCCGGGGCGGCAGCGTCAGCCAGAGTGTCCCACTCGCGCGACTTGCTGATGTCCCAGTTCTGGCAGAACTTGCAGGCGAGGTTGCAACCCGCGGTGCCAAAGGACAGGATCGGAGTGCCCGGGAGATAGTGGTTGAGCGGCTTCTTCTCGATCGGGTCGATGCAGTACCCGCTCGAGCGTCCGTGGGATGTCAGCACCACGGCGCCGTCCTGGTTGGCGCGCACGAAACAGAGCCCACGCTGGCCCTCGTGCATCTTGCAGAAGCGCGGACAAACATCGCATTGCACACGCCCATCCTCCAGCTTGTGCCAGTAGTGGGTTGCAACCGTCGACTGCGGATCAAAAGCTTCAGGCGCCGTCATGGCGAGGAGATTCTGACGGCAGGCAATGGGTGCCGCCACCCATTGCCTGGAGACTTTGCGGAGGAATACGCGTCGGCTCCGGGAATGAGGCACGCAGATGGAGCTCCGGGAAAAAAGAAGAACCTGCTATACGCATACTCTCGGCGCACGGATTCAGCCCGGCCAAGGCGAACACGTGCGCCAGGACTGTACTCGAGCTTTACCGGAGCGCAGTCACAGTCTCCCACTCCCGTTCTTTCCGAGTTATATTCCCTTCCATGGCTGAAAAACCGTTTGGACTCCTTGAGCTGGGGTCCAACTCACTGAAGCTCTATCTCGTCGAGCTTGCAGGCAACAAGAAATTTTCCGTCAAGACCCAGAAATTTCCCTGGCGTGTGGGCTATCATTTTTTCGCAAGGGGACACCTCGGCGAAGAGTCGATCCAGGAACTGATCGCCACGATCCGGGGAGTCGAGGCCGTGTCGGGGGGCGTGCCTCTCCGGAGCATGTTGGCGGTGGCGACGGGTGTTTTCCGTGAGCTCCCCGATATCGCCGGGCTCGCCGTCCGCGTGCAAAATGAGGCCGGGGTGCGCGTGCGGGTCATCTCTGGCGAGGACGAGGCTCGCCTCATGGCCAAGGGCTTTCCCGTGGACAGGCGTGGCTCCCATCTCCTGTGCGACGTCGGTGGAGCGACGACGGAGTGGGCCTGGCTGGTGGACGGTGCTGATCGCGGCTGGGGCAGTCTTCCCCTGGGCGCGATCCGAAACGCTTACAAGCTCCGACAACTCAAGCGCGACGCCAGGATATACCTGCGGGAGAGCCAGCACTTTTGTGATGCCGCGATCTCCACCCTTCCGCTCGACTGCCCCACGCAGGTGATGGGCACCGGGGGCACGGCCAAGGCCGCGGCGGACATCTCCGAGAAGAACCTGCTGCCGATCAGCGAGCTTCGAGAGATGATCGATCGCACGATCGCGGAGGGACCACCCGCTCGACTCAGGCCGGAGAGACAGGCGGTGTTCCTTCCCGGCCTCGTGATCCTCGAGCGCCTGTGTACACGAGCAGGCTCCGAGGCGCTCGAGCACGCCCAGACCTCGGTGCGCGACGGCATGGCGCAGCGACTGGTTCAGGTTCTCACGTCCCACAGGCGTGAAGACTTGCACTCCACGCTCCTGCTCCACAGGAAAAAGTCCAGGTGACTGGCCCACCCCACAACACCTTCCCTCTTCCCACTCCCGTCTCCAGCTTGCTATGCTTTCTCGTTTTCCAATCCTCCCCAGCAACTGATCCGAAATAGCCCCCACGAAAGGACATTTTCCCGTGTTCAAGATCGCAGTCATCGGTGGTGATGGTACTGGCCCCGAAGTTGTGGCCGAAGGCTTGAAGGTACTCGAAGCAGTGGCGAAGAAAAACCGCTTCGAGTATTCGCTCAAGCACTTTGACTTCGGCGGCGCGCGTTACCTGAAGACGGGTGAGGTGCTTCCCGCCGGCGCGGTGGAGGAACTCAAGAAGTTCAACGCGATCTATCTGGGCGCCATCGGTCACCCCGACGTGGCCCCCGGGATCCTCGAGAAGGGCCTCCTCCTCGAGATGCGCTTCCAGCTCGATCAGTACATCAATCTCCGCCCTGTGCGACTTTACGAGGGCGTCGACTGCCCGCTCAAGGACAAGGGTCCAAAGGACATCGACTTCGTGATCGTCCGCGAGAACACGGAGGATCTCTATGTGGGTTCCGGAGGGTTCGCTCACAAGAACACCAGGATGGAGGTGGCGACCCAGATCATGCTCGCCACTTACGAGGGCGTCGAGCGGTGCGTCCGTTACGCCTTCGAGCTGACGCAAAAGCGGAATCAGCGGAAGCTGCTCACGCTCGTCGCCAAGACGAACGTACTCACTTACGCGAGCGACCTCTGGTGGCGGGTCTTCCATCAGGTCGCGAAGGAGTTCCCCGACGTCAAGACCGACTACAACCACGTCGATGCCTGCTGCATGTGGATGGTGAAGAACCCCGAGTTCTACGACGTGATCATCACGCCCAACATGTTCGGCGACATCATCACGGACCTGGGCGCCATCATTCAGGGCGGCATGGGCATCGCGGCCGGCGGCAACATCCATCCCAGGGGCGTCAGCATGTACGAGCCGATCGGTGGCTCCGCTCCGAAGTACACCGGGAAGAACGTGATCAACCCGCTCGCGGCCATTGGGGCGCTTTCCTTGATGCTCCGCCACAGTGCAAGGCAGGAGACGGCCGCCGACCAGGTCGAGAAAGCCGTCATGAAGGTTGCGAAGAACCTCAAGAGCATGGCGGCCGGCAAGATGGGCTACTCCACCACTGAAGTCGGCGACCTGGTCGTGCAGTCTCTGTGAGCCGGGCCACGTTCCGGGCCGCCATTGCCGACGCAGTCTCGCGGGCCGCAGAGATCGATCGCGAGGAAGCCGCCGAGCAGCTCGTGGCGCCGCCAAGACCCGAGATGGGCGATTTTGCGTTTCCCTGCTTCCTGCTTTCAAAGAAGCTCAAGAAGGTGCCACCGGCAATCGCCGCGGAGCTTGCTGGCAAGCTCTCGATCGGCATTTTCGGCGTCGAGCGGGTCGAAGCCACCGGGCCGTACGTCAACTTCCGACTCAACAAGCTCCAGTTTGCCGGGGCTGTGCTCCGGGAAGCAGCCGTTGCCGGCGCCGAATATGGGCGATCGAGTGAAGGTGCCGGCAAGGTTGTCGCGATCGATTACTCCTCCCCCAACATCGCCAAGCCGTTTCATGTCGGCCACCTGCGCTCGACCATCATCGGCGGCGCTCTCTATCGACTCTTCGAGAAGCTCGGGTATGGGTGCGTGGGCATCAATCACCTCGGGGACTGGGGCACTCAATTCGGAAAGCAGATCGTGGGTGTCAAACACTGGGGAAAGCCGGAGGACCTGAGCGACCTCATGGCGCTGAACCAACTTTACGTGAAATACCACAAGGAGGAGGAGACGCACCCGGAGCTTGCGAATGAGGCCAGGGAGTGGTTCCGGAAGCAGGAAGCGGGCGACAGGGAGGCGCTCGATCTCTGGAGGGCCATCCGCGACACCAGCCTCGATTACTTCAAGAGGATTTATTCGCGCCTTGGCGTCCAGTTCGACACCTACACCGGCGAGTCGTTCTTCAACGACAAGATGGAAGCCGTGGTGGACGCGGCGAAGGCGAGGGGTCTAACGAGCATTTCTGACGGTGCCCTCGTCATCGATCTCGAGCGAGTCGGTATCAAGACTCCTGCTCTCCTGAAAAAAGCGGACGGCGCCACGCTCTACCTCACCCGGGATCTCGCCGCAGCCGAGTACCGCCACGCGACCTACAAGTTTCACAAGCTCCTCTATGTCGTCGGCACCGGCCAGTCGCTCCACTTCCAGCAGCTCTTCGAAGTCCTGAAACTCCTCGGGCACGAGTGGGCGAAGGACTGCGCGCATGTCAATTTCGGCCTCGTCAAGGGCATGTCGACGCGCAAGGGCGAGGTGATCTACCTCGAGGAGCTGCTCAACGAAGCCAGGTCGCGGGCCCTGAAAGCCATGCGGGAGACAATCGAGAAGAGAGCGGAGATCGACGACGAGGAGGCCGTCGCGGAGGCCGTCGGCATCGGTGCGATATTCTTTGCGGACCTCTCGAAGCAGCGGATCAAGGACTATGACTTCGACTGGAAGCGCGCCTTGTCCTTTGAAGGCGACACCGGCCCTTACCTCATGAACGCGCATGCGCGGATCGCTGGAATCATCCGCAAGTGCGGGGTCGAGATCGACCCGAGGGCCGACCTTGCGGCCCTGGTCGAGCCCGAGGCTCACCTGCTCGTGAGCCTCGTGAGCCGCTATCAGGACGTGCTGCGGGAGGCTGCGAAGGTCCACGAGCCGTCGATCCTGGCGCAGTACCTGCTCGAGCTGGCCCACGCGCTCCACTCGGGCTACAACGTGCTCCGGGTGAAGGACGAGGAGCCGAAGGTCGCGAAGGCGCGCCTCCTACTTCTCAGCGTCGTGAAGAATGTGCTGGCAAGCGGCCTCGGCATCCTGGGAATTCCAGCTCTGGAGCGGATGTGAAGAACAGCACTGACGACCTCGACTCGTTGTTGGACCGGATGGAAGCCCTCTACGAGGCAGAAGACTTGGAGCAGCTCAAGAGAGAGGTGAGGCGGGCCCTGAAGCTGTATCCCGGGGCTCCCGAGCCCATGGAGTGGGAGGCCATCGTGGCCGCCGACGAGGAGCGCTTCGAGGAGGCGCTCCGGATCCTGGACCAGGTGCTCGCCGCCGATCCGCTCCGGCCGCTGGCGGCGCGAGAACGCGCGCAGGTGCTCACCGAGCTCTGGCGCTTCGAGGAGGCGCGCGATCAGCTCCTGCGGCTGCTCGATCCCCTGCCGGATGAATGGACCCGCGAGGACGAAGCTGACGCTCGCTTCGAGCTGGGCTCACTCCTCGACCGCCAGGGAGACCCGAAGGGGGCCCTGCGCGAGTTTGAAAAAGCAGCGAAGCTCGACCCCGAGGACTTCTCCGTGCCGCCTTGCATGGCCGCGGAGGAATTCACGGCAGCTGTTACGAAAGCGGTCGACTCCATTCCGAGGGAGCTTGCACCTTACCTCCTGCAAGTCACGGTGGTCGTGGAGGACTACCCTCCCCGCGATGCTCCCTCGCCTTCGATTCTGGGGCTCTACTCTGGCCTCCCCCGCACGGAGCGCTCTCACGACGACCGAGACCACCTCGATACGGTCTTCATCTTCAAACGCATTCATGAGCTCATGTGCCTCGAGCCCGCCGAGCTGAGGGAGGAGATTCGAAAGACGGTTATCCACGAGATCGCCCACCACTTCGGCCTCGGCGAGGAAGATATGGGGGAGTACGAGTGAGCGTGTTCGCCCAGGCCCCTTGAATCATCCTCCAGAGATCGCCGAGGCGCCTCGGCGCTGAAGGGGAAAGGGTCCCCTCCGCGGGCGATTTTCCCTTCACGACCGAGATCACCCTGCTCGCCATCACGCATGGCGTGATCAAGATCCTTCCCGGCGCCGCACTCTTCACCAGAAGCGACTCGACGGCCGACGGCACCGTCAACCCTCGGAGCGTGACCGTGGTTCGCCAGCGTGACCTCCGAAGATCTGGGGCTTTTCAAGAAGCACACCGTACCACTGCTCCAGAGGTTTGCGGCGACCATTCCTCTTTCCGCCGTTGCGGTCAGAATTCCCGCCAGGCGGCAGGAACGGCCCAGGTCACGTTGCACGGGCGATCGGGAGCAACCTGGCGGCGGCTGTGCCTGAGGCGCTCCTCTCCTCTGGACTCTCGTGCACCTCGACTTCGAGCAGACGAGCAAGTAAGTTCTCCCGCCCGTCCTCCGGGGCGAGCGAAGGTTCTTGCTCTTACCGCTCCACGGCCACCGCTTCGACTCCGGGGAGGGCGAAGGCTGGCTGTACACTCCGCTCTACATACGCGCGTTTGACGCCGAGGGCGCGGTCACCGTCGTGCCGCCTCTCCTCGCCTTGGAGCGAGCGCTCGTGCTGAAGTCTGTAGCTGCAACTTCCGAGGGGGACGATCGCACAATCGCCCTGGGCCCGGGTGGAAGGGAAAAGTATGACAAATCTTGGGGTCGCGCAGCAAATCCTGGCGATGGCGATGCGGTATGCTTCCATCTTGATGTCGTTGGGCTCACCGATTTCCTCCACTCGCCGATTCCCTGGAGTTCGCATGTTGAATTCGCATGGTTCGCAGACCACGTCCCTTGCTTCGCTGCTGGTCGCCCTCCTGGCCCTGGCGTCGGGCGCCCTCGCCTCCGAGGTTGCCGTGCCACACTCGACGCCGCGCCTCGATGGCCTGGACCTCGAACTGTCGATTGGCCAGGAGGCCGTGAAGCTCTCATCGAAGCTGGGCTATGACGCTCGCGGCAAGATCGTCGGCGAGGCCACCATCGACGGTGCCGCCGCCACCGCCCTCGGCTACCTCTCGAGACGCGGCGGCAGGTTCTTCGTCTCAATTGCCTTCCGCGGCGTCTCGGAAGCAGTGACGGTCAAGGTCCGCGGCGTCGTCGGCTTGGGGACCGCCCTGGTCAGCTACAAGGGCCCCAAGGGCAAGATCAAACGCGTCGCGACGCCGGTCAGCCTCGCCGCGACGCTGGGGGCTTCTCCCGGCACTCTCGACGTCGTCGGCAGCGAGGACGCGAAGGGGAAGCTCACGGCCGCCGGACGCTTCTTCAGCAGTCTCGGCAACGACCCTGCCGGCGAGGGGACGCTCACGGGCAAGATCAAGAAGGGGGCGAAGATCTCCTTTCGCTTCAGGAATGAACGACAGAAGCTCTCTTTCAAGGGTGTACGGCAAGGAGACTTCTTCGTCGGCACCTTGAAACTGAGCACGCCGCCGGCGAAGGAGACTTTCAAGGGCTATTCCTTGCCGGTCGGATTCCTCCTTCGCTTCAACCCCACCGTCGCGGTGACCAGCCTCACAAGCGACACGGAACGCGCCCAGAAAAGCGGCAGCGCGCGGCTCGACTGGACGTTGCGCGGCGCGCCGACGTCCGTCACGCTCGATCCGGGAGCGCAGGATGTGACCGGAGCGCTCACGGCAATCGTCGTGCCCTTCGCCGCGGCTCCAGATGCGGTCGATCCACGCACGGTCTTCAAGGTCGTGGCGAGGGACCTGGTGACGACCACGGAGGTCGCGCGTTTTGCCGGAGTACAGTCGATCGGCGGGCCGGGAGCCGGCGGCGTCGATCGCGATGCGGTCACGGCGATGACACCGCTCCCCGACGGCGGCATCGTCGTGCTCGGCACCTTCTCGGGGACCGTGACGTTCGGGGCCGGGGGGCTCAACGTGCGAACCCTCACGGCTGTTGGCGGTACCGACATGTACCTCGCGCGCTTCAACGCCGACAGGACACTCGGTTTCGTGGCGCAGATCCGCAGCGCGGGCGGCGGCGACACGCCGCGCGCCGTGACCGCACTGCCCGACGGCGGGGTTGTCATCACGGGCGCGGTGAAGGGCGCGAGCTCCTTCGACGACCCTCCCTCGTCGCCGGCCTTCTCCTTCCCGGGCGGCGCCGGGCTCGATCTCTTCGTGGCGGGCTACTCCCGGGAAGGCGGAACGTTGTTCGCCTTCGCCTCGCCGGGCGGGGCGGGGCCGAGGAGAGTGGCACCGCCGTGGCGTCGTACCTCGATGGCGGCTTCCTGGTTGCCGGTTTCAACCCGCAGCCGGGTCTCGGCAACGAGATCAGCTTCGCGCGAGTGATCCCGGGCGCACGGGGCACCAAGGTCGAAACCACCTTCAACAGCGAGGCAGGCGGACCCGGCAACGATCAACCCACTGCAGTAGCCACGTTCCCCGATGGCAGCGCGGTCATCGCCGGATTCTTCGAGCAAACCGCGACCTTTGGCAATTTCGTCCTCACGGCGAGGGGCGAGCGCGATGCTTTCATCGCCCGTATCGACCGTGGCGGCGCCTTCACCTTCGCACACCAGATCGGAGGCCGGGGTGATGACGTCGCGTTTGGGGTAGCGGCCCTTGCCGACGGCAGCGCAGCTGTCACCGGCAGGTTCCGCGGCGAGGCTCAGGCCAGCGGCACCACGACGGATCTGACCCTTGCGGCGGCCGGCGGCGAGGCCGACGACGACGTCTTCGTCATCCGCTACGGCTCGAGGGGCGAGATCACATCGGGCGCGCGGGCCGGCGGTCCCGCGCCGGATGGCGGCCTCGGTGTCGCCGCGCTCGGGGACGGCAGCATCGCCGTGACGGGCTTCTTCGCCGGAACGGCTCGCTTCGGCGCAGGACCGGAGGCCGTGGAGCTGGTCTCCGCCGGCGGCACGGATGTCTTTCTCGCGCGCTACAATCGCCGGATCGCGCTCGAGCAGGCGGTCGCCACCGGCGGCGCCGGCGACGACGAGGGTACGGCGACGTCCGCGCTCGCAGATGGCACCATGCTCGTCGCAGGGCGCTTCGCCGAGACCGCCACCTTCGGCGCCGGCGAGGCCGGCGAGACGGCAGTGACCGCGCAAGGACTTCAGGATGGGTTCATCGCACGGCATGACCCGGTCAATTTCCGCCTCGTCGAGGTGCGGCCCGAGGGCCTGTCGTTCGTGAGGGTTCCGGGAACGGGTCAGAACCCCAACCACGTGGGGAGTTCCATCGCGGCGTCGAACGACGGCAGCTCCTGGGTTGCCGGCTCCTTTCAGGGGGAGCTCCTCCTGCAGGATGACCCTCGCGATCCAGCCCGGCGCGTCGCCCTGACGGCGAGTGGCAATCAGGACGCCTACCTCGCCCACGTGCTGCCAGACGGCACCGTGGACCGAGCTCGCCAGATCGGCGACCAGGTCGGCGCCGCGACGGGCCAGGGAGTCGCCGCCCTGCCCGACGGCGGCGCCGTCGTCACGGGCACGTTCAAGGGCGCGGCGACCTTCGCCGCGGGCGTTACCCTCACGGCCAGCGGCGGCTCGGACATGTTCCTCGCGCGCTACCGGCCGACGGCACGCTGGTCTTTGCCGTGCGGGGTGGCGGCGCGGGCTTGGGCGCGGACAGCGGCACGAGCGTGGCCGTCCTGTCGGATGACGAGGAGATCGTGGTGACGGGCCACGTCGACACCAGCTCGGCCCTCAACTTCACCGGAGCCCTCGTCAACATCAGTCTCGCGGCGCGCAACCGAGCACAGGACATGTTCATCGCCCGGTTCACTCGCGACGGTGAACCGCTCTCGGTCCTCCTCGCTGGCGGTCCCGGCGAAGATCGCGGTGCCGGAGCCGCCATCGGTCCCGACCAGAGCCTGTGGGTGACCGGGCAGGTCGACACGGCCGGGTCGCTCGTCGCGTTCGACGAGGCCGGTAGCGGAACGGTCGTCCTGGCGTCGGCCGCCCTCGGCATCCAGGGAGTCCTCGCCCACTACGACAAGGACGGAGCACTCCTCCACGCCAGGATCTTCGGCGGCCCCGGGACCGATGTCGGGGCGTCGGTCGCGGCCAGAAGCGATGGCGGTGTCCTCGTAACCGGCTCCTTCAGCGGCGAGGCCGTCTTCGGCGGTCCGCTGGACGAGAGCCTGACGCTCACGTCGGCTGGCGGACGCGACATCTTCGTCGCCCGCTTCCGTCTCGATGCCTCGCTCGCCGACGTGACACGGGCCGGCGGCCAGGCGGACGACGCTGGGCTCGGCATCGCTGCGCTCCCGGACGGCAGCGCGCTGGTGACCGGGTCCTTCGCCCTCGAGGCCGCCTTCGGCGAGGGGGACGCGCAGACCACGCTGTCCGTCGTGAATCACCCGCGAGTGTCGCTTCACACCGATATCTTCCTCGCCCGCTACGACCCCGCCGGTACGCTAGTCTTCGCCCGCGGCGCGGGCGGCGGCGGCCAGGACGCCGGCCAGTCGGTCGCCGCCCTGCCGGATGGAAGCGCTCTACTCACCGGGGCTCTGGGGACCGGGAGGGCGGCCTTGCGCACGGGGCCGGACATCGTCTTCGGCGCCGGCGAAGCGAACGAGACCACATTTGACGACCTCGACGCCTCGGGCATCGTCGTCCAGGTCGTGCGGTCGCTATTCTTCGCCAGGTACTTTCCGTACGGCCCAACTCCGTAAGTGTCCTCTGGCGCGTCACGGTACGGTGAGCTCCGTGATGCCCCGTTCACGTTGCCCGCGGACGCCCACCCCCGACGGCGCCATGGCCGGCAAGCCGCGCCAGCGGGGAAAGTGGTCGCGGAAGGAGATCCGCGAGCGGCGCTTTCGCGAGGACCTCTATTACCGCCTCAACGTCTTCCCGAATCGTCTGCCTCCGCTGCGCGAGCGCGGCGAGGACGTGGGCCTTCTGGCGGAGAGCTTCGCCAGGCGGTTAGCGCAGAAACTCGAGCGCCATTTCGAGCCACTCGGTGCAGACTGTGTGCGGCGGCTTGCGGCCCACCACTGGCCGGGGACCGTGCGCGAGCTGGAAAACGTGACCGAACGAGCGGCAATTGCCGCCCAGGGGAAGAAGCTGAATCTCAATCGCGCGCATCCCGAAGCGCCGCCACACCACAGGAGGCGAACGCGACGTGAAACACGCCGGAGCCTCCCCGCGTGCTCACGGTCGCGGAACTCGAGGACCTCGAGCGGCACAACATTCTTCTGGCGCTCGAAGCCGCCGGCTGGCGCAGCCCTGGCGACGACGGCGCGGCGAAACTCCTCGCCATGAACCCCTCGACGTTGCCCTCGCACATGAGGGCGCTGGGGATCCGCCGGCCGCGTCGAGGGAGCCGCGTTCGGAGCGGGAGTCGCGCTTCCGTTTCGCGAATTCTCGCGAGCGCCGGACGAACTCGGGAACTTCGCTGTGCCGAAGTCGATCGACTCGGGGCCGGTCGGAGAGGCGCTTGCAATCAACGCGGCGCTCCTCGGCGTCTTCGCGGTGTAGCCACGATTAACGCCGGCGCGTGGGGATGCTCTTGCCGCGGCTCGGTGCGTCGGGCTGTAAACGAGCTCCTTCGCGCCCTCTTTCCGCGTTCCGATCCGATACAGCGCTTTCTCCGAGCGAATCAGGAGCGAGTCGCCCTCAACCGCAGGCGTGGCGTTGAAGGTGCTGCGGCGCGAAGCCGTTGAGCTTCTGGCCCTGGAGCCATGCGATCTGCTTCCCCTTCGTGAGCGGCTCGGGCGGGTTGCCCTGACAAGGAGCTCGTGGGATGCCACGCCGGCCATGTCGAGCGTTGTCTTACGGCCGAAGGAGCCGCGGACATGGAGCGCCCTCCCGCCCGGACCCGTCCACGGCGATGTTGGAGTTGCCTCTTTAACGGACCGAGCGAGTCGGCTATTATTAACAATGGGCAACAGTTCCAGGAGGGCTCTGTGTCGAACTGGCTTGAAGACTACCCTCTGGCCATTTTCCGGGACGCGCAGAGGAGCCTCATCGGTCGGATGGTGGTGTTGACCCTGTGCGCCCTCTCGGGAGCCTACGTGGGCTTTTCGGTCCAACACGGTGGGCTCGTGAATCCACGAGATGTGTTCGATGCGGTCCTCTTTTCTCCCCTCGTAGCTCTGTTCTCGCTCCGAATCTTCGGGAGCTGGTTTGTTCTTGTGACCTCCTATTTCTTGTCGGCGACTTACGAATCAACCCGATTCCGTAAGGGTTGCTGCCTCGCAACCCTTGTGGCCTGGGCGCTCTGCGGCTACACAAGCGAGGTTGGCCCATTCTGCCTCTGAGGAGGGCTGCCCACGGCGGGAGTTGACCCTGGTGTCCAGTCACTGGCGCCAGCCCTCAAAACCTCTGGACACCGTGGGAGCCCTGGAGAAGATGCCCACTGACGACGCTGGCAACCCCGGCGCGTCGCCTGGCTCGACCGCGAGCTTTCTGCGGCACGGCCTGGGCCGCACCGCGGTGAGGGGGAGGCTTCGATGGCCTCCTCGCGGCTGGACTCCCTGAAACTTTCCCTGACCCCTCCAGCGTTGGAGCGAGGCGTCGTTCCCCCACGGGGCGCGGACCAAGCCGAGCGGGGAGAAGGCCCTCGAACTCAGCGTCGGGTTCAAGGCCAGGATCCGGACGTTCTGATCGTTGACCAAGTCGATGGAGATTGTGATGCCCGCTCGAACATGCCCCCTTGCCCTCACCAAGGCGCTCACTGTGACAGGGATGGCCTCCTGCTCTGGACGGCCGCCCCGCCGTGACCCGACGGGCGAAACCTTCCCCGCCCTGCGCGGGCAGTCGCTCGACGGGGTGGAACGCCAGCTTCCTGGGGACCTGATAGGCGCGCCGGCTCTCCTCCTCATTGGCTTCAAGATGGAGACCCAGTTCGATCTCGACCGCTGGATCCTCGGCGCGCAGCAGGTCGGTCTGAAGGTCAAGATCCTCGAGTTGCCGACCCTCCCCGGGCTACTGCCGGGTCTCTTCGCGGCGACCATCGATGGGGGCATGCGGAGGGGGATTCCGAGAGAAGATTGGCCCTCGGTCGTCACCATTTACGGCGACGCCAAGGTGCTCGAGCAATTCGTCGGGTCCGAGGATCCACTCCCGGGCCGCATCGTCCTCATCGACGCGGCCGCCCGGGTGGTGTTCTTCCATGACCGCGGCTTCTCAGCGGGAGCGCTCCAGCGACTCGCCGCGGTGCTGCACGACTTACAAGGTCCCTGAGACGCACACTGGGTGGTGCGAGCCCTCGAGAGCGGCGCAGAAAAGCGTCCCCACCGCTCAGAGCCTGAGCAAAAATCCCTCAGGCTCTGAGTTTTCTTGCTCGTGGGAGAGGAAGACCTCCCCCACATCGGCCGCCTGGCGGCGTCCTCCCCCTCCTCGGCGCCTGATGGGCGCCGGGCGCCTCCGGCGCTGGAGCACCCTGCAGCGGCAGGTCGATTATTGCTCACACTCTCAGTCCGTCCTCGGTGCAATCGGGACCGGCCTCAACTTCGTCTCGAAGCTCGGACGGGCATGTCGGCCATGGAAAAAAGTTGGCTCGAAAGTCAAGCTTCTCGCATCAGAATTTGCCCCCACCGATGCGCGCAATCAGGCGGAAGGAGAAGGCAGTTGGACAAGTATGGCCCAGTGGCTTTTCGTGTGGGCGCGGTGAGTAACTGGCTCGTCATGGAAAAGCGCACCCGACGGGGTGCACTTTCGATTTCAACTACCACTCAATTCATCACGTAATCCGTCGCCGCACGCGCCGTCAGATCCGCGCCCACCACCATCGCCCGCTCGTCGAAGTCGAAGCGCGGGTGGTGATGGGGGAAGTTCAACTCCTTCTTCCGCCGGTGGAAAGACGAACTTGATCGCAGCAGTACGGTCGGGCCGGGCCGGTCACCTTCGAGCAGGCCGACTACACCAGTCCTGCCCACGCACGTCGTCACCTCCTTCGCTTGTACGTCCAGAACGACAAACCCTTCCGGCAGGCCGAAACCGCCGCCCGCAGATCCGCGAAGCGCTCCCACGCATTCCTGCGCTGGCCAGTGGACGCCTTCACCTCGCTCGACAAAATCCTGGAGCTGCACCCAACAGCCGTCGCGGCCAACCGTGGCCAGAGGCCAGTGACTGGGCCCGGCCCTGCACGTCCCAAGCCCGGGAAAGGCAGGAGGTCTCCGCCGTGAGGTGCGCCGATCAACGGCAGCGGCTTGCCAGCAACCATTTGCTCGCCGTTTACGAGCCCTGGTGTGGCTTCATCCAGGCTGCAGATTTCGCACAACCGACACTGAGAAGAATTCTCGCTTGCGCTCGACGCCAGGCTTCCAACGAATCTTGAACTTGTTATGATTTCTCGCTCCTCAAAAACTCTTCCGGTCCATCAACGGCTTCGTCAACACGCGTTGAAGGCGCCCAGCTCTAAAAACCCTGATGAAGGGAGCTCGCTGTGATTTCAAGCAACACCCAACCTTTTCTCTGGCTTGTGCTCACTTTGGCAGCAGGCGTTGCTGGCTGCCACGGGGGCCCAAGTGGCGCAGGTTTAAATATGGAAAGCATCAAGAAGGATATCTGGGGCAAGACTGAGGACGGCCAAACCGTCGACCTCTATACGCTGGTCAACCAGAACGGCATTGTTGCGAGCATCACCAGTTACGGCGCCCTGTTGACGTCGCTGAAGGTGCCGGATCGCAACGGCAAGCTGGACGACATTGTCCTCGGCTTCGACAGCCTCGCTGGCTACCTGAAGGGCCACCCTTATTTCGGCTGCACCACGGGACGCGTTGCGAATCGCATCGCCAAGGGGAAGTTCACCCTCGATGGAGCGCACTACACGCTGGCGACGAACAACGGGCCGAATCACCTGCACGGCGGCAAGGTCGGCCTCGACAAGCGAGTGTGGAAGTCTAGAATCATTCCTTCAGATTTGGGGCGGGCCGTCACTTTCAGCTACCAGAGCCCCGACGGAGAAGAGGGCTACCCGGGAAATCTCGACATCGAGGTGACCTACACCTTGACCTTTCAGGACGAGCTCAGAATCGACTACAAGGCCACCACCAACAAGCCCACGCCTGTCAATTTGACCAACCACTCCTACTTTAATCTCGCGGGCGCCGGCAACGGGACGATTCTCGATCATGAGCTCACCCTGTCAGCGAACAAGTACACGCCAGCCGACGCGACCGACATCCCAACAGGCGAAATCGCGCCTGTTCAGGGGACACCCCTCGACTTTACAAGACCCACGGCGCTGGGCGCCCGCATCGAGCAAATCAAGGGCCCACCTGGCGGCTACGATCACAACTTCGTCCTCAACAATCAGGACGGATCGCTCGCACTGGCGGCCAGGGTATACGAGCCGACAACCGGCCGCGTGATGGACGTCCTCACAACAGAGCCTGGCCTTCAACTCTACACCGGCAACTACCTCGACGGATCGGTGGTCGGCAAGGGCGGCAAGACGTATCCCAGGCGAGCCGCGCTTTGCCTCGAGACGCAGCGTTATCCAGATTCGGTCAACCAGCCAAGCTTTCCGTCGACGATCCTGCGGCCAGGTCAGACTTACCGCTCGACCACGGCCCATCGCTTCTCGGTGAAAAAGTAGACCTTTCGTCGCCAGTTTCGCTTCAGAGAAACGCGCGACGGTCCTTGTATCCCAGCAGGCCTTCAAGCCCCCTGTCACAAAGTGTCACGAGACCTTGGAAGGAAGCTGATCCAGTGTGACCAGTTCGCCACACAAATCTTTGTTGTATCCTTCACGGGGGAGGAAGACCTCCCCCGCACCGGTCGCCTGGCGGCGTACCTCCCCCTCCTCGGCGCCTGAGGGGCGCCGGGCGCCTCTGGCGCGAGCAGCCACATCCTTTCGCAGGCTGCAAAAGGTCTCATCACTGCCCGCGTGCGGTATATATTCTTCCCGGGGGGGGAAGACCTCCCCTGCACCGGGGCGCGTCCGGCGCCGATTGTGGGTGAGCGCCGGGCAGGATGGCCCTATCATGGCCGCGCGGAGTATCGTCTTGAACACCCATGCCAACCGCATTCCAAGATCTCAACACAAGTCGAATCCTGCTCGCGATCGCCGTCTGGCTCACCTCAAGACTCCTCCTGGCGGTGCCCG
>SXIK01000060.1 GCA_005772855.1 Planctomycetia bacterium | reverse complement strand
TGCTCACCACCCGAGAGGCACGCTGGCCGGCTCGACGCCTTCGCTCCGAGCCCGACCCTTTCCAGAAGCGCCTCCGCTCGAGCCCGCGCTGCCTCCACGGACTTCCCCGAGACGTGGATCGGTGCCTCCATGAGATTCTCGATGACGCTCCTGTGAGGGAAAAGGTGGAACTGTTGAAAAACCATTCCCACACGCGAGCGGATCTCTCGGTGGCGTCTGGACAACTCAACTTCCTGGAGACCGGCCTCGAGACGGGTTCCATTCATCTCAACGGTGCCACCGTCGAGGATCTCAAGCCCGTTCAGGCATCTCAGAAAGGTGCTCTTGCCCCCACCCGACGGACCTATCACCGCAACCACTTCGCCCCTGGCAACATCCAGCGTGATGCCCCGCAGAACGTCCTGTGAACCGTGTCGTTTCACTAACTCCTTCACCCGGATCACGCCCGAAGCCTCCTCTCCATGGCCGCCGAGAAGACCGAGAGAGGATAGCTCATGCAGAGATATAGCAGTCCGGCAATGGCTGCCAGTGGCAACACCTCGGACGGGCTCGTCATGGCAAGGATGTTGTAGCGCTTGGTGAGCTCAACGACCGTGATGACGGAGCAGACGGAAGTGTCCTTGAACAGGGCTATGAAGTCATTCGTGACGGCCGGAAGCACAATGCGCACCGCTTGCGGAACGACGACGCGGCGCAGAGCAAGCCAGCGGCTCATGCCCAGGGCCAGCGCCGCCTCCATCTGCCCCGCAGGAACCGCCTGGAGCCCTGCGCGGTAAATTTCGGCCTCGTACGCAGAGTAGTTGATGGCAAGCCCGAGGATGGCGGCAACGAAGGCATCCAGTTTCACGCCCGCCCCCGGGAGCACATAGAAGAGGACGAAGAGCTGTAGCATGAGCGGTGTACCCCGCAGCACCTCGACGTATGCGGCGAGAAGCACCGAGACCCAGCGGGGGCCATGAAGCCGGGCGAGTGCGATCAGGATTCCGAGCAAGATCGCCAGCGGAAAAGCGACCACGCTCAGTTGAACCGTCATCCAGGCCGATTCGAGCAGCGTGCCTGCGTGTCTTGAAAGGAAAACCAGGGAATCAACCTTCCCCTGCGCCGAAACCACGTCCGCAGTTGGCAGCGACAGGAGCATGATATCCCGCTGCGCCTTCGTCCAAATTCCGTGGCTCTCGTAAATTGATCGAAGAGACCCGTGCTCTCTCAGCGAGAGGATGGCTCGGTTGAGAGCATCGCGCAGAGCCGCATCTTCCTTCCGCACGAACATGACGTATCGCCCCGGGGCAGCGGGTTTGTCGACCTGGCGCAACCCCGGGAACTCATTCCGGTAGAACAACGCTATGGGCAGGTCCTGCACCGTGGCATCGATCCTGCCCTTGGTAGCGTCCCCCATCGCGTTGGTGTTTCCGTCATAGAGAACCAAGGCCACCTCGGGAAAACTCTCGCCGAGGTAGCGCTCTGCCGCGGAGCCACCGAGCACTCCAACCTTTCGCCTCTTGGAACTCCTGAGCGAGGACCAACTCGTGATGGAGTCGTCACCGTCCCGGACCAACAGGACAAGCTCATACACATAGTAGGGCAGCGTCGAGGCCATGACTTCAGCCCGCTCCGGCGTCCACTCGTAGCCGTTGAGAACGATGTCGATGCGGCCAGTGCGGAGCAGGTCCGGGAGTTTGTCCCACTGCCCCTGTGCGAAGCGAGCCTCGATTGGCCTTGAGAACGATTGAGAAAGCTCCCGTGCCAGCGCCGAGGCAAGATCCACCTCAAAGCCCAGACGACGGGCAGGGTCTCCGGGATCCGTGTAGACAAAGGGACCACCGCCTTCCTCATCGGCGCCCCAGGTGAAGAAGCCTCGCTCCTGAATCTCACTCAGCCCGCCAGCGGACAAGGCAGACGGGACAAGGAACAATCCGGCAATCCAGAGTGGTGCCATGGGTTGCCGGTCGCCGTCCATTCCTGGCATGGCCACAATTCCTACTGCGCTGAAAGGTCAGCGCAAACAAGTTCCTGATCGCTCCGCGAAAAGACACACCTCTCCGCGAACGCGGGATGAGACCAAACAACCTTGCGGCGCTGGATCGGCTGAACGGGCTCGATGAGCTGAGTGCGGCTGAGCAGCTTGAAGCCCTTCGGCGTCATGTCCGCGAAGATCAGCTCCCCCTGTTCGTTCGAAATCACAAACTTGCCCTCATGCTGGACAATGAAAGCGTTCCACCACCGACCCTGCCCCGTGGCTTCTCGCGTCTCCCAGAGGCGTTGTCCGCTCTGCGCGTCGAGGCAGCGCAGGAGGCCGTAGCTACAAACACCATAGATATGCCCGTCCTTGATCGTGGGTGTCGAGAGGATCGAGTGAAGCCCGTCCGTCTGCGCCTCCTGCTCGCTTTGAGATTTCCCTTTCCACAGCACCTTTGCCTCGGGCTTGTCGGGCATGAGCTGCATCATCAGGGGACCATTGAAGAACGCCGTGACAAAAAGTAGCCCGCTCTTCGGATCGTGGACGGGGGACGCAATTGAAACGGCCGAGTTGATCGAAAACGGCTCCTCCCAATAGCGCTTTCCAGTCGCCGGGTCGATGGACGCGAGCGACGTCGGCGTCCAGACAATGAGCTGCCTCTTGCCTCCGGCATCCAGCAACTCCGGAGCGCAGTAGCCCGGATCAGCACGCTCCAGCGAACGCCAGAGCTCCCTGCCCGAAGCCTTGTCGAGAGCCACCACGCAGGCATCGGGCTGCCCTCCCGCCAAGACGATCAGTCTCTCTCCGTCCACCAGAGGCGACCCGGAATACCCCCATGCGTTGAGATTGCCTTTGAAATCCCGGAGGAGATTGCGCGACCAGACAACAGTGCCTTTCTCGGCGTCGAGGCAGAAGAGATCGCCCATCGCTCCGAGCGTATAAATCTTGCCGCCTTCGACCGTCGGCGTCGCTCGAGGCCCGCAGGGGTATTGAACCTCGTACTGTGACGCATATTCGTACTTCCAGATCTCTGCCCCGGTCTTCGAGTCGAGACAGAGCACACGCTCGCCGCCCTGAAGCTTCTCCTTCTGGAATGGGTCATCGGGGTTGCGCACGCCGGTAGCAAGCAGACGGTCAGTGACGTAGACGCGGCCCCCGGCCACGACGGGGCCAGAGTAGCCACCCCCAATTGGCCTACGCCACTTGTAGGCGAGTTTCGCTGGCAAGCTCGTGACAATTCCCCCCTCTCGCCACACGCCATCGCGCTTCGCCCCCCGCCACTGTGGCCAGTCCTCGGCGAGAAGGCACGGGGAAAGCATCGCGCAAAACACAGCCAACCCAAACAGAGTTCTGGACGAGAGCATGAGTGTGTTTCCTGGCCAAGCGGAAGGACAAAGGCGGCGTGGAGGAGCCAAGTCCTCCAGCGCGTGCCGTTGGAGAAGAACTCTACACCGCAGCCCGGGGAAATCACGCGGATTTTCGGGGTAAGCGCCACCAGGCTCAGCCCGGCTATTGGAGTGGTGCGCTCGAGTCTGTGGGTGTCCCGCCATTGCCGTGCTCCCCCGATACGACTCCAAGCTCGGAGCTCGAGCGGGGGGGCAAAGCCACTGACCCCGGAGGTGCGGAGAGCAGCTCCACCCGGGCCAGTGGGTCATGCTCGATCAACCCGGGAATCTCCTCGTTGAGGAGCACAGATCGGATGATAAAGACCGTGACGGGCACGGCGAGCAATAGGCCCCAGACTCCAAAAAAGTGTTCGCCAATCGCCAGCACCGCGAGCACGAGCACTGGGTGAAGGTGGAGCATCTCGCCCAGGATCTTTGGGTTCAGGACACTCGTCTCGACGAAATGGATCACGAGAATCGCCACAAAGGCCTCGAGAGCCAGAAGAATCGAGCCCCCGGGCTGCACTATGGCAACAATACAGATAGGAACGCTGGAGAGCACGACGCCGAGAACAGGAATGAAACTGCATACAAATACAAGCGCGCACAGAAATGTCTCGTTCTGGATCCGCAGCGCCCGAATGGCGATGAAAGTGAGCAGCGTGTTGAATATGGCGATCACACCCTGGGCCTGAAAGGCCCGGCCAATCAGGCGGGCAAAGTTGTAGAGGCCGGGGGCGATCTGCTCGAAGAAATCCTTCATGCGACTTTTTCTGAGACTCAATATTCCGCGCCGGAGTCGCGGGATGTCGAACGTTATGAAAAAGCTGAGCAACAGGCAGAGCGCAAGCTGAATGGGAATGTTGATCAACAAACCAGCGGTTGAACGGAGCCACCCCCCCATGTTCTCGAGGCCGCTCTTGATAGAATTGCTGACCCACTCGCGAGCTTGAAGGTAGGTCGGGCTCTTGAGCCAATCCGCGACAAGCCTGGTGGTCTCGGACTGCTCAAATGCAATGTGCGCCTGCGCGAGGCGCTCCTCCTCGGTCTTCGGCGTGACCTCCGATAGCGCCAACTTGAACGCTTCTTCGCCCTTCTTGTGCGCCTCGATGAGCTCCGTGTACTTTTCAAACTCGTAGGCGGGTTTCGCCTCGGACAAGAAAGCCGCCGCTTCTCCCCTGCGGAGGCGCTCGTAGAACTCTCGAAATCGTTCCCTGCGGTGCAACGAGCTTCTGGTGTTGGCGAGAGCCGTCTCCTCGACGTAAGTAAGCCATTTCTCCCGGTAAATGCTGGATTCCTCGGGGCTCTTCAAGACTTCGCGAAAGATGGCGTCCTTGATCCGGACATCTCGCTGGACCTCGTAGTCGGGCTTCGTCCTGAACTCCTCGAGGGGTGGAAGACCCGCGATCTCCGCCGCGTCGGCATACCGCTTTTCCCATGCCTGGATGTACTTGTCACGGCTCTTGTCGAATATCTTCGTCGCCTCTTCTTCGATGAACCACTTGTGGAACTCCTTGTCAGAAGACTTGCCTTTTTCAGCGAGCTTCGTCCGAATCTTCTGTCGTTCCTCGGCCTCAAAAAGCTTTTCAATGGAATCCGCAAGACCCGAGAAGGCATCGAACGCCTGCGTACCAGGTCCCTGGCGCTGCTGAAACGCCTCAAATTTTTCCTTGTACCGCTCGGTTACCTTGCTCGAGTAATCATGGTGAAAGAGAACGTATCCCACCGTGCGCGTGATGAGGTTGTTTACCTCTTTCTCGGGATCGATGGTCTGCACCCGCTGCACCAGCGCCTTGCCTTGATCGTAAAGAGCGGGCCCAACATAAAGACCGGCAACGTATAGCCCCAGAAGGAGCAGGACGAACCCAACGACCGTCAATCCCCTATCAAGCCAAACGTTCTCGCCTCTTTTCAGGATAAAGCCCGAAATCCTCCGTACGCTGCTTCGCATGATGTACGCAACGATGAAGGTCACAAAGATAATGAAGAAGAAATGCCGGAGAGCGTAAACGGTCAAGATGAAGAGGCCCCAGATGAGAAGCTTCTCCCACGGCAACCAGTCGAGCAGCTTCTTGACCGGTGGTGCAAGCGACGAGGGAGATGGAGCTTCAGCGTCCGAAGTGGATCGTGTTGTAGTCATTGGAGTATTGCGGAAATCAAGATACCTGCTGCAAGATGATCGAGCAATGTGAGAAAGGGCTGTATCGAAAGCAATCTGCCGTCACTTTTCCGGCCCTTTGCCCCGCAGAGCAGGGGTCGCCTCTGTTCTTGTCACTGTTTGGACCCTGACCTGGGAGGATCTTCTGGTGGTTTGTTCTTCCGATCGTGACCGGCGCCTAGATCACGTTGCGATGCGTGAGAACCGAAGGCCATGGCCAATTCCAGGTCGACCCTGGCTCATGGGTCAGGCCTGGCTCGACCTTCTTTTCGCCCACTGGCCAGTTCCCCCGGACCAACTGCGAGACCGCATCCCCGCAGGGCTTGACCTCGACACACTGGACGGGCAGGCCTGGGTCGGAATCGTGCCGTTCACCATGACGGGGATTCATCTCCACTGGCTTCCGCCCCTGCCGGGGCTCTCGGCCTTCCACGAGTTGAACGTTCGCACCTATGTCACGCGCGGGGGCAAACCAGGCGTCTGGTTTTTCAGCCTGGACGCCGCAAGCCAGATGAATGTGTACGCCGCACGCAGGCTGTTTCATCTCCCCTATTTCTTTGCCCGAATGTCCCTCGAAAGGGACGGCGACTCGATTCGCTACGCCAGCGTACGTCGTGACTGCCATGGGCCCTTCGCGCAGTTCAAGGCCCGCTATGGGCCTGCGGGCGTGGCCCATGAGTCCACGCCGGGCTCCCTTCAGGAGTGGCTCACGGAGCGGTACTGCCTCTACGCAGTCGATCGGCAAGGCAGAGTCTTTCGCGGCGAGATCGACCATGAGCCCTGGAGGCTCCAGCCGGCCTGGGCAGAAATCGAGACAAACAGCCTTGCGGCGGCAAGCGGGATTTCGATACCCGACACACCACCCCTACTCCACTATTCCGCACTGCAGAGAACAGTCGTGTGGGGGCTGGAGAGTGCGACTTGAGCCGAACCTCCCGGCGGCAAGTCCTGAAAAAGAAAAAGGGGACGGATCCAGGGACCCGTCCCCCGACCCAACCCTTCCGAAACCCACGTGAGCGGAGCGATCCCTCCGGCTGACCTGCCGGCAGGGTCAACAGCAACAATGGCCGCGACCCTGAGGCTGGTCAGGAAGCCTCGCTCCCGGGGGCTAAATGGTTGGTTATAAAGAAGGAGTCGGACGGAGCGGTCGGAAGTCTTTAGGTTTACACTTTCTCGACCCTGCCCGGAAGCACCCTGGCCGCTCGACGCCCCGGTGAAGCCCCTGGAGGCCCAGCCGGCTGGGCTGGGCCTCCAGGGAACCAAAAGTTGCCAGGATGGCCAGCTTGCAGGCTGGATTAACGGGCCAACACCTTCGCCTTCCGCTTCGCCTTCTGGTTCTTGCCGCCAGGTCCCTTCATCGCGGTGCCGCGCAGCCGGACGCGGCCATTCGTGGCGGCGAACCTTGTCGCGCCTTTCTTCTTCTGAGCTCCTGCATTTGCCGCCTCCTCAACCACCGCCTGCGCTGCGGCAAGACGAGCGATCGGAACCCGGAACGGCGAGCATGAGACGTAGTCCATGCCCGCCTTGTGGCAAAATTTGACCGAGGCCGGATCGCCTCCGTGCTCACCGCAGATCCCGATCTTCAAGTCTCGGCGCACGGAGCGGCCTCGCTCGATGGCCATGGAGATCAGCTCGCCCACCCCACTGAAGTCAATCGACTGGAATGGATCCTCGAGAAGGATCTTCTTCTCGAGGTACTGCGCGAGGAATCCCCCCATGTCGTCCCGGGAAAACCCGAATGTCATCTGGGTAAGGTCGTTGGTGCCGAAGGAGAAGAACTGCGCACGGGTCGCGAGCTCGCCTGCCGTGAGAGCGGCGCGCGGTATCTCGATCATGGTCCCCACGAGATGAGGGATCTTCTTCAACCCAAATGCCCTTGCGACCGCGTCGTGCGTCCTTTCGATGATGTCGTATTGATCCGCCAACTCGGTGTGGAGCCCCACGACAGGCACCATGATCTCGGGCTCGACCTTCTTCCTGGCCACCATGAGCTCCGCGGCAGACTCGAAAATTGCTCGAACCTGCATCTCGGTCACATCCGGGTAAGTGACACCGAGGCGAACGCCGCGGTGTCCCATCATGGGATTTGTCTCGTGGAGACTGTCTGCCCTCTTCTTGGCATCAGCAACGCTCATGCCGATCGACTGCGCGAGCTCAGCGAGCTTGGAATCATCAGTAGGTATAAACTCGTGGAGCGGCGGATCGAGGAGACGGATAGTGACGGGGAGACCTTCCATCGCCTCGAGCGTCGCCTTGACGTCGCTCTTCACATAGGGGTACAGCTCGCTGATCGCACGACTGCGCTGCTCCACCGTCTGCGAAAGAATCATCCTGCGGAGCTTCTCGAGCGGCTTCTCCGAGCCTTCCCCGTAAAACATGTGCTCGGTCCGAAAGAGGCCAATGCCTTCAGCACCAAACGATCGGGCCCTGTGAGCATCCGCCGGCGTATCCACGTTGGTGCGCACCTTCAGACGGCGGATCTTGTCACACAGCGCGAGGAATGTCCCCAGCTGCTTGTTGCCCTCGAAGCCCACGACCATGGGCAACTTTCCCTCGTAGACATTCCCTCGTGTACCGTTGAGGCTAATCCAGTCGCCCTCGCGGAGAATCTTTCCGCCTGCCACAACAAGCTGTTTCTTGTGGCTGTCGACTTCCATTCCCGAGGCGCCCACAATGCAGCACTTGCCCCAACCGCGGGCGACGAGCGCTGCATGCGAGGTCATGCCGCCGCGAGCCGTGAGAATGGCCACAGCCGCTCGCATGCCCTCGACGTCCTCGGGGTTTGTCTCCTCGCGTACAAGGACAACTTGTTTGCCATTCTTCGCCACATTCACCGCTGCCTGCGCGCTGAAAACTATGGTCCCGGTGGCGCCACCGGGACCCGCTGGCAGCCCCTTCGCAATCGGCTTCAACCCCTGCTCAGCCTTTGAGTCGAGAATCGGGTGGAGGCACTCGTCGAGTTGATCGCCCGTGACACGCTTCACGGCCTCCTCGGGTTTGATCAACTTCTCGCGGACCATGTCGACTGCCATTCGGACGGCCGCGGGACCGTTCCGTTTGCCCACACGACACTGGAGCATGAAGAGGCGTCCACGCTCGATCGTGAACTCGATATCCTGCATGTCACGGTAGTGTTTCTCGAGCCGTCGTTGAATCGCATCGAGCTCCTTGTAGGCCTTCGGCATGCTCTTCTCGAGGCTGACTTCATCGCGGTTGTGCTCGCTCTTCGAGCACTCGTTGATGGGCGCGGGCGTGCGAATGCCAGCCACAACGTCCTCGCCCT